>JANWZB010000058.1 GCA_025055035.1 Candidatus Kapaibacterium sp.
GAAGGAGTTAAGGTGTATATGCAGGCTCTTGTTCCAAGTCTTCGATGGGAAGGCGAATGCTCTGGAAGCGTATGTTTTTATGATCATCAACAATCATCATGACATTACGCTCGACCTTCATCCAGTCTGAACGGCGCGTTGTAAATGGCTCTGAGGCGATAATAACAGACTCTGGGCGGCTGGTTCCGCAGCTCTCCATGCGGCATTCTCCATGTTCGCAGTGATATCTACTTCCGTACATATAGTACAGCGTTGAAGGCTGAACAAGGGGATTTGTTGTGTACCGCGTAGCAACGATGGCTTTGCCATTTGTTACACAGAAGTTAAGATAGGAATGTTTAGTTAAGCCACATTCTACATAGAGCTCGCAATAGTCATCAAGCATCTTATGCATTGCATAAACAAGCTCATCAGTGGAGATGTCGCCGAACGGGTCTTCAATATGGTTGAGAAAAAGTCCAAACATATGTTCGGAGTCTGTGGAGCCAAGAATTGCTTCGTACGCAACATCATTCAACCGGCGCAATAAAGGGCGGCGTATTTTATTAAATTCACCCACCATACCATTATGCATAAACGCAAGTCTTCCGCACTGAAAAGGGTGAGAGTTTACTTCTTCGACAGAGGAGCCGGGTGAGGCAGCACGAACATGGGCAAAGAATAAAGGAGAATAAATTTTCTTAGACAAATTTTTCAGGTTCATGTCGCTCCATGCAGGCTTGATACTGCGAAAAACGCATGGCTCATTGTCGAGCTCCGGTTGGTACCATGCTATGCCAAATCCGTCCCCATTGACTGCAACGGACATTTCCTCTGCCTGCATGCTTTGCGCGACAATAAGAGAGAACCTTGGCTTGTACAATAGATCCTCGGCAAGCACCGGTGGACCTGAATATGCTAAAAATCGACACATACCGCAGTGAGTAAAGTGGTGAAACGATAAAGTTAAGATGTAGAGCGCTGTACTAGTTTGACCTGAGAGATTGTGCTATGATGCTGGTCGACGTACAGCGACAGCATACATATCTGTACCGCAGGGCGTAATGCTTTTGAAGGTAAACTTTTTCGCAATCTGCAGCGATGGCACTGAAAGCGAAGAAAAAGAGTGCAGACCACTGCCTATAAGAATAGGGGCAGTGAAAATATGTAACTCATCGATGAGATTTTCTTGAGCAAACGATGAAAAGATACGAGCTCCTCCCTCAACCATAACAGATGCCACATTTTTTGAGGCGAGTTGTTCGAGCACGGCACGCAAGCTCAGATAATCTCCCGTTCCTGCACCTGCTGCAAAAACATTAACACCACTAATTTTGAGCGCAGTTGCTTTGTGTTTCGTCATAGCTGATTGTGTGCAGAATACAAACGTATTGTGTCTGTCCTCTTCGGCAAAGACTTTGGATTTGAGCGAAATGGAAAGGTCGGAATCTAAAATAACACGTTTTGGATTTCTACCTTCAACCAATCGTACTGTAAGTTCTGGGTCATCCTTCGCCACAGTGACAGCACCAACAAGGACAGCATCAACTTCTGCGCGCAAAGCATGTGTTACTTGGCGGCTTTCTTCGCTGGTGATCCACTTCGATTGACCGTACACGGTGGCAATGCACCCATCAAGCGATTGAGCAATTTTAGCAAGGATATAGGGCTGTCCAGTAGTGATATACTTCGTGAAGAATCGGTTAATCCATTGGGCTTCTTCTTCTAGAACACCAATGTTCACCTCGATTCCTGCCTGTTGAAGTTCACTAATACCACGCCCAGAAACTTCGGGATTGGGATCGGTCATGCCAATAACGACACGCCGAAACTTTTTGTCGATAATAAGATGAGTGCAAGGAGGGGTCTTCCCAAAATGGTTACACGGTTCTAAGTTCACGTACAGCGTTGCACCTTCAAGTGGACGCGAAGCGCTGCGTATAGCTTCGACTTCAGCATGAGCCGAGCCATATGCACTATGCCAACCTTCGCCAATAATTTCGCCCTCGTGGACAATCACTGCACCAACCCTTGGGTTTGGACTGACTTTACCCGTACCTTTGAGAGCAAGATCAAGAGCGCGTCGCATCGCTTGTTCATCGGTCATGTTATTTATGCTCCGTGAAATATCGACAGATATGATAGAGTTAGTGCAGGAGTCGGTGTAATTAGAACGGTAAAGACAGATGTAAAAGTTACGAACTGCGTTATTTTTTTCCCACAAAAAACTTCGTTTTCTATGAAGGTTATGCTGCGTCTAAGCTGTTATAAAGAAGGGGTGATTGCACTGCTCGAAGAAATGTTTTGTAGTCGCGAATGTAATCAGATTCATCGTATAAATGCGAGGCAAAGACAGCACACACCGAGCCCGCTGTAAAATTGATTTCCGAAGCCCAAATCATTGGGGGAATATATAACCCTTTGTACGAGCGGTTGAGGTGGATAGTATCCCGGTTTATGCCGTCGTCAATTGCGACGTCGAATCCGCCAATCATGCACACAATGAACTGATGGCACTCTCGGTGAGCGTGTGCTCCTCTGCTTTCACCACCGGGAATATCGTAAATATAGAAGGTACGCTTGATTTCGAAGGGGATATCTATCCCACCGTTGATAGGTGTGAGGTTGCCTTCACGGTAAAAAATACGTGGCAGGTCGAAGACTTTGCAATCTCGAATAGATGCGCGCTTCGTGCTCATAGAGCTTGCTCCTGAAGCGTATTCTCTAATGCTTCTCTTTTCTGCTGAACAAATGCATCATAGTCGCGAATGTAATCATCTGGTGAATAGAATGTGGAAGCCAGAATGAGCGTAACACCATTTGTAGAGAAGTTTTCGAGCTGTCGCCAAATCATGTTTGGAACGTAAAGACCGAAGTACGAACGATTAAGGGAATATATTCTCCGCTCGCTGCCGTCGTCGAGAACAACGTCGAAGCTACCAGACAGGGCAATAATAAACTCTTCGTTGAGGCGATAGGCATGCCCACCACGCTTTTCTCCTCCGGGAACGTCATATATCCAGTAGGCGCGCTTGATGTCGAAGGGGATATGCCGCCCGTTACCTTCAATAAAGGTCAGGTTGCCGCGAGGGTCGGAGATTTTAGGCAAGGTGATAATCCGTGCTTCAGCAAGAGTTGTGTTCATGATTCGTGATGCTACGCCGTTATTCTCGTGTTCTTACGGGCTTTGCAGGAATACCCATAACAACAGTATTTGCTGGAACACTTTTAGTAACAACTGCTCCAGCGCCAACAATCGCGTTGTGTCCTACAACAATATTCGGAAGGAGTTTTGCTCCTACGCCAATCATTGCTCCACTTTCAATGCTTGGACCTACAACAAGCTCATCTGAATATCCATGCTGACCGATATCATTGTCATTTGATGTAAAAACGCCGCCCGAGATAAAAACATTATCGCCAATAACCATATTGCCAGCCAGCCATGAATTGTCCATAATTTTAACACTGTCACCAATGCGAACATTATAGTTGATTGTTACCTGACGACCAATGACTGTTCTGCTGCCAATCAAGCATTGTTCGCGAATCGAAGCCCCATCGCCGATAAGAGAGTATTCGCCGATAACAACATCATAGTAAATAACAACATGTGGACCAATCGAACAATGATTGCCTATTTTGACAAAGCGCTCAAATACTGGCGTTCGTGCGAGTGCTCCGGCACCTTTTGGCTCTTTGCCTAATACTGCACCCGGAAATATTTCTACGCCGTCGCCAATTTCTACGCCATCAGCTATGATAACGTGTGGGTGAATAATGCTGTTTGATCCAATCATCGCTCCCTTGCGAATGACGGCAAATTCACCAATACACGTATTACTGCCAATCGCATTTGTCTCAATAACTGCTAGTTCTGAAATCATAGGTCGTGGATAAACAGGTGAAGAATCATTACAATTGCAACAGAGCAGAAAAGAACGTCAGAAACTGCATTGTACTTTGCGGCAATCATTCGGCAGGTGCTACTTCATCAAACCTTTGGCTTGAAGGACTGTTTGTGCTTCGAGAAAATAGTTGCGAATTGGTTCATACATAGCACGTGCAGCTTCCCAGTTCTGGGATTTGGAGTGTTCCATCAGAGTAATACCTAGCTGAGCGGCAGTTTCGAGACCAAACTGTAAACATGAACCCTTGAGCGTGTGTCCTAGACGGTAAAGACGCTGTTCATCTTGTGCCTCCAGAATATCATGAAACTCAGCCTCGATTTGTTGTAGCCAGTCTAGAATAAACTCTGGCAGCAGTTCGAGTACAATTGGGTCTTCTGGTAATGTCATGTCTTCTATGGAGCAACGAATGATGGTAAAAAAATAATAAATTTATCGTTGCAATCTAATAGTTCAAACTAGTGCAAGCAAGGATTTTTCTCTATCTTTGTAACGTGCGGTCACATCACGTTAACAATACCAACTAAAGTAAATACTCTCCTAAATCGCTGATTCAAGCCGCACTATGAATTTGTTGCTAGTTGTCCTGAAAGCGTCATACAACGAATTATTGCATCGACAGCAAAGAAAATGATTTCCATGAGAAAGACGAGAATTGCACTTATTGGTGCGGGGAATATTGCACAGAACATTCATCTGCCAATACTGGCAAAACTTCCCGGAGTAGAAATTCTTGCTCTGTGTGACCGCAATAAGTCGAAGGCAAAAGCACTTGCCGAAAAATATAATATCCCCTACGTTACAAAAGAAGTCGGTGAGCTGTTGAGGATAGAGGGTATTGATGCAGTAGACATCTGCACAAGCACGGATGCTCACTACGAAGTGGCTGTACAATGCTTAGAAGCAGGCAAAGATGCAATTATAGAGAAGCCGTTGGCGCGCTCATGGCAGGAAGCTGCAATGATTGATGAAACTGCAAAGCGTTATGGATGTAAGGTGATGGTTGCAATGAATCATCGCTTTCGTCCTGACACTATCACTCTAAAGAGCATCGTTGAGCGTGGCGAACTGGGAAAGTTCCACTATATCAAGTCGGGCTGGCTCAAGCAACGCTCCAGTGAGCAAAAGTGGCTTGCTCAGGCTGACATTTCGGGTGGTGGTGTTATGCTCGATTTGGGGATTGTGTTAATAGATTTAATGCTTTGGCTGACAAATTTCCCTCGCGTACACTCTGTTCGGGCTGTCATGCAAAAACACCATACTAAGACTGTTGAGGATTTCGTTACAGGGTTTCTCAACTTTGCCGATGACACTGTTGCAATATTTGAAACAAGCTGGACACTGCAGCGCCCTGAAGAACTCTATTACTGTAACTTTTTTGCTGATAAAGGTAGTGCATTCATTAACCCGCTTAAAATTATACGCCGCAAAGGCAATGAGTTTATTAGCACAGAATCACCGCTCTCGACTCGCTCAAAGACGGCCCTATATCAAAAATCCTATCAGAATGAACTGCAGCACTTCATCAATGCTGTACAGGGGCTTGTGCCTGTAGCATCTACTCCAGCTGAAGCGGTACATCGTATGCGTATTATTGATGCGCTGTATGTATCGGCACGAGAGCGCACAGAAATTTTGCTCGATAGCTAGCACAATGAAGAGCAGAATTGGTACTGATGTTGTTTCAAAGCAAGCTTGCAGAAAGACTGCGAACTCTATACATAATGACAACGACGATTCAGGACACAGCAATTATCAATCTTCCCACTCTTGGCGAGCCGATGCGAGGTAGCCTGTCCTTTGTAGAGAGTGGAAAGCATATACCATTCCCACTTGCACGTGCCTACTACTTGTACGATGTGCCCGGTGGTGCAGAACGCGGTGGTCATGCTCATAAAGAACTCCAACAGCTGATTATTGCAATGTCTGGAAGCTTTGAGGTTATGCTTGATGATGGGCAGCAACGAAAGACTGTTACACTGAATCGTCCATATCATGGGCTGTATGTACCAACGATGATTTGGCGAGAGCTAGTAAATTTTTCTTCAGGTGCAGTATTGTTTGTTCTTGCTTCGAACTACTATTCTGAAGAAGACTACTATCGGGACTACGACGAGTTTATTCGTGCAAAGCGGTTATCACAATCCTATCAGCTAACACATCGCTCTTCTGCCTGAGCCTTCAGAATTCATGACAATAACGTTACAGACCTATTTCGTTCAACTTTTCTTTCACGCAGTGTATGAATACCTCTATGCTTCCAGACGGTATTAGAATTACTGGCGAGCTTCGTCCACAGTTTGCTGATATTCTTACTCCAGAGGCTCTTGAGTTCATTGCAATGCTTCAGCGTATTTGTAATCCTAAGCGTAAAGAACTCCTTGCAGCGCGGATACAGCGCCAGCAAGAATTTGACACCGGGTCGATGCCAGACTTTCTACCGGAAACAGTATCAGTGCGCTCTGAGGACTGGAAAGTTGCACCTATCCCCGAAGACCTGCAATCTCGCCGCATTGAAATTACCGGTCCGGTAGAGAGAAAAATGATTGTGAATGCTCTTAACTCAGGGGCAAATGTATTCATGGCGGATTTTGAAGATGCAAACTCTCCTACGTGGTTGAATACAATTCAAGGGCAAATCAACCTTCGCGATGCTATTCGCCGAACAATCGATTTCGTTTCGCCCGAAGGCAAAGAATATAAGCTCAACTCTACTATAGCAACGTTGTTAGTCCGACCGCGAGGCTGGCATCTACTGGAAAAGCACATCATGATTGATAACGAGCCGATGTCGGCATCTCTATGTGATTTTGGCTTGTACATGTTTCATAATGCGAAAGAACTGCTTGCGCGTGGTTCCGGACCGTACTTTTACCTTCCTAAACTCGAAAGTCATAGAGAAGCACGGTTGTGGAATGAGGTGTTTACGCTTGCGCAGTCCACTCTTGGAATCCCGTACGGTTCAATCAAAGCTACTGTGCTTATAGAGACTATTACAGCAGCTTTCGAGATGGAAGAGATACTCTACGAGCTTCGAGACCACGCAGCAGGTTTGAATGCTGGACGCTGGGACTATATGTTCAGTATTATCAAGAAGTTTCGCAACCGTATGGAAACGCCACTGCCTGACCGCGCACAGGTAACAATGACTGTGCCTTTTATGCGTGCATACACGGAGTTACTTGTGAAGACGTGTCATAAGCGTGGCGCACACGCTATTGGGGGTATGGCAGCCTTTATACCAAATCGTAAAGACCCTGCTGTAACAGAGGTAGCGTTAGCGAGAGTACGAGCTGACAAAGAGCGTGAAGCGAATGACGGGTTCGATGGTTCTTGGGTAGCACACCCCGACTTAGTTGCTGTTGCTAAAGAGCCATTTAATGAAAAGCTTGGCGATAAACCACATCAGAAAGAACGCTTGCGCGACGATGTCTATGTTAGTGCATCTGACTTGTTGAACTTCACAGTACCAAATGGAAAAATTACTGAAGCTGGGCTGCGAAACAATGTGAATGTTGCAATACAATATATCGAGGCATGGCTGCAGGGGAATGGTGCTGTAGCAATTCACAATCTTATGGAAGATGCTGCGACAGCCGAAATTTCTCGAACACAGGTGTGGCAGTGGATACATCATCCTAAAGGTATGCTGGATGATGGGAGAAAAGTAACCGTTGAGCTGGTGCGCCAGATTATTGTAGAGGAGATGGAAACTATCAAACGCTCGGTGGGTACAGAAACCTTTGCACGAGGGCGGTTTGAAGAGGCACGAGAAATATTTGACCAGCTCGCGACATCGCCCAATTATGAAGAATTTCTCACACTGCCAGCATATGAGCGCTTGGCGTAGCAAGTAACAGGGCGGCATTGTGGAGAGATGCAAAAGCTACGTACATTCCTGAATGCCTGCTTGTATAACGTTCTGAGGCAGGTGTTTATACAGTAGCACCTGCCTGGAGCATTGCTGTCCGTTCTGCAAGCTGGAGCTGGCGAATAATAGGCTCGATATCGCCATCAATGACTTCCTGAAGTGAGTAGTTTTTGACATCACCTTCAAGGCGGTGATCGGTAACGCGGTTTTGTGGGTAGTTGTATGTACGAATCTTGTCAGAACGGTCGCCGCTTTTTACCATGTCTTTTCTCGAGGAAGAGATTTCGGATTGTTGTTTAGCAAGCTCCAACTCGTAGAGGCGTGCACGTAGGACTTTCATTGCTTTCTCTCGGTTTTTGAGCTGCGATCGCTCATCTTGACACTGTACAACAATACCTGTGGGAAGATGGACAATACGCACAGCTGTTTCTACCTTATTGACATTCTGCCCACCTTTACCCCCTGATCGAAAGATATCAATTCGCAAGTCGTTTTCGTTGATGTGAACTTCGATATCATCAACCTCAGGGAGTACGGCAACTGTAGCTGCCGATGTGTGAATGCGCCCGCTTGCTTCCGTTTCAGGCACGCGCTGAACACGATGTACGCCGCTTTCGTACTTCATCATTCCGTATGCTTCTTCACCTGCAAGGGAGAAAACAATTTCTTTGTAACCGCCGCGTTCGCTTTCATTGAAGTCAATAATTTCAGTTTGCCAGCCTTTGCGATCAGCAAAGCGTTGGTACATTCTAAAAAGGTCGCCAGCAAAGATTCCTGCTTCATCGCCTCCTGTACCAGCACGAATTTCCACAATACAGTTTTTGTCATCGTTTGGGTCTCTTGGTAGGAGCAGCATCTGGAGTTGCTCTTCAAGGTGCTCTTTGTTCGATGACAATTCATCGAGCTCATCGTTGGCAAGCTGCTTGAGCTCAGAGTCTATGCCGGGAGTTAAAAGAAGCTCCTTATTGTCGCGAATGTGTTTGCTGATACGCAAATACTCTTTGCCAACGGCAACAATGCGCTCTAAGCGTTTATGCTCACGGGAAAGTTCGCTGAAACGCTTGTAATCGCTCATGATATCGGGAGCAGCAAGCATGTTCGTTAGCTCGCCGAATCGGTTGATAATAGCCTGAAGTTTTTCTTCCATTGATTGTGGCAGGGGTTAGCATTCAATTTGTGTTCGGAGCTTAATTTCTTCCAGAATACTACTCACACGCAGACAGTCAGATAAATCGCCTTCGTATACCATTGCCTTACCTGTGTTGTGCACTTCCCACGTTAGACTCTCTGCTCGTTCATATGAGCAGCCTGTTGCTTTTATAATTTGCTCGATAACTTCATCGAATGTGTGCCATTCATCGTTAAACAGGATGACGCGGCTGCTTAGATGAGTAACGACATCTTCTTCCAGTATGGGTAGTTCAGTCTCTGCTGGCGAAACCGATATCCATGGCTGCGACAACAGCATTGCATGTGCACGACGGAAAACAGAATTCAAAGGGTAAAGTTGATACGTTGCACAAGAAAATGATAGTGTAGTTTTCATAGCTGTGTACTGCAATGAACTAGTGATACATGAGGTCGTGATTTAGATATAGCAGATGCCGAGAGTGCTGCACTAAATCTCAGTACAGTAATATTACGAAATTTTCCACAGCAAGTTCAAGTTTTTCATCTATCTTCTCTTCTCGACTCTAGCTAAAGTGTGCCGTGGTAGCGATCTCCGGCATCGCCTAATCCGGGCATTATAAATCCATGCTCGTTGAGGCAACGGTCGAGTGCTGATACGACGATGTGAATGTGAGGATAGAACTGCTCGATATGCTGTATTCCTTCTGGGGCAGCGATGACGGAGATAACAACGATGCGGTGTGCACCACGCTGTTCCAGTCGCTGTAAAGCAAACCGAACGCTGCCCCCTGTTGCAAGCATTGGGTCGAGAAGGAACACGAGAGAATCGGGGTGTAGTGGTGGAATACTGCAGTAATATTCTTGTGTAGCAAGGGTTTCTTCATCGCGCTGTAAGCCAATGTACCCGATACGTGCTTCAGGCATAAGTAAGCTAAATGCTTGTACAAGCGACATACCCGCACGTAATACAGGCAGTAGGACAATATCATGTGCAATTTCATGTCCTTCGGTTTCTTCGAGTGGGGTCTCGACGCGCAGTGTGCGCGTGTACACAAACCTCGCTGACTCTAGAGCAAGCGCAATCGCAACGCGCTGCATAGCATCGCGAAAGCGGCTAGGGGGTGTGGATTTATCCCGTAAGACGGTGATGTCGCGTTGTACCAGCGGATTATCAAGAATAGTGAGCATATACTGAAAACTACAATATCTTCGGTCTATGGGCTAGAAAAATTTGGGAAGAAATGTACGCCAATACGTGGAACAGAAAATACAAAGCCGTACAAGGGGCGTTCATCGCCTTGACCATAGCGTTTACGTTCATTTTGTAGACCAACAACCATATTGACGCGAAACTCTACATTTGGATAAATGATACCGATAGGCGTTTTAATATTGATACCAAGGCCGATAAAATTCAGATGGAATCCTACGTAGCCTCGTGCTCCTTCAAGATTGATGTTGTTAATAAGGTATGATGCGCCCGCTAGAAAGTAAAAGTTGAGGATGTTCCATGGATTAGTGTTGTAAAGCACAGATATATCAAATGCTTGGTGCTCATTGGGGTTGATTTGGCGTGGCATACCTGTTTGTGGATTGATGGCGGTAACAGCATAGTTGATGCCATAGATATAAGAGGCTTGCAGTGCCCAATGGTGAGAAAGAAAGAACGATAAACTCGCTCCCGGTCCAAGAGCCTGACCGGCGTAGGGAGTAATAAACCCAGTTCCACCTGTTGTAAAATCCGTTAGGGTATTTGCTCCAATGCATACACCAGCACCGATGACCTTTGGAAAGGGATGAGGAAGCTCAGTATATTCTTCGTCGGTATCATCAGTTTGTGCATGTATTTGAATTGGGGAGCACCAGAGAGCACTAAACAAAAGTATTCCAACGATGAGTATGCTCAAGCGAAAGAGTCGCTGTGCTGTAATGCTCGTGTATTGTATTACGTTCTCAAGCGTCGAGGAGTGTGCTTGTGCGATTGCCTCTGCAATAAATCGTATAAAACTAGGTTCATTGCGCTTGCCGCGATGAGGAACAGGCGTCATGTAGGGGGCGTCGGTTTCAAGCATGATTCTATCGAGTGGCGTAGAGGCTACGGTTTCTTGTAAAGAAGAATCTGGGAAAGTGATATTACCAGTAAATGAGAGGTGAAAGCCAAGATGCAAGGCACGATGAGCTTGCTCGGGAGTTCCTGAAAAGCAGTGTAGAACGCCTTCAAGCGCTCCATCTTGTTCTTCTTGAAGAATACGCATCATGTCTTCATCTGACTCTCTATTGTGAATGATAACTGGCAGTCGTCGCTTCTTGGCAATGCGAAGCTGCTGACGAAACACGTGCCGTTGAACATCGTGGGGAGCAAAATGATAGTGGTAGTCTAGCCCTATTTCGCCAATAGCGCAGACGTTCTCATTGTAGCTTAGCTCTTCAACTTGAGCAAGTGTTGCATTGGTTGCTTGGTGAGCATGGTGCGGGTGAATACCCATAGCGCACACGATGCGTTGGTTTGATTCTGCAAGTGCAAGAACAGTATGAAACTTCTGGGGTTCAATGGCTGGAACAAGAATGTGCGTGATTCCTGAAGCAAATGCGCGTTCAAGGACGTCGTGGCGGTCATTGTCAAAACGCTTGTGGTCAAGATGACAGTGTGTGTCTATCATTGGTGTGTCCTGATTGTAACAGGAGAAGTGAGATTG
Source organism: Candidatus Kapaibacterium sp. (assembly GCA_025055035.1). GTDB lineage: Bacteria > Bacteroidota > Ignavibacteria > Kapaibacteriales > UBA4661 > PH2015. The sequence continues at coordinate 11,586 of JANWZB010000058.1, forward strand.
TTTTGAAAATCATGTTGTGCGTAATAAACTACGCAGTAGTAGCTACATCGCGTTATGGCGTAGGGGGTTTTCGTCTTTGTGTATTTCTTTGCAGAGTGTTGTGCTGTTGTGGATTTTTAATAGGTGCAGGGGTAATGCAAGCCTGGAGTTGCGATATCTGCGAGCGTCTCTCCAGATATGGACGGTCGGTCATCCAAGCAAATCCTTCAAGGCGTAGGGTACCGACCTGCTTGTAAACAATATGCTCAGGAATATATTCACCTTCTACGTTTCCACGCCATAGAATCTTATCGATTGTACCGCCATCAACAAGGATGCAAATAGTATCAGCAGCATTGCGAACTGCACCATCTGGCTCGCTCGCATGTTGAGTAGTATTGGAATCGGAAAATACAAAATACAAACTAAATGCTTTTCCTGCAGCAAGAATTGAGCGTATGGTATCATTTTCAAGAGATATGCGAATCCAATCGCCCTGCAGCTGATGAATGCGTTCTGGATAAAGAGAGTCCGCTTGCATAGCAACAAGGGCACGGTGGTATGCGTCAATACTCTTGATACGCTTCGATGCAAGAATAACAAGCATCGAATCTGCGTAAAGCTGAGTTGAATCGAGCCATAACCGCGGTCGAGTGTATGTGTGGGTAGAGTGAGAAAGCTCCTTCGTGGTGTTGAGATGATGTGTGCTTGTTGTGGCTACCGTAACACTATCTGGAGGCAAAAGACGAATACGACTTGAGGTTCTCTCATAGACAACATGCTCGGCTCGACCAGCAAGGCGTCTTCGTGAGAGCTGGACATTCCCTCGAGCTTGATAGAGCTCACTGCTATCTGTGCGAAATGCTTCAAGGATATTTCCTGCTATGCAAAGAGTATCAAAGCGTATATTGGATGTAGTACTAGATGAATGTCGCCGTTCTGGTGTAGGGCGTAGTTCTATTGTGTCAATCTGGCTGACTATTGGTTGTGATGTGTAGGGAGGAAGAGCCGTTAGGCGTGTGTAGCGCTCCGTAGGTAAGTGAACCAGAGAGTCCCCTTCAAGCATAGCAGAAGAACGCTTGCTCGATGCTTGTACGCTGCCTGTAGCATAAGTGGCTTGGGTACTACGATGATGCTCGAGCGTATCACAGGTAATGCGTAGAGAGTCGTTGTCGATAGTAACCGATTGTAGAAAGCGTGCTACTCTGGACACTGTCGAATACCAGCCTTCTCGCGCTGACAGCGTTGTTGCAGAGTCACGTAAAAACACCCCACCTTTGCCAGAAATAGAGCGCGAAAAACCATCATAAACAGCTTGTGCAGCCTTCATCAGAACATCGCCTTGCTTAAGAATGACATTACCAAACAGCTCTGCACGATGCTGCTCAACGTAGTGCACAGCCCGATAGCATGTGATAATAACTGTCCCATGTGTAAGAACAACATTGCCAATGAGTTCGCGTACAAAGCCGTTAGAAGTCATAGTGCCCGTAAGCTTATCCGCTTGTAAGAGTAGTGGTTGTGTATCATCGGTTGTTTGTCCGTATGCATGTAGTGGCGTAGATAGAGTCCAAACGACGAGGATAGCGCATGTGTATAGTGTGCAAAGGGAAATAGCGCTGTATATTTGTAGCGCAGCATAGTGTGTGTTGTCTGAGACACATCCGTAGTGTTTGCTATCTATCATGTTCAATCGTACTCGAAGGGATTATGAAGATACTACACCTGGCAGTCGAAAATTTTGCTGGTATTCCCTTTCGTCTTGTACAGGAGGAACGAAGGCGTGGTCATGAAAGTCGGTTGATAACATTACTGCCATCAGCACAAAAATACGAAGAAGATATTGCATTGCGATTACCATGGAGTCGGTTGCCTCAACTACAGAAAGTGCGCAGCTGGATTCGAGGTTCTCGTGCTCAGATGATAGACAATCTTCGGCATCAGGGTAGGGTGAAGTACTGGCAGCCAGCCAATGTTCTTGATGTATTCTTGTTTCGCATGCGTGATGCGCTGTGGATGCCAACAATACAGCGTGCTCTGAGAGGTCTCGGTGGTCTAGAAAGCTTTGATGTGATTATTGCCGACGGTGGTCATGATTGTACGCGCTTCCCACGCCTTCTAGCAGAGACCTCTGTGCCAATCATAACCTGTTACTATGGGTCGGATGTGCGAGTACGAGGGATAATTGATGGTGTGCAGCGCAGAGCGCGATACACATGGACATTTGAGTATGATCACACGCTGCTATTACCATCAGCGGAGTTTTTACTCTATCCGTATACACCCCCTGTGTATGCTCCCAAAGTTGAGTATATTCCTCCACAGCAAGGTGATACTATTCGTGTTGGGCATGCTCCCACGAATCGTGCAGCAAAGGGAACAAAAGAGATTATGTCGGTATTACGGTCATTACAGTCCGAATTTCCCATTGAAATTATCATGATTGAGGGGGTGTCTCACCGCGAAGCACTGCACCGAAAAGCAACATGCCATTGCTTTATTGACCAAATAGGGGAGCTTGGATATGGAGTAAACGCGCTAGAAAGTCTTGCAATGGGGATACCAACTGCAGTAGAGCTTATGCCGGACTTTGAGCGGTATTTGCAAGAATATTGTGGTGAGGCGCATCCTTTTTACATGTGTCGTCGGAAATATCTTGAGGATGACCTTCGGGCAATGCTAAATGATATGGCAGCTTGGCGGGAACGAGGAAAGCAGGGACAACGGTGGGTAGGAAACCATCACTCTGTTGCTGCTGTTGTTGAACGGTACTTGCCTACAGTGGAACAAATTGTGCAGCAGAGTAAGAATAGTTTAGGTTTTGGGAGCAATAGATAGTGTCTTAGGTATGAATTCTTGTCCGTAGTATGGTATAAAGTCTTCTGGCAAGACAAATTCTTGTGTGTCGAGTAATACAAGGGCACGCATTGCTATCATACGCGAAGTAGTGTAGGCTAGCTCAGGTAGAGCATGAAATGTAGAAATGCCTTGAAATGCACTGCCGACGTACAACGTTGTTGGATGTGGTTGTTGCGGGATTTGTTCAGTAAGATGCAAGGTATCTTCGGCTGTGAGGCTCGTCTCTTCAAGGAGAAAGTGTTGAAGGTACACAACATGCTTATGAGAGGAAATACCAACGCAAATATGTGTTTTTGCCAAGAGGCGTGCGTACGGAGCTGCTGCATAGGCAAGAGCTTCTGTAGTAGAAATAGGGAGGAGCTTAGGAGTATTGTCGAAGCATAAGGCTTTGGCAAATGCTGCGCCAATGCGTAGTCCTGTAAATGAACCCGGCCCTGCCGATACAGCTACAACTGCTACATCATTGAGCGAGAAGCCATACAGCTGGAGTAGTGAGCGTGTAGCTTCAGCAAGCAATTTGTCGTGTAGAAACGGTTCAAGCAAAGATAGCTCGGCAACAAGAGTACGGGAAGGTATATCTGCAATTGCTACACCACACAGAGAACTTGATGTCTCTATGCATAGGAGAATATGAGAGGAGGGTTGGTACTCCACAGGGAATTATCAAGTTATTCAGTAATGATCTCAAAGTCTGACAGCTGCTCGTCTATCACAACGTTAGGCGAACAAAACTCTGTTGGAAATACCGAGAGGTCGAGAGTGCTAGGGTCTTGACCTCTGAGCGCTATTTCTTCCCGTCGTATTTGTGTGAGCCATTGGAACAGTGTCGGTGAGAGATATACTCGTGTTGGACAAGCACCATTATTCTCGATCATAAACCTCTGGATACTTTCGTATATCTCCTCGGCTGCATCAAAATATTCCATTGTCTCATCTCCTTCCTTTGCACAGCGGAATAACGATACCCGTTTAGTGAATATACGGCAAAATGCTTGGCAAAGTTTCTCTTTATGTGAAGACTGCTAGTGCTACAGAAATTCGGACAAAATATGTGCCACTTGGTGTGTGCAGCTGTTGTGTTTAATTGCGCTTGCTCCAAATACGTATTTTCGTGGCATTTCTCCAAATAGGATGTATGGGTATTTTTTGGAAAGCTGCCGTGGGATAAGTATAACAAGGACTTACAAACAGCACAATATGATACGATTTCACAACGTGCGCAGCGTAATCTTGTATGCGAACTTTTGTACGGAAAAATATGTTGTGGGAAATGAGACACTTTTTTCATGAGATTTTGAAGGAAAAGTGTATTTTGATACTGCATTATACTTCTCAAAAGTAGACACACAGCTAAACACATTCACTTGTCCTGTAGCGTTTGGAGAATGCTATGTCGTCTATGTACACCAAACCACATCTTGTACTGCCTAAAATACCGCATCTTGATCAGATTGATGTCTACGTTGCTCATGGTGGATATGAGCAAATGCGGAAAGCATTGAGAATGGCACCAGACGATGTCATCAATGAAGTCAAAAAGTCAGGATTGCGGGGACGAGGCGGAGCAGGCTTTCCGACGGGTCTGAAGTGGAGCTTTATGCCAAAAGGAGAAATGATTAAATATCTTGCTGTGAATGGGGATGAATCCGAGCCAGCTTCGTTCAAAGACAGACAAATCTTTGAGTACAATCCTCATCAGCTCATCGAGGGAATTCTGATTGCTGGATACGCGATGGGGGCGACAGTTGCGTATCTGTACATTCGAGGTGAATACCACAAGTGGATACGACTGATGGAGAAAGCCCTGAGTGATGCATATGCAAGAGGCTTTGTTGGCGAAAAGATGAAGCAAACATTCAACACAAACTTCAGCATGGATATATACATTCACAAGGGTGCTGGAGCATACATTTGTGGTGAAGAAACAGCACTTATGAGCTCGCTCGAAGGAGACCGTGCATATCCACGCGTCAAGCCACCATTTCCTGCTCAACGAGGATTATGGGGAAAGCCGACGACCATCAATAACGTTGAAACACTTGCTCATGTACCTGCAATTTTGGCGCTCGGTGCAGATAACTATGCAACAATAGGTGCTCCGGGACATGTAGGAACCATTCTTTATGGCATTAGTGGTCATGTGAAGAAACCCGGAGTATATGAAGCAGAAACGGGAACGTTGCTGACAGATCTCATTTACCAAGACATATATGCTGGCGGTGTGCGCGGAGACAAAAAAGTTAAAGCAGTGATTCCCGGAGGCTCATCAATGCCTGTGTTACGCGGAGATGAAATTGACGGAGTAAAAATGGACGAAGAATTTTTGAAGACGATAGGCACACATATCGGCACAGGAGGAATTGTTGTTATGGATGAGGACACCGATATTGTGAAAGTAACGCTGCGCATCGCACACTTTTATCATCATGAATCGTGTGGTCAGTGCACGCCATGCCGCGAAGGATGTGGGTGGATGGAGAAGATGCTCAAGCGCATCCATAGTGGCGATGCCACTGTACGAGACCTTGACACGCTGCTCAGTGTTGCATCGAATATTGAGGGAAATACAATTTGTGCACTAGGAGATGCAGCAGCGTGGCCCGTAAAGGCATTTCTCACTAAATTTCGTGATGAGTTCGAAGCTCGCGTTAAACCCTCTCGTACATTCGTTCCTGTGAATGTTGTCCATGGTGTGCGGCATCAAGCGCAAAAGTTCGAGCTTGTTCTCTGAGTCTGGTGGAGGGAAGGGTGGGATTTAAGCTCTTGAAATGATACTTGCTGTGTCTTGTAGCGAGGCGAGCGGCGCAACGCTAGAGCGCCCAATGCTATGGTATTCAAATCCTGCCTCCGCCATCTTTCGTGTATCAAAAAGGTTTCTTCCGTCGAAAATAAGCGGTGTACGCATTGACTCTACAAGACGCTTCATGTCAGGCTTACGGAATTCACTCCACTCTGTAACGATAACAAGAGCATCAGTATGTTCAGCGGACTCATACATTCCCGTTCCATAGATAAGGCGTTCTCCGAAGCGGTCTCCATAGTAACGCCGTGCTCCGGCAAGTGCCTCGGGGTCATAAGCAACAACCGTTGCACCAGCAGCAAGAAGATGGTCTATAACTTTGAATGAGGGAGCTTCGCGAGTATCATCAGTGTTTGGTTTGAAGGCAATACCCCAAACAGCAATTCGCTTACCCGTAAGGTCTCTTCCCAAACGCGCTATAATCCGCTCGACAAATCGATGTATCTGGCGGGCGTTTGCTTCCTCTGTAGCTGCTACCAAACCAAGCTGCACGCCAACGTGCTCTGCTGAAATCTTTAATGCTCGAACATCTTTTGGAAAACAACTACCACCATAGCCTATGCCAGCAAAGAGAAAACGCTTGCCAATACGGCTATCTGAGCCTATAGCGAGGCGCACAGCCTCAATGTCTGCACCGACAGCTTCACAATATGCTGAAAGTTCATTCATGAACGAAATGCGCATTGCAAGAAATGCATTTGCTGCGTACTTCGCAAGCTCTGCACTCTTAACATCCAAAATGTAGATAGGGTTGCCACTTCGAGTAAATGGTTCATATAAGTCGCGCATAAGAGCAGCACTTTGGGGGTTAGTCGTGCCAATAACAATGCGGTCTGGTTTCATAAAATCCTCAACGGCGAAACCTTCGCGCAGAAATTCAGGATTGCTAACAACATCACAGTGTGCGTGGGGAGCAGTGTCAAGGAGAGCCATGCGAACTTTCTCTGATGTGCCAACAGGAACGGTACTTTTGGTAACAATAATCTTAAAGTCTGTAATAGAGCGTTCAGCAAGAATTTTTCCAATGCTGCGAGCTGCTCCTAGAACGTGCTGTACATCTGCTGAGCCATCTTCATCTGGAGGTGTAGGCAGACACAAAAACAGGA
>JANWZB010000059.1 GCA_025055035.1 Candidatus Kapaibacterium sp.
CGATTCTTGATAGTGCTGTTACGCCTGTATAATACAAAGTAATGGTAGCATTGCACGCAGGATTCGCTCGGAGATACCAATATCCGGGCGAACTTGCAGAACCAGAAAATGGCGCAATATCCGTTGAGCCAGTGGGTGCTACCGATGAATACCCTATACTGATATTTGATGCAACTGATGGAACACCCGTAACTACAGTCCGATAAATTCCGCCCGAACCTATCGACCATGTAGCAGCAGTCGTGAGATAACGGGTAACTGCTGCATTATTACCATTTGCTGAGGGGAGCGTCTCTATGTATGATGTTGGGCCGCCGCCACTTATTCCCACACCATTGCCTATGTACAGCTCTCCCCCTGCTGGAATCCGCCAGTTTCCATTTGCTAGAGTAAACATTGCACCTGCAGCATTCAACTGCACAAGGCTTGTCGGTGCATTCACATGACCAGTGTTATTGACTATAATAGAGCCACCAAATGTCGCAGGTAGTTCTGCACTCGTTGCTGCCTTTCCTATCGTCCCGCTGTATTCCAACGTAGCCGACGTAGCGGCGTATGTATACGCACCATTCAAGACACTATTCTCTTGTACACGCAATCGACCATTTGCCTGTACTGTTACTGTACCCAGATTATGCGTATATGACGTACCCGCCGGTGCAGACTGCAGCACACCCTGCGTGATAGTACACGTTCCCGTAATAGTTTTGCCTGCACTAAGAATGACTGTGTGCCCTAGAGCTGAACGATTAACAACAAGATTACCAATACTCGCAGGAAATTCTGCTCCTGATGTATGACTGAATTTGGTGCCAGAGTATCGTAGTGTTCCTGTAACGCTTGTCATTGGCGCGCTAGCAGCAGTAAATGCACCAAGATTAGACATATCCAGCGTTCCTGCAATTGTTACAGTTGAGCCAGCATTATTCACATTATTGTCGTTGCGTAGTGTAAGTGTACGCACTGCTGGTACAGTAAACGATGTTCCACCTGAAATATCAAGAATACCGCTAATGTCCGCATCTGCACCAAGCGTTATACTATTCGAGCCTTGCATAATGACATTTCCATTCATTGTTGCTGGCAGTTCGCCGCCCGTTGTGAACATCCCAAACGCAAGGTTTGAATAACGCAGCGTTCCACGAGCTCCCGTACCAGAATATATCGGTGGCGTGCCGAGAAACTGTGGATATGGTGTTCCCGTACTAGTAAGATGTATCTCGGCACCAGCTTCAACACTTAAACTAGAAAGATTTGATAGAGTACTTGAGTTCCCCATACGTAGTACACTACCATTGCGCACAATGCTCGCGGCATTTAGCGTAATATCAGCACCAACACTCAACACAACATTCCCTGTCATAACATCTATGCCCGCGTTAAGTATCGCTATCTTATCAATGTTAAGAATGTTGGTTGCACCTTTATTCACAATAACACGCCCATTCATCGTTGCAGGGAGTTCATCGCCTGCAGTGCGTGCCGCCGTGCCCGTATACTCCAGACGACCGTTTGGTCCGAGATACTGCATGGTATTGGTTGACATCACCGTCACCGGGTTATCTCGAATCTCAAACGTACTGTTTGCTGCCGAATTATCAACTTGGATACAGTTCATTCCTGTAGCAGTCAATGTTGCCCCTGCTCCAACAATCAACCGAGAGCCGTTAGTGATTTGTAGTACACCGGGAGATGACACACTGTTGGTACCACCAGCTGTTACGACTGTTCCTACTGCCGTCAACGCAAGAATACCATTACTAACAATTATTCCTCCTGAAGTGCTTAAGGTAAACGATGAGCCAAGCGTGAGCGTTGCACCACTGCGATTCATCATAATCTGGCGGAGTTGGAGCGTTCCCAAGCCTGTGAGTGTCCCTGTAATCGTCCCTGTCCCTGCAACTGTGATCTCGGCACTGGGATGGCTACCGTTGATTTGTGTACCCGTTCCCCAGTCAATATTATGATTGAAGGTGATATTGGTTGTTGCATCGAAGGTCAAGAAACCTGTATTCGAGCGCATGAAATAGCCGTTTATAATACGCGCACCGCCATCCATGATCAGGTTATTCGTTCCATTCTGAATAATACTGCCGTTCATTGTTGCAGGAACGAGATGATTGGCTGTCGGAGTACCAAACGCTGCTGAGCTTGCACCACTAGTTACATATTCTAAAATCGATGTTGCATCAGTGTATATAATCGACGGAGTAGCGGGAGTAGTGCTTGAGGCTGTTGCCTGTCCTTGCACCTGAATTTTCCCGTTTGATTGTACAGTCACTTGTGATGGTGCAAGAGCACGCAAGTCCATTGTTTCCTGAATGCGCAGCACACTGTTGGCAGCAACCACGATATTGTTCTCATGGCGAAATGTTGGAAACAGCCCTGATGGGTTGAGAATAAAGATGCCCGAAGAGCTAATGCTCATCGAACCAGCACACCGATGCATGGTAGCAGCAGGAATGTTGAGCGTCACACCCGCAGTATTGCTGACAATCACATCAGCAGCCATAGGATTCGGAAATTCAGAAGTGGCACTCTTTGGTGTTGAGCCTGTGTACTCGAGAATACTCCCCGAAGCATAGCATGCATCTGTCATACCAGTAACTGTTGCATTACCGACAATACGCAATGTTCCCCCAGCAGCTACCTGAATAGGAGCAGCACCGCCGCATGTCAAGACTGCTCCGTTATTGAGTTGGAGTATAGCAGTACTAGGAATAGACACCACCGAGCCAGTAGAAATGGTGCTACTTATCCCCGTGAGCGTAAGCGTCTGACCAACCGGCAACACTACCATATATCCACTATTGTTTGTAATATTTGCAATGCTCGCTGGGAGTGTTCCCGTAAGAACGAGTGTAGCAGAAAGGCTGCCAGTATCAAAAATAACGTCATCGCCTGGACCGGGAGAAGACATAGCGGGAGCACCAGTGTGTGAGGTTAAGCTCCAGTTGAGACCATCTGTCCATGACGTTGTTGGGGCAGCTGCACGCCAGTAATATGTTGCCCCCCATAGCTCATGCGCAGCAATAGTTAACACACAAAGCAACAGTACGCCGCGTACTACATTCAATTGTAGGCACTGCTTTCTTTGAAGGACGTCATCATCAGGTATCATACTACTAGTACCTCCTCCCTGTTATTCGACAACTCGTACGCAGAACGCAGCTGCCTAGACACTAGCAGACATTGCTCATTGAGCGTGCAAGGTAGAAGAAATCTGAGTTTTGCGAAGATACGAGAATTTTTCCTTTTTTCCCTGTAATTTGGGGCGAAATGCCTAATTTTTGGGGTGAATGGTTATAATCTTGAATTCACTTCTCTATTCTTGCTCCCGCTACAAATGCATAAACCGCACATGCCACATACTTTGCCGAACATGTACGGTTAACACACACCGAGAAACCTACTTAGCACGTACTGCTATTGCTTAGGAATTCTGTAATTGCTTGGTTTGTTTCGTGGGGTTTTTCAAACGGAACGAAGTGCCCACAGCGCTCAAAAATTACATACTGAGCGCGCGGAATTCTCTGCGCACTCTCTTGGGCGACGGTGTGCGGCGTTCCACCGTGCATGAACCAATTGGGAATAAAATTGTCATTCGCCCCGTAGATAATCAGCGTTGGTTGTTGTACAGCTGAGAGGCGTGGAGCGACTGGTGCATAGCCCATCGCCAAAAACGACTGAACGACGGCTTTGCAGTACAAGTCGTACCCTGATGCGTGTGCCCATAAAATGCGGTCACGCACCATACACATTGCTTCTTGCGGCATTGAGTAAAAGTTTGCTGCATACGCAAGATAGATTATCGCTGGAGAAGCATATTTGAACAATGGCACAGGAAGGCGAACAAACGGCTTGATAAGCATGCGCTCAAGTTCTGTGTAGTACTCTAAACCAGCTGCTGAAAGAAGAATAAGCTTCGAAACAAGCTTGGGATACCGCAATCCAGCAAGTATTGCAATTTGTCCGCCGAGCGAATGCCCACACAGCACTACGCGGTGAAGTTGCAATGCAGTAGCAAGGTTTTTTATCACAGCAGCATAAAAATCAAGCGAAATCTCATGATTCTTCGAGGATTTTCCATATCCGGGTAAATCAATTGCTATGCAGCGATAGTGCCTCGCAAGCTCTGGAATATTGCGCTTCCATGCTTGCAAGTAGCTTGCCAAGCCATGAAGGAAAATAATAGTCTCTTGAGGCTCGCCACTGCCTTCATATACATCAATATATGCTAACCGCACACCTCCTTGAAGCTCCACATAATGTGTTGGGTATCCGTAGTCCATTGCCGAAAATTCGCAGTTGATGCCTGGAGCAACAGGCAGAAAGTTTGCAGGGACGACAAACGATGCTGCAAGAGCAAGCATCCTGTCAATTTCTTGAGCGATAGCATACAGGGAAGTAGTCATAGGCGGTACACCTCTTGCGATAGAGAACAACATATGTAGTTATTGTAGCATTCGCACCAGCTGCGTGCGTACCATAGAAGGCGTTTGCAGGCGAACACCAAGTATGGGAGAATACTCAGCATGATGTAGGACCACTGTCCGAACATGCTCACCAGCAGGCAATTCATCTTCAAGCACTCGTATAATTTCCTGACCCAGTATATTCACTATGCGTAGAGACACATACTCTGAGTGCTTAAGCTTGCAGTGTATGCGCATTTCACGAGCAGAGACCCCTACAACATGAAGTGATACTTCTTGTTCAGCGCTATACGACGAAACATGCGTTGCTCCTTGCGTTGTGAAGCTCCAACCTGCTGACCACGCACCAGCTACTCCAGCAGCATTCTTTGCTCGCACACGCCAATATAGCGTTGTTCCGGGAAAAATTTCACCAATACGACGACTCGTTACAGAAGCAGGAATCGTAGAATCACGCAGGACAGTTGTAAAAAATCCCGGATCTCCAGAAATATGCAGATCATACAGTGCTGCACCTTGAGCAGCGTTCCACTGCAGGGTTACAAACAAAGGCTGGTTCTGAGCACCATTAGGCGGAGCAAGCAGTATTGGAGCAGCAGGGGCATCCATTTGAATTTGGAACCAGTCGCATGCTGCATTACTGTTGTGTAAAGACGAATATGCTCTATCCTGCTGCCGTGCTGATATTCTATTGTCGGCGATCCATTGACTCTGCTGGTGTTCTGGCATTTTCATCAACAAGCCACAGCACACCTCAAGCAACCATAGTATTCCAATTACACACATCATTTATTACATCCGTTCCTTTCTTTAAAGTTAGTGCATATCTGGTAATTGTGGGCTGAAACAATATACACAAAACTCTCATTGTTATCTTGCCTATATCATGGTATGTGCAAGCCTCATGTAAAACTTGGCTTCATTTTGCGGTGAAACACCCAAAAAATAATCGGAAAGACAAGTAAAGTTAGTGCTGTCGCAGTTACCAATCCACCAATAATGACAATAGCAAGAGGCTTTTGCGACTCTGAACCAATACCTGTAGAAATAGCAGCTGGCAAAAGCCCTATCGAAGCCATTAGTGCTGTCATCACCACAGGACGTGCACGCATCCGTATGGCATGAACGATTGCGGTATCAAGGTCTTCACCGAGTTTGATGTTATTGTGGAATTCTGTTATCAACAATACACCATTTTGTACACAAATGCCAAATAATGCAATGAACCCTACACCTGCCGATATACCAAAGTTTATACCTGTAACGTGTAACGCGATAATACCACCGATAAGAGCAAATGGAACATTTGCAAGAACAAGGAGTGCATCTTTCATGGTGCCAAACATAGCAAACAGGAGTACGAAAATAGTAAGTAAACTTATTGGTACAACCTGTGCTAGGCGCTGCGTGGCTCGCACCTGATTCTCAAATTCTCCTGTCCAGCCGATACCGTATCCTCGCGGTAATTGCACATGATTTTTGACATTCTCTTGAGCTTCAGCAATGGTGCTCCCTAAGTCCCTTCCTCGCACAGAGAACTTAACACCGATGAATCGTTGTGTATTATCTCGGTAGATAAACGCTGGTCCGGTAACCGTCTTCAAAGAGCAAATCTCTTTCATCGGAATTTTTGCCCCGTGTATCGTTGGAACTTTTAAGTTCAAAATGTCTTTCTCATCCTTACGATAGTCGCGCTCGTAGCGGACACGCACATCAAATTTCCATTCTCCTTCGTACTTTTGCGTTGCGGTCTTGCCACCAAATGCCATTTCAAGCACAGCTTGAGCATCGGCTATTGTAACACCGTAGGCTGCCATGCGCTCTTTGTCTAGGAGAACACTGATTTCTGGCTGCCCTAGATTGCGCAAAATTCCCACGTCTTTGACACCTTCTATATGTTGAATACTTGCAATCACCTTATTAGCAAGGTCATCAAGCTTGCTCAGATCGTTCCCATAGATTTTAATGGCATTCGAAGCTTTAATGCCGGCCGCAGCTTCAGCAACATTATCAATAATTGGCTGAGAAAAATTGTATGTAATCCCTTGATATTCTAGAAGCTCTCTCTCCATTTCTGCAATGAGCTCGTCCATAGTTTTTGCACGCTTCCAGGATTCTTTGGGTAGCAAATTGACTTGAAACTGTACGAAATAGAATCCATTTGGATCAGTGCCGTCGTTGCTACGACCAGTTTGCGACAACACAGACTCTACCTCAGGAAATGCCCGTAGTCTATATCGAAGTTCATTGGTAATCTTCATACTTTCTGATAATGTCATACTCATGGGCAACTCAGCAGTGATCCATAATGCTCCCTCATTCAATTGAGGCAAAAATTCTGTACCCAGAAAGGTTGTCGAGCATAGCGCTACGACAAGGAACAATAGAGAGGCAACAAGTGTAGTTTTTTTATGCCGAAATGTTAGCGAAAACCCCCACTCAACTATAGCGTTCCAGAACCGCACAAACCGATTATGCTTTTCATACACATTGTTGTTGAGCAAGATATGCGACAACATTGGCACCAGTGTAAGGGTAAATAGAAGCGCCCCCAACAGAGCAAAGCCTAAGGTGTAGGCAAGTGGCGAAAACATCTTTCCTTCAACTTTCTCGAACGTGAAAATTGGCACCAGAGCAGTAATAATGATAAGCTTAGAAAAGAAAATTGCTTTCCCCATTTCTGTACCAGTTTTGCGAATTATACCTGCTTTCGCAAGACGGTTGAAGCGCTCCATACCAAGCTTATGTGCTACACGGTCGAGAGCAACAAAGACACCTTCTACCATGACTACTGCACCGTCGATAATAATACCGAAATCTACTGCACCGAGCGATAGTAAGTTCGCACTCATGCCTTTTAGCTTCAAGCACAGAAATGCAAAAAGAAGCGATAGTGGTATAACAATTGAAACAATCAGAGTGGTACGCCAATCTGCCATAAAGAGAAATACTACTACTGTAACAAGAACAATGCCCTCGATAACATTATGCATCACAGTAGAAGTCGTGTAATCCATGAGATTGTCGCGGTCGTAAAAGGTTTGTATCCGCACATCAGCAGGTAGTGCGCTATGTAACTCTTGTATTTTTGCTTTTACTCGGCGCAGGACCTCACGGGGATTTTCGTTTTTGCGCATGACGACAATACCCTCAACTACGTCATCGTTATCATCAAGTCCTGCTTGCCCTACACGCGGTAGTGAGCTTTCGTGTACACGAGCAAGGTTCTTCACTAAAACCGGGCTACCATCTACTTCATCGACAATGATATTTTCAATATCTTCAATAGACTGTAGCAAGCCAATACCACGAACAACATAGGCTTGACCATTTTTTTCGATAATATCCCCACCAACATTGAGATTGCTTGCATTGACAGCACGATAGACTTCAAGCGGTGTTATATCATACTTTGAGAGCAACCCCGGATCAACACTGATTTCATAGATTTTTTCTTGTCCACCAAACGCCACAACATCTGCCACACCTGGAACTGAGCGCAACTGACGGTCAATTACCCAGTTTTGGAGAGTCAAAAGCTCACGGGTATCACGGTCGGGACTATGCAATACGTATCGGAATATCTCTCCTGTCGGACCATACGGCGGTTGAACTTCGGGTTCAACGCCTTCGGGTAACGAAACATTTCGCAGCTGATTATTTACCTGCTGACGAGCAAAAAAGTCTTCAACATCATCATCGAAGATAACTTTGATAACGGACAGTCCAAACATCGTAATACTACGCACGCTTGTCTTGCGCTGCACAGAATTGAGTGCAATTTCAATAGGCGCTGTTACAAAGCGCTCGATTTCTTCAGCACTTCGCCCGTTCCACTCGGTGACAATGATAATTTGCGTGTTTGTAACATCAGGAAATGCTTCTATCGGCATTGTCCGAAATGCGATAATACCAGCGACAACAAGGACACTGACCCAGAACAGCGTAAAGCTGCGATTCTTAAGAGAGAATGTAATAATTGCTCGAATAAATGGTAACATACCTATGCTCTAGCGTAGCACGGAATGCTTATTGCCTATACACCTCACATTACCAGCACTTAGGCAGGACGTCTATTTTGCTCTGCTGTACTGGAATACGTACTAAGTTAATCATTAAGTGCATCGTATATCAGCAATTGCCCGCTCGTAATAACGCGCTCACCTTCAGAAAGTCCCGATTGAATATATGCCATACCAGCAACTCGACGAAACACTTCTACTTGTCGAGTTTCGATATCAGTTCTGCTTTTGAACACCATGACAAAATATTTACTTTTGTCGAAAACCAATGCCTTTTCAGGAATAACAAGCATTTGCTTGGGTTCTGTATAAGTAATGCGGATTTTAGCACGCATTTCTGGTTTCAGAAGAAAACCGTTGTTACGCAGCCTGATGCCAACTTTCATAGCCTTTGTACTAGGATCAATCACAGTATAAATCTTATCTACTGTACCCTGAAACAGGGTATCGGGGTAGCTCAGCACGTGTACAAACGCTTTCATACCGAGTCGAATCTGCCCAATATCACTTTCATTGACATTCGCAAGAGCAAGGACGTCGTTGATCTCAGCAATATCAAAGATGTTGTCGGAACGATCGCTCCGAAGCTGCATGTCTTGATTAATTTTCTTTTCAATAACAAACCCACTTATCGGTGCAACCACCTCGTAAATTGCTCCGGGCTTGATGCGATAAATCTGGTACGTCTCCTGAATACGGTATAATTGTGATTCTGCTTTTTCATACTGACTTTTCGCTTCAAGTACGTCTTTTTCGGCATTGAGTTTGCCAGCATAAAGCTCCTGTGCTACACGCAGCTGATTCGCAGCTACAGCAAGGTCTGTCTGTGCATCTTTCAATTCTTTCTCAAATCCTGCTACTTCAGTACTACGAATAGTTGCAAGAACCTGTCCTTTCTGGACATAATCTCCTAACGCTGCATATACACGCAGAACCTTGCCACCTGCTATCGGGAATACCTCCACAAGTTTGTTGTTATCGACCGCAATTTTTCCATAGAAGGAGAACTCGTTACGCAATGAGTCATAATCTACACGTGCTGTTTCGATTGCTTGCATCATTGTATCGGATAGCACGAAATGATCGTGTACTTCGGGAGCACTTCGTTTATCAACACAGCCCTGATGACCTCCTAGCACAATGAGCGCTATCCATATCCAAAGAGCAGCTATTCTTGGCAGATGCTTCATATGTATTTCGCCGATGCAGATTCAAGAATTTGGCTATACCTAGTAGAAAATAGGCGTTGCAGTTACCAGATTGAGCTCTTCACAGGCTTCAGCAAGCTTTTTGCGAATCTCAGTCATCTGTATAATACTATTTGTGTAGCTTTCGATAAAATCTGTGAATTCTAGCAGCGAAACATTACGCCGCTGGAAGTTGTATAGCATTCCCTCATACACTGCTGCGAAGTCTTGCTCCATCACAGAACCTATAATCTGAGCATTGTGGAATGATTCCTGATATTTGCGATATGCCCACTCAACCTGATTACGTACTTCAATGGCCTGCGCTGTGCTTAGCGCACGGACACGTGCAAGTTCGGCATGAGCCAGTGCGATATTACCTTGATTTCTATTCCACAATGGCAGTGTAATACTGAGTGTCAAATTAACTTGATGCACAAATGCTCCACCCCTTTGGTCATATGTTGCACCTAGCATAATGTCTGGCACAGCAAGTGCCTCCTGCAAGGCAAGATTGACCTCTGCACTACGAATATTTGTCTGCATTGCAGCAAGATCAGGGCGATTGCGTAATGCAAGAATTTGTAGGGAGTCCACACTGATTGCTAGCGCACGTTGATACGTTTGTAACTCTTCAGCTCGTGGTATAGGAATAATATCCACTGTTGTGGCTAATAATGTTTGCAGACGCTTCTGTTCTTCTATCACCGTCGTATTGAATATCGTTCGGCTGTTCTGTAGCGTTAGATACAGTGCCTGAAGGCGAACAAGATCTTTATACGGCAAATTACCCTTTTTTGCCTGTTCGCCGTATGCAGCAATTAGGGTGTCAAGCTGCCGAAGGTGCTGGGTAAGCGTTTGAAGAGCAAAGCGATCGTAATATAGAATAAAATATCCCGTTCGAAGCTGATAGCGCAATGTGCGAAGAAGATCTTGAAACTGCAGGCGTGCAAGCGACGAATTGGCACGCGCTAGGACAATTTCTTGCTCTTTCTTCCCACCCAAATATATCAGTTGCTGTATGGCAAAGACCTTTTGTCCTTCGTTGCCAATATCAAGTACACGCTTGCCTTCGGGATTCCAAGCATTGAGTTCAGCACTTAGTATAGGATTGTCCCACAGTGCTGCCTGCAACGCACGCGCTTCCGCAGCTTCAATAGCAAACTGTTCAGCAAGCAGTAAAAGATTTGCTTTCAGGAACTGTTGTTCGCACTCTTGTAAACTTAATGGCTGCATTTTACTAGAAGCTTGAGCTGCTACCGATTGCACAATCGTACATACGGCAAGTATGTACACAAAGATTAAGACTGTGCCCTTAAGCCTCCGGACATTCGTATGCGAGCAGACGCTCCGCACTGTGCCACCACTAGACTTATAACCATAGCACCGCTGATTATTTGTATCATAATTCTCCATATCTGTATCTGTCTGCAGATGTACCCAAACGATACCTACTCCATCGCGTCGCTATTATGTGAACACTTATGACGTCAATACAGGCAAGATGTTTCAGTGAGCACGTTCAGCATAGACCCTAGTATTCGCTATTATTATAGCAGGTTAATAACACAAAGCGCCCCCCAGTGTTAATAGAATAGGCTTTGTACAGCGAGCTTGTGGCAATTCTCATGAGCGTCTAGGATATAGAGAGCTGCGAATGTTTCTATTCTCCCACGACGCTATCGGTCGAGAAAGTCGCGTATCGTTTGATTTACAGCATCAGGATTATCCCATTGCGCCAAATGTCCGCATCGGTCTATCATTTGCACGACACATTTCTTCATTTTTGACTTCCCATACTCGGCGATATCTTGCGGTTTCTGCATCACGTGGAAAAATTGGTTTGGAATAAGTTTATCGTTTCTACCAAATATGAGGAGCGTTGGCTGTAATACCCCTTCCAGCATATCCCATGTCGGCAGCTCTACTATAGCCACCGTACTGCGTGCCACAGCATAGCAATACTGTTCGTAGTCGCTCGCTCTGCGCATAAAAAGCCTATCGCGCAGCATAAACTCAGCATCAGTTGGAACTTTATAGAATAATCGCGCAAAGTCTGCACGCAAAACGTCATCGGTCTTATCTTTCGTAGTGTTGACGGTAACATTGTCATAGAATGCTTGGCGTTCTGCCTGCGTGAATGGCTCTATACCTGTTGGAGCAATCAGGAGCAGCTTTTTGAAACGACTGGCATAGCGCAAACCAAGATTGATAGCAATCTGCCCACCCATAGAATGCCCAACAACATATGCATCACGCACCTTGAGTCCGTCAAGAAAGCGTACAAGTATATCGGCGTAAAATATGATATTAATAGGTAATTCCCCTTTTTCTGATCGACCAAAGCCGGGGAGATCAACAGCAATGCAACGATAGTCTCTAGATAGGTCTTCGATTATTTTATCCCAAATCGGGATATACCCATGCAAACCATGAATAAACAACAAAACCTCTTTGCTGCGAGAATTTCCAACGTCGATATAGGCAAGCTCCAGCCCCTTAACGCGGGCCTTTTTTACGGGAAATTTATATGGCTTGAGCAGTTCTTTTATCGGACGATGTGGAACAGCATCTAGTTCTTCCTGAGTTGCTCCTTGCGGTAGTGGCGTTGCACTCACAATCGGTTGTGATGTGAGACAGTGTGGAAAGATAACCACCAACAGTACATACACACGTACTACCCTTTGCCATGCGTTCATCACAGTTACTTGGTTGAGGAAATACATACACTGTCGCAATTGGGAGTGTAGACCCACGCACTTATACCCCAATTCGTACTATTTGAGCAGCATATCATGATGATAAAGCTTTAATTTTCTACGTCAGTAACGTTCAGAGTGTCTTTAGTTCTTCCAGTCAAAGACCTATACTATCTTCTCAGAAACACGCACCTCATGGTTTGATGTATGCACTATACCTAATACATTGAGGTACAGGCTCTCAATATACAACTCAAACATGGTTTTCGCAAAATAGAAATGGCAGCCAGCGGCACTGCATCCTACAATGCTTTTGGCTGCCTCAAGCTTCTTTTGATACACGCGTGTCTTACTCTATGTGCGTATCCAGTAGATGATGTGCTACTGATATTGATTAGTCTCGTGTGAGAAAATCCAGAATCGCCTTGTCGCGTTCTGGATGCTCAGCAAACACAATTGTGTAGTGATTGGTATTCGGAACTGTCATAACTGTTGCATCCTTGATTTCACGTTTCATCATCATCATACCGTCTTCCGTCAAGAACTCGTCTCCTGCTTCACGATTCTTACCGGGAGCACGCAGAACAAGCGTCGGCACTTGGATTTTGTCGTAGGGGAAATAGCGTGGTGGCCACGCCTTCATAATTAAGCCGATAGGATCCATAAGCGCGTTTGCGATAGCAACAAGTGGGTCAATAGCTCCGCCAAACGACTGAAATTCTTGGTCGAGCACATACAGTGGTATATTGCATTTCCAGCGCCCATTTACTTCCTCAAGCTCATACCGACAGTGATCTTCAATCACCTCGTTCCAGCTTGAACCAATAAACGGAGCAGACTTTATTATCTCAATATAGCGTTCGGGGCTGCGGAAGGTAGAATTGAGCCGTGCAAGCGATGGACGCAATACAACCATAATTTTCATCAGCTGGGCAAGTGTTGGCGGTGCGCCAGCGTCAATCATAATTAAATGTGAGAGATTGTGCGGGTGCTCTGCGGCAAACGCCATACCAATCATTGCGCCAAGCGAATGCCCAATGATAATTGGCTTCTCTACCCCTGTTTCTCTAAGAAATGCGGCAAGGTCGGACAAATGACCGAATACACCATAGCCTTTTTGAGGCTTGCTCGATAAACCGCGTCCCCGCAAATCATACCCAATCACGTTCACGCCATGCTGTACGAGAAATTTAGCGTATGTTCCCCAGCAGCGGTGATTCGCTGTAAGCCCATGTACACACACCGCTGTAGGAGAACCAACCTCGTCGTTACACCGAGAGTACCAGCGCCCATAGTGAATATTAATGCCATTAGCAAATACATCATGCTCTTCATAGAGAATCTCGTTTTCTGCTTGCTGGCAATCAGTACTCTGATGATGACGATGCTCCTGAACACTATACTCTTGGCTGCACGCTACATCTTCTGGCTGATGATTCTGCTGCCTATTGAGCACAGGCGTTTCAGCGATTGTATCAACCATGATAAACCTCAATTCGTTATGGAGTGAAAGGAGAAAAGCTATGCGTCATACTCCGTTTGATGCTGCCTGCATGATAACCCTGCGGTTCCCGAACACACAACAGCACACCGTCATTGAAGAAAAACTTCACCAATCGTGATATCGGATCTTCGCTTATTGCGAAGTTATACGGAAAATGGATTTTTCCAAAAACTATTTGCAGATACTCAGATTTTCCTACATACTGAGCTACGCCTCGACATAAAATCATATCCACGCACCATAGTATTCGTTTCTCACAACGCTAAGTACTATGGTGCATGGTGCAAAGAAACGCTACAGAAAATAACGAGTTAGAACCTTGAGCGGCTCTTGTTGCGTTTACTGCAATACTATTAATCTGCTCGTGAAGATACCGCTTTTAGTCAATACACGAACATCATACATGCCACTCTGCAATTGTGCCGTTGGTATTGTAACAGCGTGTGTTCCTGCATGCTGGAACGTTTCCTCCTGTACTTGAAGCACACGTTGCCCTAAGGTGTTATAGACTTCCACACGTACCATTCCATCATCAGATAGTGTATACGAAACTGTTGCTCGGTCGTGCGCAGGATTCGGTGCAATAGTCAAAGAGTGAACCTTGATATCGTCCGTCACACCATCGTTCCAACGCTCTGCCACTGTACTTGTGCTGTAGAGGCGGTCTAGCATTCTAGATAGGCGTAGTGTACTTGTTGTTGCATAAATGTGCGTTGTTGAGGTCGTCGAAGCATCCACTGTACCATCATATAGCACCGTATGCCGTTCTACCACAACACTCATCATGCTCGCATTAACTGTTGTCGTAACGGTAAGTGTCGTTGTCGCTAGAGTCAGCTGACTTGTTGGGAAGAACTGCCATGAAGGAGTGCCAGCAGGCAAGGGATTTGGTACGAAAATCGTTTTAGAGACCGTTACAGTCGAAACAGTCTGGCCATTTGCACTGGTAGTTATCACAAATGACGATGTTGAGATTGTCACACCCGTTGCTGTAATAGCATTGGTAAATGGCGGCTCAATGAATGCCCTAGTCGATACCACATTCGTTGTAGCAATAGGACGAATAGCACCGTTGGATACAGCATATACCCCAAGTTCTGGAAGCCATTGATTGGGTGGTTGATTGATAAAGCCTGTGATGGCGAGAGTCATACGTTGACCACCCATGCCGAACCGCCGCAGTGGAGCATCAAATGATGCGATATTGTTTCCCTTACCTGTTGCGACAAGTTCAAGTACGTAATCATTGAGTGGTATATTGACCCACACCCCTTCCCCAATACCTAACGTTGCGAGCTTCTGCCGTGTTTGTCCTCGTGCAACAATATCCACCGTCGGAGCATCAGTGCTGCTATGAAAGAGTAAAAGACGCACAGAATCTTGTGCGATAGTACGCTGATTATCAACAAAATGACGGCAGCGTACCTTTGTTAACCGCCCTTCCGGATTTGGCAAAAAGTCTAGAGGATGGAGTAACCCACTGACCAGCACCACATTCGCACCTCGCACTACGCTGAAGCCACTTTGCTCGTATAGCACAGTACTCGCATTAACAGTGTTCGGTCGCGTAACATAGAACGTCAGTGGAACACCAACGATATTTTTCAGAAGAGGGATGAAAGTACCTATGCTTGTAAGTGCAGTGTCAGCTGAGGAGAAGCGTAAAGATCGAACGACAGGTAAAAAAATACCTGTTGCTTGTCCGGTTATAGGAAATTGTATTGCTGTACCAATGGTAGTAAATGCAGGGTCTGCCGAAGCATTCACAACCTGCAAGGTTGTTTCTGCAACCCCTGTCAACGCTGGTGCAGCCTCTAATAGCCGAACACTATTGGTCGTGCTTGGCATTTCCGGAACGAGAATGACACCAAACGGTTGACCATTAGAGTTTCGTGTTGGTTCAAGAAATCCTGACGTCAGAATAGACACTCGCTCTCCTGCATATCTGTCCAGAGGAACTACGAATGACCCTATCACTTCGTCGTTATCGTAACTTGTCAAATCGACAATGCAGTTCTGTGCTGGCAGTGTAAGAAATGTTCCTTCGCCGTAGCGCAGCACAGCAAGTGAATCACCGTTGCGAATGTCGAACCGCATTCTACGTGCGTCGGTAACGCCCTGAAATAAGAGTACTCTTACACTGTCTGATGGAACAGAATCCATGCGATCAACAAAGTTTGTAAACTTTTGAAGAATCTGTAATCCATCAGGATTTTTCGCAAAGCTGTTTGTATCCAGCACACCAGAGGCAATAATCTTATTCCACCCCCGCTGAAGCTGTGCGGTAGCAGTAACAGTAATTGCGGGCTGTTGTGGCGGTCTGCCTGGCTGTGGTGGCTGTACACGTATTGCAGCAGCAGAGATAAACGATCCAACAACATTATCCAAGCTCAGAATTGCCTGTGTTACGACTAACGGTCGCTGACTCACAACAATGACAACAGGCGTTGTGCTAAGAGTTTGTGTCGCTTGCCGAAACTGTAACGCCTGTCCTATGGGAGCTGTAGTCGTTGTTGTAGAGTTGGGAATCCGTGCTTGAATGAACGCCCTTAGAGGCGACCGCTGAACATCTCCTGTAACATCAATCACTTGAACTGTTGTTTGTGGCTCATGAGTAACGACAGGCTTTGGCACTGATGGAAGCAGCACCGATGATGCCATTCTAGTAGAATCCACCATAATAGGATTCATGGTAGCAGCAATGAGTGCCAGCGGGATACCGTCAAGATTTTTCTGCGGCTCCAGAAATCCCGAGAGAACTAACGTTATACGCTGCCCTGCCATGCTCAATGAACGGAAGTCAGCACCGAACGAGGCAACAACTGTTTGATTTGTAGCATAGCGTACATCTATTGTGTAATCACCCAATGGCACTGTTGCTACAGATGTTTGCGTGTACTCCAACCGAGCAAGAACCTGCCCTGTTTGGCGAAGCACCATCTCCATACGTGGTGCATCCGTAGAACCATGCACACACCACACTCTGAGCGAAGAATCAGCAGGAACAGTTGCATCGATAATATTGATGAGCCGCGTAACGGTACTACGCTGGCTTGGGCTAAATGAAAAATTGAAGATGCGCGACTGGAGGATACCCAGCGAAATAACGATATTGTCAAATCCACCGACCATTGCTAATGGGAGCATTGCAGGAGCGCTGCTCAGTGTGCTGTCGGTACCATATGTATAGTACACAGTGTGTACAAGACTTGATACTTGCTCTATCGAGGGAATCAATGAACCAATGCTCTTTTGGAAGTCTGTAGCAGAACCAAACCGAGCATTCAGTAACAGTGGCGCATACTGCCCATTTCGCGCTATCCAAACATTCACTCTACTCAGCGCAGGATCGGCAGCAGCATGAATATATTGCACACGCCCCTCGCGCGCAGATAGCAGAGACTGTGCCTGTACATGGGCACTACTTACTATCCAGCACAATATTCCAATGCAAGACAACGGAAAACTTCGCACTATGCAGAAATCCATACGAATAGTCCTCCTTTAAATGGTGTGGAAAATATCACAAAAGTCAAAGCGGTGCTTTGCTTGTTGCTTGGTAGTACTAACAACACATGAATTACTTTTTCGTTACAATCACGTGCATATTTTTTGGCACAGTTTCATCTTATGCTATACTCGATACTACATGACTACAGAGTTAGAGTGTTGAATGCCTGCTGTCTATAGTTGGAATTCTTTGGGAGCAGTCATGGGACAACAAATGCCAAGCTCTACGAAAGAGTTCGAGGCAACTGGCATTTTTTGTAATTTTGAGAAGCGATTTTGTACACTCACCCTACACACACAACCATACCCCTAGTAGATTGAGCCTTTACACGATTGCTGCTGTAGTTC
>JANWZB010000005.1:0-48894 GCA_025055035.1 Candidatus Kapaibacterium sp.
CGAGAAAAAAGTTTTGAGCTAGAGCGAAAAATACTAATTTCTCTCACACAATACCGTCAAGCTGTGCATGAAAAAGTTAGTTTGTGTGTAAGGAATCTGAGTGTAGCCAAGATATAGCGTGGGACAGTGAAAACCGAATGCAATAGAACATTAGAGCAAGCCTGTCTATGTTAGTAGGTGATGTTCTGGCAAAAGGAGGTGCGCAAAGCTATGGACTGTATGATGTACATACCAACAAAACCGCTTAATCGGTTCATCGAAAAATTTTGGGTTATTCACGACGACGCACTCGAGTATTCTGCTAAGGTGTTTCCTGACGGCGTTATTCAGCTTATTATCAATCTTGGCGCACCGTATTCGGTGCTATGTCCTCATGGCTCAGAAGCAACGTTTCGGTTTGGGTCGTTGTCAGGGGAGCGTACTTGTGCATGGTCTGTGAAGCAAGACCGATCGTGCCATGCTATTGGCATTCGTTTTCGCCAAGGCGGAGCATACCCATTTTTTGGCATTCCATTGCACTTAATTGCCAACACTATTGTGGATATCGAGTTGTTGTGGGGAGCAAGCTTTGTTGAGAGGCTCCGGGACCGCTTATTTACTGCATCATCGCCGGCATCTCAGTGCCTATTCCTTGTACAGGCACTCCTTGAAAAAGCAGGATACAATCCTCAAACCAATAGTATAGTGGACATGGCATTGCAGTACATGGCAAATACTGAAGAACCCTGTATCCGCGATATTGCCTCGAATATTGGCATTAGCCATAAACATTTATTGCGGCAGTTCGACAAATTTGTTGGAATTACACCAAAAGCATTGGTACGTATTCGCCGCTTCCAGCGTTCACTCAAGCTGCTTACATCCTATGCCGAATCCCGCCTGTATTCTTCGGCACTACCACTGTCTATGACAGAAATTGCCTACGAAGCATGCTACTACGACCAATCGCACTTTGTGCACGATTTTGAATCGTTTACAGGAATGACGCCCTCAAGTTTTGTCCATTACTACCAAGCACAGCAGCATCGATTGTTCGAGCCAGAGTATGCGCCAATTCGATACTATCGTCATAACCTTGTTACGCAGAATGCTTAGTTAAGCTTCAAGCATATAGCACCAAGTGGCTGTGCTACCATCGATGTTGTTGTAATCGCCATATAGTTCCAACAAGGTTTTGTTTTCAAGTCAATTTTTTACAAGATTTCTCCTCCTGGATCAGCTAAGTTGCTGCCTAAGGCTGTATATCTAGGCAACGCTCCACGCTTTTGCAGCAGTACAACGGTATGTTGCAGCTTCCCAACAGCGTTTTGCTTGAAGAGCAAGGCTTGCGCGATGGCTTGCAAATGCTGCCAGAATCGATTCCGACAGAGTATAAGCTTAATCTTGTAGAGCGACTCATCGATGCAGGTCTGAAACGCTTGCAGGTCTGTTCATTTGTTAACCCAAAGCTTGTGCCACAGATGGCAGATGCAGAAGAGCTGTGCAAGCTTCTTCCGAAGCGTGATGATATCGTATTTTCTGCGCTCACGCTGAATGTAAAGGGCGTCGAACGCGCTGTGCAAGCAGGACTGCGGCATATTGCTGTTTCTCTTTCGGCAAGTAATGCTCACAGTCAGAAGAATGCCCATAAAACCTTGAATGAAGCTCTGGAAGAATTCAAACAGATGGTACGCGTAGCAAAAGACACTGGGATACAGGTGCGAGGAGGCATCCAGAGCGCCTTTGGTTGCCGATATGAAGGACATATACCTGAAACACGAGTTCTAGAGCTTGTTCGGCATCACATAGATTGTGGTGTCGATGAAATCGCGCTTGCTGACAGCACAGGTATGGGGTATCCCCTCGCTATACAGCGTGTGATGCAGGAAGTCCTACGCTTGGCACAAGGAAAACCTGTGATTCTTCACTTGCACGACACAGAAAACAAAGGTCTAGCCAATCTGTATGCTGCTCTAGAAGTAGGTGTATCTGTATTTGATACTGCTTTTGGTGGGCTTGGTGGTTGCCCGTTTATTCGCGGTGCTACAGGAAATATTGCGACAGAAGACACAGCGCACTTTCTCTACCAGATGGGTATATCATCGGGTGTTGATGTGCGCAAACTTGCTGCCATCAGTAGCGATTTTGCCACGTTTCTGGGAAGACCACTTCCGGGTAAGCTGTACAAGATTGTTCAGCGCAGCGATGTTCAGTGGGAGGTACGGTGAAGTATGGCGTGGACGCTGCATAACCTTCGCGAGATTGTCAAGAGCATAGGCACACCTGCATTACCACGCGAGCAAGCAGTATGGCGCGATATGTTCGGCTGGACAACGCACTATGAAGGGCAGCTGACACAGCAGCAGCTGCACTGTTGGCATCTGGAGCCGCCTGTTCAAGGATACGAAGTGCTATATGGCTTCCCGTCTGCTCTTCATGGTCTGCTACGACTGGTATGCTTTACGCAATGTTCACAGCAGATAATTCGTGCTGGTGCGCAGATATGGGATACAGGGGGTATTTTTGATTTTGATCTCCGAGTAAGCTCGATGAATGCAACGTACAATGCCTTGATTGATGCAGGGTGGTACGTCTTCGGCGAACCGCGTGAGCTGCGTGTCGGTCCGTTTGTGTTGAATGAAGCCTTGCTCTTTAGTCCTGAAGCAGCAGGCGTGGCATTAGTTGACAGAATTGAACCGCCTCTCAGCAAAGAAAACGCGCATAATGGTCTGCTTGGATCGATTTATCTGAGTGTGACTGTGGCACAAGATATAAACGCAACGGCAAGGTTTCTGATAGACGTTCTAGGATTTACCCCAATGGAACGCTTTATTCTCCAACCTTCTGTGCCCGAACCTACAGTATTTCGTTTGCCATGGAATATTGCCCCGCAGATTCCTGTGCACCTTGCAGCTTTTTCTCCGAATGGCAGGCGCGACACTCTTATCGAGGTATTACAGTTTGAAGGACTCCATGGCGAAGACCGCTCTGAGCGCGCTATACCGCCACATCGTGGATTACTTATGTATCGCTTTCCAGTAAGCGGCATCGAGGAGTACTATAGACACGTTGCTGCTTGTTGGATAGTAACAACGCCCCTAACAACGGTAGAAATTGCCCCGTATGGGCAAACGCAGGTATTCGCAGTGCGCTCCCCCGATGGAGTGTGGTTTGAGTTTTTTGAAGAATCTCACCCATTTGCTATACCATGACTGCTACGACACAGAGCATACAAGCATTGAGCGCAGTAGAATGGGAGCTTATTATTGTTGGTGCTGGAACAGCAGGGATGCCATGCGCTATTGAAGCGGCAAAATCTGGATTGAAACGTATCTTGGTGATAGAAAAATCTCAGAACGTCGGTGGCACGCTGCACTGGACAGTTGCACACATGAGTGCGGGTGGTACACAGTTGCAGAAGGCACGCGGTATTGAGGACTCGCCAGAAGAGCACTATAATGACATTATGAGAATCTCTGCATGCTCTGCCAACCCAGAACTCACACGCCTTGCAACGGAAGAGGCTCCAAGCACAATAGCATGGCTGCAGAGTTTAGGATTTCCTTTCGATGCTTGTTGCCCGACGCTTGTTTACGGGCATGCTCCGTACACACGAGCGCGAACATACTTTGCGAACGTGCAGCGTGGTGGTATCGTTTTGCTGTCGCTCTTGCTGCCTGAATGGGAACGATACATACGCTGTGGCGCTATTACGCTTCTTCTTGGGTGCACACTGACCGATATTCTTGCGTGTGATGGATGTGTATATGGTGTGAAGGTGCATGATGGTAGCGCGGTACAAGAGCATTATGCGCGTCATGTCGTATTGGCAACGGGTGGATATGCTGCTAACCCAAGCTTTTTCGCACGCGTTACGCCCTATGCACCACCGCTCTATTCGGCAGCGAACCCAACATCGCAGGGCGAAGGAATCGAAGCCGCGCTGAGGATTGGTGCGCAATTTCACGGTGCGGAAAAACATAACGTTAGTCTTGGTGGTATTGAACTTATTCCAAATTCGCAGCGCGTGGATATTTGGAGTGCATGGGCAATGGTATCGACATCGGCGTACCGCACAACGCGAGAACTCTACGTGAATGAGGAAGGCAAACGCTTTCTGAACGAAGATGAGGTAAATGCAGATATACGCGAGAGAGCTGTAATGCGGCAACCTCGCTGGCAATTTTGGGTTCTCTTTGATGAATATGCATTGCATCAGTCGTATGCAGAGCATCAGCCACTTGTGCGGCAGTGGATAACAGTAGCAATGGTCAAGCAGCACGCTGCATTGGGTACGTATTTACGATGTGCTGAGAGTATTGAAAAGTTAGCCGCTATGTGTGGCATTCACGTGCGCCATTGTGTTGAGACCGTGCAACGTTTTAATACCAATATACATGGCATACCTGATGAATTCGGTAGAACAACGTTTCCTGCACCATTACATCAAGCACCATTCTACGCTCTTCGCATTAATGCTTGTGCACTTATTTCATTTGGTGGATTAGCAGTCAATACACGCTTTCAGGTTCTGGATATAAAAAACAAGCCTATACAGGGCTTGTATGCAATCGGTGAGATTCTTGGTGCAGCAGCGACAAGTGGTCATGCATTCTGTAGTGGTATGCTGGTAACGCCTGCGCTCAGTTTTGGGCGTATGCTTGGAAAGCAAATGCAAGAGAATATAGCATGCACCATACCGAGACGTCGCTCTGTGCAAATTCCTACACTGTCGCTCAGAGCATAACGCACAGTGTATACAGCTTCCCTTCTAACATTGATGAACTAAGGTGTTATGCGCATATTTTATGGTTGGATTGTCCTTGCTGCGCTGCTCATAGCCTACACAGCAACAAACGGTATTACCGTCAATACGCTACCGATGCTGTTTCCTGTGCTCGGAGAAGAGTTCGGTATTAATCAGCAGCAAATTACTTCTGCCCCAGCATTGCTGTTCTTGCTCACAGCAGTGCTTTCAACGTTGTTTGGAATATTGGTGGAAAAATTCGACGTGCGGAATCTTACTATTACGGGTTCTCTCCTATTTGTTGGGGCATATTTGTTGTTGTCGGGCATGACAGCATACTGGCAGTTCTTACTTGTGTATGTGCTATTTGCAGTATGTATGATTCTTACTGGCATTATGCCGAGTGTGCTTTTGATAACGCGGTGGTTTCAGAAATATCGTGGGATTGCGATTGGCGTACTCCTAATGGGTTCATCGCTTGGTGCAGCAATCTTTCCACCGATTGTAGGCCCTATTATGCACAGCAGCGGCTGGCGTACTGCTGCGCTAGTTCTTACGGGTATTATTGCTATTTGTGTGCTTATTCCCATGCTTGTAGTGGTTCGTAACTATCCGTCCGATAAAGGAACTGTTCCAGATGGCTTATATCCATCATCAAGCGAGTACGATGCAACGGGCGCTGATGCTCGTACAAATAGTGCAACGATGCACACTGGTTATAATATGCAAGAGGTTTTGAGTATGCCTGTGTTTTATCTGTTGGCCTTTGTAACGGCTGTGATGTGGTTCTGTATTGTGGGTGTAACACAGAATCAAACGCTCTTCTTCAAGGATTTAGCGATGGAGGCATCGTTTTCGACGAAAGTGCTGTTTGTCTTTGGTGTTTGTGCAATGATTGGAAAGCTTTTGTTTGGTGCACTGAGCGATAGATTTGATAAACGCAGCATTATGTTGCTGGCAACGTTGAATTTAACGCTTGGTTCGAGTATTCTTCGCTTGATGGAGAACAATCCTGCACAGCTAGCTATGGTGTATGCAGTAATTTACGGTATTGGTTTCAGCGGTGCATTTACGATGATACAAGTGATGATTGCAGAGTATTTTGGCGGACTGTCTTACCCTAAAGTTTTGGGTGTGTTTACAATGATAGACACACTTGCAGGCAGTGCTGGAGCATTCGTGCTTGGAGCAATGCGCACAGCAATGGGAAGTTATATTCCTGCATTTACAATGATGATTGTCCTATGCTGCCTTGCTGTTGTGTGTGTGATTATACTGCGCAAGCCAGAACCAAAGCAAGCATAACAGTGCGTATGCAAGAACATGTTTCCACAGTAGCAGTACAGCCGTATAAAGCACTTGCATTGCAGCTAACATGCCATGCTATCAATGCATGTAGCAATCGTGCGCAGGCACAAGAAGTGATCTCGGCAACGATTGAACGCTTAGGAAAGCAAATTCGAGCATCGAAAGGATTTCTTGGGCATGATGTGCGTCTTGTTGTGCTTCCAGAATACTGCTTGACAGGATTCCCTATAAACGAAAGCATCGAAGAGTGGCGCAATAAAGCAGCTCTTGACCCGAATGGGAAAGAGTATGATACATTAGGAGCTATAGCTCAGCAGAACACCGTGTTCCTTGCTGGAAATGTCTATGAAACCGATCAGCATTTCCCAGACCTGTATTTCCAAACAAGCTTTGTTATCAATCCTGCTGGGAACGTCGTATTGCGGTATCGGCGTCTTATCTCGATGTTTGCTCCAACACCCCATGATGTGTGGGAACGATACTGCGAGGTGTATGGTTTAGAAGCAGTGTTTCCTGTAGCACGCACAGAGATCGGTGCTTTGGCGTGTATCGCTAGCGAAGAAATACTGTACCCTGAAATTGCGCGCTGCCATGTTATGCGTGGTGCAGAAGTTTTTCTACATTCGTCGAGCGAAATTAGTAGTCCTTTGCTGACACACAAGAATGTTGCAAAGCTTGCTCGGGCTATTGAAAATCTTGCATATGTCGTGTCAGCAAACTCTGCTGGGATTATCGGTACTGACATACCTTGTGCATCGGTTGATGGAGGCTCTAAGGTCGTAGATTATCGCGGAATAGTGCTTGCGGAAGCAGGTACAGGCGAAAGTATGGTAGCATCAGCAACGATTGATATTGAAGCGCTTCGTCGCGAGCGCCGACGCGTTGGTATGGCGAATATTCTAGCTCGGCAGCGATTCGAGCTGTTTGCTGCATCGTATGCCCAGCATAGCTTCTATCCAGCAAATACACTGCTTGGGAAACAGGCCGATAGAGCACACTTTGTGCGAGTGCAGCAAGAAACGATTGAAACGCTTGCAAAAGCTGGTATCATTTAGTAATCTCAGACACACAAACGTATTGCAGTCGCCACAACCATCATTGACGAAGAAGCTCTTACAAGAAATGTTCTTTTATCACTGTCTTACACGTATTCCTGTGCACGTATTATGGACGCTAGAACTGTATCACCGTCTGTTCCGCCTGTATGGAGCACCATCGCAACACACGGCGTATTCCCTGAAGCAAAGCATGATGAAATTGCTCGCTATAACTTTTTAGCGAACCTGAACAAGTATTTATCGACTGTTGTTGCTCCGGGAAACCGTATCGCTTATGAAAAGCGTGTTCGGCCGCGCTTCCGTGCCGAGCATGGACGGGATTTTCAGAATCGCGATGAAGTGCGCAAAGCAATGAAACAAGATCCATACTACCAAATGTGGAGTGCGCTACGGCGCACAACTATGGAAATGCGCCAGCAAAATGGGCGGAGCATCACGATTCGCCAAGCTCCTGAACTCGCCGAAAAAGCTGCAAAGCTTAATGAAGGCAAAGAAACTCTCGTGCTGAATCCGTCGGTCAAGGTTCCACACTATCTGACAGTGATGGACAATCACTGTATGCCGGGTAGTTATCATACTGAACTCTTCGAGGGCGACGTTTCGGCAGCAGCAAACTATGATACTGGGCTTTTTGTAACAACAGCCGGTGGCTTAGGAAGACTCTCCGATGGGGGCGGCAAGGCAATCGCACAATGGGTGCTATCGCAGTATCCTGAGTTTAAGCCAAAGCGTATCCTCGATATAGGCTGCGGGCTAGGACACAATACGCTGCCATTGGCACAAGCATTCCCCGATGCCGAAGTTATTGGAATTGACGTTGGTGCACCAATGCTGCGCTATGGTCATGCACGAGCGCAGTCGCTTGGTGTGCGGAATGTGAAGTTCATACAAGCGGATGCTGCACAAACAGGCTTCCCCGACGAGTCATTCGACTGGATACAAACAACTATGTTCCTGCATGAGACGTCGTTTCTGGCGATTCACCGCATTATGCAAGAGATTTATCGTATGCTGAAACGTAACGGCTTAACACTTCATATCGAGCAGCCACAATACACACCCGATATGGACTTGTTCGAACAAACGATGCGCGACTGGGATGCATTCTACAATAACGAGCCATTTTGGGGTGTTATGCATGATCTTGATCCTGCTGCACTTATGGAACAAAGTGGGTTCGATAGAAAAGAGTTCTTTCAAATCGGTGTACGTGCAGTCAATGACCTCGAGGACTTCACCAAGCCGCGCCAGCAGCCAGAGGCCGAAGATTATGGTCGCGCGGCAGTGTGGAACGTCTTTGGAGCATGGAAACGTTAGAAAAAGTCCCCTAAAAATCACGCTCCTGCGCTGTTGTGTAGCAGAGGGCAGTATCTATCACTTTTTATGAGCAGAAGAACATCATGCGAGAACTGAATGTC
This sequence comes from Candidatus Kapaibacterium sp., assembly GCA_025055035.1. GTDB lineage: Bacteria > Bacteroidota > Ignavibacteria > Kapaibacteriales > UBA4661 > PH2015. The sequence goes on from JANWZB010000005.1 coordinate 8,511, forward strand.
ATTGCTCTTGCAAATGCGAAAAGTAAAGGGAAACGCCCATACTTTTTCGATGATCCAGCAGTTGAGCGCGTACTTGCTATTACGATGGCTGTAGCTGGAGAGCTCGCCGTAGTGCACGAGCGTCTAGATACGATAGAGCGGTTGCTGGAAAGTAAAGGTACACTGAGCCGCGCCGAAATTGAGGCGTATCGTCCGGATGCTCAAGCTGCCGAGGAACGCCAGCACTGGCATGCTGAATATATTGCACGGATACTGCGCATTGTCCAGCAGGAATTAGAAGCACTGCAGCATCCAGAAGCAAACCGTGATTTGGAGGAAATTGCAGAAGAACTGAGTAGAACATGATGTCGATGTGTTTTGACTAATCGGACAACTATGCACAAGCAGTACAGCCCACAAGAAAGCATTGATGCGTTCTATAACGCTATTATCCAGAAAAATGTCGAACGCATTGTCGCCTCCTACGTGCAATCGCCGGCAACGTACGTATTTGTTGAAGGTCCGAGGTATGCAACGCAGGGCATTGATAGAATTGCTCAAGGTTGGAAAGACTTCTGTGCTGCGCCTCTATCATTGCAGAGTATTACATGGGTAGAACAGCCACAGTGCGAGGAGCACGGAAATATAGCATGGATAGCTGGTCTTATTAAACTACGTGTAGAAGTGCAAGGAAGAAGTGTCGAGCAAACCTTCCGTGCGACATTTGTTCTGCACAAAAGCGATGAAGGATTCTGGAAAATTCGTCAAGAGCATGTTTCTGCTCCATTGCCAGATCCTTATGGTATTGGGGATTGGCTGAAACCTGCCTAGCGGGAACAGCATTGCAGTGCTATGCGTAGTTTATCGATTACGAATTAACATACAGAGAGCGTTATGGACAGCATACATACCTCATCGGGAAAGGCACCGCTCAAGGGTATTGTTGTTCTAGAGTTTGCACATGCGGTTATGGGTCCTGCGTGCGGGCTCTTGCTTGCTGACATGGGTGCAGACGTTATACACATTGAGCCACCTGAAGGCGATTCTACACGCCGCCTGCGAGGATTCGGCACAGGGTATTTCTCGTTCTACAACCGTAATAAGCGTAGTCTTGCTCTAGACATCAAGTCCGAGCAGGGCAAGTATATTGTTGAGCAGCTTGTACAGCATGCCGACGTACTCATAGAGAACTTCGGACCCGGTACGATGGATAGACTCGGATACGGCTATGAAGCACTAGCTGCAAAGAATCCACGCGTAATTTACTGCTCTCTGAAAGGCTTTTTGTCAGGTCCTTATGAACGCCGTCATGCAATGGACGAAGTTGTTCAGATGATGGGAGGCTTAGCATATATGACAGGACCGGTTGGGATGCCCTTACGTGCTGGAACGTCGGTAGTAGATATTACTGGAGGGATGTTTGGCGTCATTGGTATACTGGCAGCATTGTACGAACGCGAGCATACAGGGAAAGGGCAGTACATAAAGTCCGCATTATTTGAGACAACAGCATTTCTTATGGGACAGCATATGGCATATAGTGCTATAACGCAAGAGCCAGTACCGCCAATGCCAGCGAGAGTGAGTGCGTGGTCGGTATACCGCGTGTTTGAGACCCGTGATAACGAAACAGTGTTTATCGGAATTATCAGTGAGAAGCACTGGGAGCGATTTTGCAGAGCATTTGCGCGCGAAGATTGGTTGAACGATCCACGCTTGGCAACAAACAACGACCGTATTGCTCAGCGAGCGTGGTTTCTACCTGCTGTAGAGGATATGATACGCAGTATGACAAAAGCAGAGGTTATACGCCGCTGCGAAGAAGCTGAGATTGCATTTGCTCCAATTGCTCGCCCTGAAGATTTATTTGATGATGTGCAGCTAAATCAGGGGGGAAGCTTGCTCACAACGACGCTTCCTGACGGTACAGTAACAAAACTGCCGACACTTCCGTTAGAAATGGACTACACGAGGTTTGGATTGCGCAGGAACCCTCCGCAGATTGGTGAGCACACGCGAGAAATTTTACAGGAGTGCGGGCTAAGTGATAAATTCATAGCGAAGCTGTCAGAACAGGGAGTTATTGGAGGATTATAGAGCTATGGGACAAACTATCAGCGAGAAAATTCTGTCTGCTCACGCTGGATACCCAGTATATCAGGGTGAGATTGCGGTGGTGCATGTTGATGGAATTATGGCAACAGATACAACTGCACCGTATGCTATTACAGCATTCCGTGAGATAGTTGGAAAGAGCGGACGCAAGGTGTGGAATCCTAGCCGCTGTGCGCTGGTGATTGATCATGCTGCACCAGCACCAACAGAGAAGATTAGCAATTTGCACGTTATGATGCGCGAATTTGCGCGCGAACAGGGGTGTCCGCTCTATGATGTCGGAAGCGGAATATGTCATCAAATCATGGTCGAAGAAGCATTTGTGCGTCCGGGAGATGTGTTCGTGGGTGCAGATTCTCATACTTGTACATATGGTGGGCTGGGGGCATTTGCTACAGGAGTAGGATCAACTGACCTTGCAGCAGTGATGCTGACAGGAAAAATTTGGCTTAAAGTGCCACAAACGATAAGAATTGAGTATACTGGAACACTGCCCAAGGGCGTTACTGCTAAAGACCTTGTGTTGTTCACTGTCGGTCAGCTCTCGATTTCAGGAGCAACATACCAAGCAATTGAGTACTGTGGCTCTGCGCTGGAGACGCTCTCGCTATCAAGCCGTATGACTATTGCAAATATGTCGGCAGAGATGGGTGCAAAAACTGGGATTGTGCACCCAACAGGATTGACATTGGAATTCGGACTTCGGTACGATTGGACACCAGTGCTGCCAGATGAAGATGCAGAGTATGTTCGGCGGTACAGCTTTGATGTCTCAGCACTTCAACCCCAAGTTGCTGTACCACACTCACCTGATAACGTCAAAGATATACGAGAAGTCGAGGGTACGAAGATTACCTATGCATTCATCGGTTCATGTGTGAATGCTCGACTTGAGGATTTACAGCAAGCAGCTCATATTCTGCGTGGACGGCATATTCATCCGAATGTTCGGTTGCTTATTACTCCCGCTTCAAAAAATGTAATGCTTGCGGCAGTGCAAGATGGTACAATGCAAACGCTACTCGAAGCTGGAGCAACTATGACAAATGCCGCTTGTGGTGCGTGTGTTGGTGCGCATCTTGGGATTCCGGGCGACGGCGAGGTTGTTATCTCAACAGCAAATCGGAATTTCAAGGGGCGTATGGGCAACCCAAATGCTCAAATTTATCTTAGCTCAGCAGCGGTGGTCGCTGCTTCGGCACTGACAGGTGCTATTACACATCCTGCGGAATTCTTATAATACTCCCGACGACGCTATGGATTCTCATGCTTGTATTCGTGCCTCGGCGTATGTGTACGAAGGTGCTCTTGGCGACAATATTGATACTGACCGTATCATCCCAGGCAAGTACACGAAGACTTTGGATATTTCGCTCCTTGCATCGCATGTGATGGAAGACCTCGATCCAGAGTTTCGGTATCGCTTTATTCCCGGCAGTATTCTTGTGGCTGGTGATAATTTCGGATGCGGTTCATCGCGCGAGCAAGCCCCTATTGCACTCAAAGCAGCTGGTGTGTCTGTCATTATTGCGCGGTATTTCGCTCGTATTTTCTTTCGCAATGCTATCAACATCGGATTGCCTGTTCTCGAAGTGCCACATCATGCGATTGCTCATGGCGCAATACTTGAAGTCCACCTACGTGAGGGAACAGTAACTGATATAAGCGCGGGAGTTGTGTACAAAGCTACACGAATGCCTAAAGTGATGGTTGACATACTTGCTGAAGGAGGCTTAGTGCCCTATCTTCAGAAGTACGGTGATTACGTCCTGTAATGCAGGAATATACAAATCCAATTACATACAATACGACAATCTAGAACAATACGCATAATGCTACAGTACTTTCTATGCTTGACAGTAACCTGTATAATGTCGGCAACTGCAGTGCGAGCGCAACGAGAGACACCTATGAAGCCAATTGAACTATTCAAGCAGTATATTCAGGGCGATTTAGACAATCGTGAGCAGATAGAAGAAGAGCGTCGAGCAGGAAAGCAGATTCACCCGTATGCGAAACATGTGAATCGCCTAGCCGACGACAAAATTCTGAACAAACCAGCACACTATCAAGGATTCTATATTCTGGAAGAAAGTTACTATGTGTATCCCGACAAGCCGAATGATACCATTATCAAGCCGTATCTCTTTTGGTTCACAGAAGAGAATGGCGCTGTGAAGCTGCATTCCCTGCAAATTCCCAAGGATATTCCTGTGCATGAGATTCGGAATGATAACCCTACATTGCGCTTCGACTATAACGCTCTTCGATTATCCCCCACATTCAAGCCTGCGTGTTATACCTTCAACGAAGCAAGTCAAAGTTTTTATATCAAAGCAGTCAATGAATTTCCGGGCGGCAGCTTTACGCTGGAAGAGACAATTGCCAACGATAGCTTTAGCGTCATGGAGCTGCTTATCAAGGACGGTAAGCAAATCACGCCATACTCAATGCCAATTATTTACAAGAGAATAAACAAGCGATAGCATAGTTTCGCACCATTACCATATACATACAACACAATCTTTCATGTGGAGGTTATACTATGGCGCTTACAGTGTTTCCAAAGCATACGGGGGTCTGGGAAGGGACCTACACTCGCATTAACGCTCAAGGCGAGGTTATCGATAAACATAGAAGCCGCTTGACACTGGCGCTCAACGGCAGGGAGTGGACGCAGACAAATGAGTACATCTGGGACAATGGAAAGCGCGAGTTTCATGATTTTGGCGTTTCCTACTTCGACGATAATGACCGCCTGCAGTTCGACAATCATCGCATTAAGGGAGAGGCATGGGAATCCTCGAACGATATCATCAATTTGTACTGGACGTACAAAGAAGAGCCCGGAACGCTGCTCTTTGAGATTATCACACTACTTGGCGATGGTCATCGTATGCGGACGTGGCAGCATAGCCGCAATGGCAAATTCGAGGGCTTGACCATGATTGAGGAACGACGTGTAGCCTGAGCACGTGCACATAAAGTGTGTTTACAGGAGGTGTTCTCACAATTCTACCATAACACAAAGCATTCAATTACGACACAAAGAAAGCCTTATGTCTGGAATGACCATCACAGAAAAAATTATGGCTCTTCGCAGCGGGCGCGACAGAGTGCGACCGGGAGAGCTTGTATGGGCAAATGTCCATACGGTTATGACGATGGATTATTTGGGAAAGCAAACATTTGCTGCACTGCATGAGCTAGGAGTGCATGAAGTCTTTGACCGAGACCGCGTCATTTGTGTGTCCGATCACCTAGTGCCCCCGCCTACGCCACAGTTTGCGACGATGCTCAATGAGTGGCGTGAACTTGTGAAACAGCATTCTATCACGTACTTCTACGACTTAGGTAAGCAAGGCATTGCGCATCAAATCATGGTTGAGCAAGGGCATGTTGTTCCGGGAACGGTTAGTATCGGGACAGATTCACATGCCAATACCTACGGGGCAGTAGGAGCGGTAGGCAATGCCGTCAGTGTCAGCGATGCTGCGGTAGCGATGGCAATTGGTAAGTGCTGGTTTCGTGTACCAGAGTCTGTGAAGTTCTATGTTACAGGCACATGGCAGCCGTATGTGATGGCGAAAGACTTGTCGTTGCACATTATGGGCATGATGCACTGGAATGGTCATCTTATTTACAAGGCTCTTGAATTTGAAGGACCTGCTATTACTGCGCTTGATATGGCGGGGCGTATGACCCTGTGTAACATGACTGTGGACTTAGGAGCGAAAAATGGCATCATCGCCCCCGACCATGTAACACAAGCATACTTGCATGGGCGTGCAAAAACTGATTGGAGCATGATTGCAAGCGACTCTGACGCAGAATATGAGGCAGTGTATGAAATCGATGTTACGAATATCGGACCAATGGTTGCCCGACCGGATAAGCTCGACGATGTTGTGCCGATTGAGCATGTGAAAGGTACAAAGTTCAATAAAGCTTTCGTAGGGACATGCACCAATGGTCGCCTTGAGGATATTGCAGTGCTCGCGCACATTTTGCAGGGCAAGCACGTCCATCCAGACGTCAATGTTCTTCTTGTTCCGGCAAGCCAGCAGGTATATCTCGATGCGCTCAAGGCGGGATATATCACGACACTTGTGGAGGCAGGCGTTGCTGTTGATACACCCAGCTGCGCTGCGTGTGCTGGGATTCATACGGGTGTGGCTGGTGATGGTGATGTTATCTTGAGTGCTGGAAATCGCAATATGAAGGGGCGCATGGGAAGCAAGAATGCACAAATCTATCTTTCTTCGCCAGCTGTTGTGGCAGCATCAGCGCTCAAAGGTGTTATTGCTGACCCTCGTGAGCTGTCGTAATAAATCTATACTGACTATACGGAAGGAGCTCGTATGATTCAACCTCTGCGTGGCATAGCATGGGCATCGGAAAAGTACGTGTATGCGTTTGACATTATTGTGCAGAGATTCTGGACCAGCCCGATTGATCCAGTAGAAAATGCAAAGTGGGTGATGGCAGGAGTTGATGAAGAATTCAATAAGGAAAATGGCTTCAGAGACAAAGGCTATACATTTATCGTGGCAGGGCATAATTTTGCTGGCGGTGGTAAAAGTATTGAGCATGTCGTTACAGGACTTATGGGCGCAGGAATCAAAGCGGTATTCGCTGACTCATTCTCGCGCTTGCAATTTCGCAATGCAACGAACTATGGCTTGCCATTTATCACATGCAAGGGACTTGTTCAGCATGTTAAGACAGGCGATGAGCTTGAGTTTGACCCAAGCACTGGTCTTATAAAGAACATAACAACAGGCTTCGAAGCGCAAGCACTGCCTGTTGCACCGTTTGTCGCAGAAATTGCAGCAGCAGGCGGGCTGATGCAGTTTATCAAGAACAAAATTGCTGATGGTACAGTACATGAATTGCGGTAGCTATTATGATGTTGTTCTACAAAGCTTATAGTGTTGTATGCGAGAGAACACAGTCCGAACGCGATTGTCTGAGGGAAAACCAGTCTTTGGTGTCATTTCGCCAACTATTGACCCCATCATTGTGGAGTATATTGGTCTTGTAGGTTTTGATTTCTATATGCTTGATGGCGAGCATGGAGCGCTTTCGCCTGCGCATGCTGAGCATATGGTACGTGCCGCTGAAAGTATAGATATTACGCCTCTTGCACGAGTACGTAGCCTCGACGAAAAACTCATTTTGCAGTTTCTGGATACTGGTATTATGGGCATTATGATGCCCGGTTGCACAACAGCAGACGACTGTGCAGCGCTTGTGCGAGCAGTCAAATATCCACCAGTAGGAGAGCGTGGTATCGGTCCTGTGCGTGCTGCACGCTACATGCTGGGTGGGATGTCCCAACAAGAGTATATCCGCCATGCAAACAACCAAACGCTAGTACTGCCACAGATTGAAGATATCACAGCACTCGATCATCTCGAAGAAATGTGCCACGTTGAGGGCGTTGATGGATTTATTATCGGACCGCGTGACCTCGCTGTAACTATGGGCTTCTACGACAGTCCGTCGCATGAAGAAGTGAGAAAGGTGATTGACCAGATTATCGAGATTGTGGTGCGCCACAACCGCATTGTTGGCACTGTTGCCGCAACAAAAGAGCAGGCTCATGCCTTGGTGGACAAGGGTGTACGCATGATTCTTCATTCTGTGGCTGGACTTATCAGCCAGTCAGCAAAGGCGTTTTTATCGTAGGTATTGGATGTGTAGGTCCTGAACAACTCTATGTTTCACCGCTGATACGCAATGCTATGCCCAAAATTATTGTTCTCTTTAACCTAAAGAGCGGCGTTGATCCCGCTGAGTATGAATCGTGGGCACGGACTTCAGATGTGCCTACCGTGAATGCACTTGATTCTGTGCGTGATTTCCATGTGCTCAAGGCGTTGTCTGTTCTTGGCTCCGACGCTGCACCACCGTATAAGTATATTGAGGTAATTGATGTCGAGAACATGGAGCAATTCCTTGCTGATATCACTACTGAAGCCATCCAAAAAGGTGCTGCACAATTTGCGCAGTATGCTGATAATCCTGTGTTCATCGTTACCGAACATTGTGCATGAGGTGAAAAATGGGTATGTATCAACTTGAAGGGAAAACGGCTATTGTTACCGGCTCAGGCAGAGCGGGTGGTATTGGAGCAGCAATTATCAAGCGGTTTGCTGCTGAAGGGTGCAATGTGGTTGTTTCCGACCTTGGCACTTCAGCAGGAGAAAACTTTCCAGATTCTGCTATTGGCTCAACGCAAGAGATGGAGAGGATTGCCGAAGAATGTCGCTCGTATGGTGTACAAGCATTAACTATTCCATGCGATGTACGCAAGGAAGCAGATGTCACGCGCCTTGTAGAGCAAGCAGTGAAGGCATTCGGGACAGTTGATATTTTTGTCAATAATGCTGGAGTGGGGTATTTGATGCAGCTTGTAACGGAGATGGAAGAGGAAAAATGGTCGGCGGTGATGGATGTTAATGTGAAAGGGTATTTTTTTGGCATTAAGCACGCTGGCAGGCAAATGATTGCACAGGCAGAGTCAGGGCGTAGAGGTGGGCGCATTATCAACATTGGCTCGCAGGCGTCCAAGTCGGGCTTCCCGTTTGCAGCTGCCTACACTGCGTCCAAACATGCAGTTGTTGGTTTAACGCGCTCTGCAGCCATTGAACTTGGAAAGTACGGTATCACGGTGAACACTGTATGCCCGAATCATATCACTACTGGCTTGGGCGCATGGCAGAACGAGTTCTTTGCAGAAAAATTAGGGCTGACGCTTGAACAATATATGGCACGCATGAAGGCAAACATTCCGCTTGGACGCACTGGTCTCACGCAAGATATTGCAAAAGCTTGTGCCTTTCTTGCTTCAGCTGAGGCTGAATATATTACCGGCGAAGCGATGAATGTCAGTGGCGGCGAGGAAATGCACTAACGTTCTCGAGTATTGTTTCTGCAGAGAGTATGCGATACAGACTTGGTGTTGATATTGGTGGCACGTTTACAGATTTTGTGTTGCTCGACGAAGCACAGGCACGACTAGTGTTTGGAAAAACGCTCACCACCTATCCAGACCCAACCGACGGTATTATTGTGGGAACACGATCCCTACTGAGAGATTGCGGAATTGAAGCGCGAGATATTCACACGATTGTGCATGGTACAACACTAGTCACAAATGCAGTCATTGAACGTAAAGGTGCTCCGACGGGGTTTATTACAACAGAAGGATTTACTGATGTGCCAGAGATTGGTCGTGAACTGCGCTACGACATCTACGATATTTTTCTTGTTATGCCAGAACCACTAGTATCGAAGAAGTATCGTGTTGGTGTACACGAGCGTATACTTGCTTCGGGTGAGGTGTTGAAGCAGCTTTCACGCGACGACGCTCGTACAGCAGTGCAGAAGCTTGTTCAGCGTGGTGTTAAGTCTGTAGCAGTGTCGCTACTGCACTCATTTATGAATCCTAGCCACGAACGCTTAATAGGCGAGGTTATTCGTGAAGAGTTCCCTCACCTGTACGTGTCGCTGTCGGTAGATATCATGCCAGAGATACGGGAATACGAACGGTCATCGGCAACAATCATGAATGCCTACGTGCAGCCAATTACGGATAGATATTTACAGGTGCTAGAGCAACGCCTACAGGAGTTGGGGTTCGAGGGGAAGATTCACATTATGATTTCAAGTGGGCGGCTAACGACAGTTCAAGGTGCACGTAAAGCTCCTATTCAGCTCTTAGAGTCGGGTCCGGCGGGAGGGGCGATGGCAGGTGTCTTTTTTAGTAGTCTGACTCAGCACCGTGATATGCTCTGCTTCGACATGGGAGGCACGACGGCAAAAGCCTCGTTGATTGTGAACGGTGCACCAGAAATCACGCATCAGTTTGAGGCAGCGCGAGTGCGGCGCTTTAAGAAAGGAAGTGGATTGCCGGTGAGGATTCCCGTCATTGACTTGATTGAAATTGGTGCTGGGGGCGGTTCAATTGCCTATATTGATAAACTTGGTTTGTTGAAGGTAGGACCTGAAAGTGCCGCATCGCAGCCAGGACCTGCATGTTACGGACGTGGGGGGCAAAAGCCCACTGTTACCGATGCAGACTTGATTTTAGGGTATTTAAATGAAGAATACTTCTTAGGTGGCACAATGAGGCTGAGTCGTGAAGCTGCATACGAAGCTGTGCAGCGTCATATCGCTGCTCCGTTGGGAATTTCTGTAGAGCAAGCAGCAATGGGTATTCGTCGTGTTGTTGATGAAAACATGGCAAATGCTGCGCGAGTACATATTATTGAAAGAGGTTTCGATCCACGCCGCTTCCCGATGATGGCATTCGGTGGTGCTGGTCCCGTTCATGCGTTTAGTGTTGCACGCTTATTAGGTGTGTCGCGCATCATCATACCAGTTGGAGCGGGCGTCACATCAGCACTAGGCTTTCTGGTATCACCTGTTGCTTCTGAGGCAACACGGTCGTATGTTAAACCACTTGATGAAATAGACTGGGAGCAACTCAACGCTATGCTCTACGAGATGGAACAGGAAGGATTCGCATTTTTGCGCCATGCCGATGCCGATGTATCGCAAGCAACTGTGAGGCGAGTAGCAGATATGCGATACGTCGGACAGGGGCATGAAATAACAGTGCCTATGCCGCTTGGTCAACTGTCGGAACAATCTATACCTGCCATTACTTCAGCGTTTCTACAAGAGTACGAGTTCCGCTACAACCGTACTGTGCCGGGAATGCGCCTAGAGATTGTTACATGGCGTGTTGCCGTTAGTGCAGCTGCCCCGAAGATTCTGCCGTCGCAGCATGGGACGAATGGTGTTGCAAGCAAAACATCATACACACAGCGCCTTGTGTGGTTCGAGGGCAATGCAGCTCCGACAATGGCAGATGTGTACCGACGCTATGACCTTGTCCAAGGAGTTGTATATACTGCTCCGGCAATCATCGAAGAAAAAGAATCAACGACTGTTATCGGCCAACACGCTCGGTTCAGTGTTGATGAGCACAAGAATATCGTGATAGACATGTACTATCCAGAAGGTTCTGTATGAAACAGCGCTTTGATGCAATTACGCTCAGTATTGTGTGGTCTCGCCTTATAGCAATTGTTGATGAAGCAGGAACAACATTGCAACGCACGGCATTTTCGACGGTAACGCGTGAGTCGAATGACTTTGCTGTTGTGTTGATGGATGCATATGGGCGCTCGATTGCTCAGTCAAGCATTAGTGTCCCATCATTTTTGGGAGTATTACCAATGCTGACAAAAGTGCTTTTGGAGCGCTACTTCCCGCCAAACTCATGGCGAGAGGGCGATACGGTTATTACCAACGATCCATGGCTGTGTGCTGGGCATAAGCCAGATATAGGCTTAGTATCACCTATTATGAGGAATGGTGCACTTATTGGGTTCATTGGGACGATTGCCCATTCACCCGACATAGGGGGCACGCTATGGGGGGCAGGCGGTCGAGATTTATACGAGGAAGGATTGATGATTCCACCCACAAAGCTTATTGACGCAGGGAAGGAGAACACTGTATTACTGGACATTATCGAAGCAAATGTTCGTGCACCAAAGCAAACAATTGGAGATATTCGTGCTCAACTTGCTGCAAATGAGCAAGGAACGCGTGCGCTATTACGTCTTATGGATGAGATGAACATAGACGATATACAGGGAATTGCTGAGCAAGTGATCGAAGCAAGCGAACGAGCAATGCGCGAAGCAATCATGGCAGCACCGAATGGTACATATCGCTATGAGTATGATGCTGATGGCGATGGGCTAGATGAACCAGTACGTATCTGCTGCACTGTGACAATTGCCGATGATGAGATTATTGTTGATTACGAGGGAACATCACCGGCGCATCGGCTTGGCATTAACGCGGTTTTAAACTATACCTATGCGTATACAGCGTATCCGATAAAATGTGTATTTAGCCCTGATGTGCCAAATAATGAAGGTTCATTCCGCCCTATTCATGTTACTGCGCCACAGGGTTCATTACTCAATGCTCAGAAACCATCGCCTCTTGGCGCACGGAATATTACAGGCAATATTCTTCATGCAGCAGTATTTGGAGCGCTAGCGCAAGCTGTGCCGAATCAGGTACAAGCTGACTGTGGTTCAGCATGTTGGTGCGTTGTATTGAATGGATACGATGCACGGAGAAACCGAGAATATGTCGAGTATTTCTTCCTGAACGGTGGATATGGAGCGCGCCCAACAATGGACGGCATTCCCACACTAAGCTTTCCGACAAATGTTGCAAACGTGCCAGTTGAAGTACTGGAAAATAGCGCACCAATTCTTGTAACAGAAAAATCTCTGCGTAGAAATTCGGGCGGCAATGGTGCATATAAGGGTGGTATGGGGCAGAAGTTTGCGTTCAAGAATATTAGCCATGAACCTATCAATATTTCTCTGCTCACAGAAAAGACGAAGACAGTAGCACGCGGCTTGAATGGCGGCGGTGATGGCAAACGAGGACGAGTGTATATCAAGCCAAAACGTTATATCGCTCCAAAAGGACTTGATAAGCTGTATCCTAATGAAGAACTGGTACTAGAGCTTCCAGGCGGTGGAGGGTTTGGCGTGCCAGATTAGCACACGTAAGGCTATGGGAAAAGTTATGCCTTCCGATTCCACATATAAGGAACTATACTGCATCGGCTGGTTGTTTGAGCATGTATGCTATCCGCTAGAATTTTTCATCACCACATCATGTTCTGCGTTGTTCTATGAAACGCTTGATAGTGCTTGCCACTGTGCTGTGTCTCCAGACTACAGCACCCCACGTATATTCCCAAACTATCCCGTATGACCAGCGCATTTTCGACACATGGGTTGATATGCGTGTTGGCGATGGTACAAAGCCTGTATGGTGGTACTGCTACGGTGAGGTGTACTCATACCCTGATGGTGAGCTTCTCAGCTACATGCAAGGGATTGATGTTGCAACTCTTGTCAAAGTAGCAAAGGACTCCGTCGTTCAGCTAAACCGCAAAATCTTCATCTACTTGGACAAAACAACCAAAGAGGTACTCACCACCTACAACGGTGTACCAATTACGCATATCGAGTATCCATATCAGGTGATTACCTACGCTCTTCGTGGCGATAAGCTTGTTACCTACGTTACACAAGGTAAGGGGAAACGCATAACGACGCTTGGTCCGGGCTACAAGACGCTTGCTCGAAAAGTAGGAGACAATTATGCTTTTTCCGCGCCTATCTTTCTGCGGCTTCCATTACCGAACGGTTCAGTGATGGAAGCGTGGGAAAATTATGATTTCATCGTGAATCCCCGTGAAACAAAACCTGAAAACAAGTACCAGCTATTCTGGGAACGGTTTGGCGATATGGCACCGTTTTTTGGTACTGGGCGCAAAGGAATTATCCAGCTTACATGCTATCGGCTTGATAAGCTTGAGGATGTTCCTCAGCCATTGCAGAACTATATTCGTACAAAAGCTCCATTGTGGATGAATCCACCAAGAGACTTTGCGGAAATTACCCAGTTGCAAAAGGAATGACGTAGAAGACACTGAACCTCATGATGCATCATGCTCTTTCTGTGCGCAATCCTCGAACAGGGGAATGCGACTACACAATCCATCCACCAAGTTTGTCGGAGCTTTATGCTCTATGCTCTCAGTTACGTTCAGGACAAAAAGAATGGCAGAAGCGTGGTGTGGAGCACCGCATAGACGTACTGCAGCGCTGGAAGAAGTCTGCACAACGCTATAGGTCGGTGCTCGAGGAGGCACTCATCACCGACACTGGACGTAAGTGGGAAACGCTACTAGAAGTAGATTTGCTTTTTGCTCGTATTGACCGCTGGTGCGAGTTAGGCAAAGAATTCTTTGATAAGCAAGATACTAAGCCCTCGCACCTACCATTTATCGAAATTCGCCAAGACGTTCAGCCATATCCACTTGTTGGTGTTATCAGCCCGTGGAATTTCCCCCTTCTACTTTCTCTCATTGATGCTATACCAGCACTCGTAGCGGGGTGTGCCGTGCTCGTGAAACCCAGCGAAATTACTCCACGCTTTATTAAACCCTTGATGCAGTCTGTGTTCGATGTACCAGAGCTGGCTTCTGTGCTTGCGTATATCGAAGGTGCTGGTGAGACGGGTGAGGCTATGATACAATGCGTAGATCTTGTATGCTTTACGGGAAGTGTGGCAACGGGGAAACGTGTATATACTGCTGCTGCACAAAACTTTATTCCTGTATTTCTAGAGCTTGGTGGTAAAGATGCTGCGCTCGTGTTTGAAGGAGCGAACCTTGATTACGCATCATCGGCTATTCTTTGGGGTGCAACAGCAAATGCTGGGCAGTCATGTTTGTCGATTGAGCGTATTTACGTGCAGTCCAGCATCTACGAAGATTTTGTGAAACGTATAGTGAAAAAAGCTGAGGCGTTATCGCTATGCTATCCTGACATCCATCATGGACATATCGGACCTATTATCTCCGAGCGCCAAGTATCTATTATCAACGACCACCTGCGCGATGCTATTGAGCAAGGTGCACAGGTTCTGACAGGTAGCATACAATGCGAACAGCACGGTGGAGGAATGTGGTGCCGACCAACGGTACTTACTTGTGTACATCATGGCATGAAGGTTATGACAGAGGAGACATTCGGACCAATTCTGCCTATTATGCCCTTTAACACAGAAGATGAAGCGCTCACACTGGCAAATAGTACAATCTTTGGCTTGAGTGGTGCAGTGTTTGCATCAACAGTTGAGGAGGCATACAGAATTGGTCAGAAAATGGAATGTGGTGCGATTAGTTTGAATGATGCTGCTTTAACTGCGATTGTACATGAAGGAGAAAAGCAGTCGCTGAAGTGTTCAGGTATTGGGGGAACGCGTATGGGAGTAGGTGCAATGCGGCGTTTTGTGCGTCAGCGAGCATTTCTCGCAAAAATACATGACGTTCCGTCACCTTGGTGGTATAATAGTACCGTGCCTTCTATGTAGAAGAATAGCATGGCAAGAGCTATGCTGATGGAACTGAGGGTGATGTAACACGCACAAGAATTTTCCCGATGTTCTCACCGCGAAAGAGCATGGTCAGTGCATGCGGGAAACTTTCTATTCCCTCAAGAATGTGTTCATGCAAGGTGATTTTCCCCTCAGCTATCCAGCGCTGCATATGACTACGAAATTCTTGTGTGCGGTGGAAGTAATCAAAAACGATAATACCATTCATCTGTCCACGCGCTGTAACAATCTTCATGTAGTTTGTAGGTCCTTGAGGAGGAGCAGGTTTTCCATCGGGCGTTGTGTTGTTATATTGTGAAATTGCTCCGCAAATGACAACACGCGCTCCACGTGCTAGGTTCTCTAGTGCTGCGTCAAGAACATCGCCACCAACATTATCAAAGTAGATATTAACACCCTGAGGCGCGGCAGAGCGTATGCGTGCACTGAGCGATCCTTGTGTGTAGTCGAGAGCAGCATCGAAGCCGAGTGTATGGCGTAGGTAATCACACTTTTTTGTGCCACCAGCAATGCCAATCACTGTGCACCCATGCAACTTCGCAATTTGCCCGACAAGTGAACCGACAGTTCCAGCAGCTCCAGAGACAAGAACAGTTTCTCCCGCACGAGGACAACCTTTATCTAGCAATCCCCAGTATGCTGTCATTCCCGGCATACCGAGCACACCAAGATAGCGCGGCAGTTCATTGGGCGATGAGGCTGGAACACGTTCGACGTTCTGACCATCCGAACATGCGTACGTTTGTACACCAAGCAGACCTGTAACATATGTGCCTATTGGAAATGCTGGATTCTTTGAATCAATCACCTCTCCAGCAGCAAATGCTCGCATGACATCGCCAAGCTGTACACCTTGTATGTATGTGCTTCCTTCGTTCATCCAGCCGCGCATTGCAGGATCAATCGAGATATAGTGCACGCGGACAAGGAATTGACTGTCTTCTAAAGCTGGAAGAGGCTGCGTACATACCTTCCATACTGAAGCATCAGGCAAGCCAACGGCTCGCGATATAAGGCGAATACACGTGTTAGTGATGGTAGGCATAGATAGATGCAAAGCATCACTTTTTGTCTGTCTGTTCTGCACGTTTTTTGTCAATGTATTTCTTGAACACTGTCCAGCTTGTTTCGTTTGGTCGTGTATCATCTAGGGGAGGAGCATGTTCGTATAGGGAGTAATTGGTACGAATTTCCTTTTTGATTTCTTCAGGCATTTGCTCAAAACTTTTGAGCTTTTTCCCGTTTCCAGAGAAGATAAGATATCCTATGCGGTCGCCCATTTCCATCCATGGAAGCCATTTCGAAATGCGCGTCCATGCGATAGTAACGTTTTCTGCAGTGTGTTTTTCTGCGTTAAGGAGTTCTTCCTCATCAACAGCAAAATTGAAAATTTCCATCGCGTGATATGTTCCACCGTTGTATTCCTGATAATCACCACCGAGAGGATTTGTGTAGAATAGGGGAACTTCGGAGCTTTGGAGATATGTGCCATCAATAAATCTTCCGGGAAGCCGATATGGTTTGCCGTTGTCTATGGCGTATGTTACGCTACGAGCGTTGACGGGATCGTTCGCAACATGCACCACCTCAACCTCTTTGCCGGTGAAGGGATTACGCCATGTTCGCAGAACTTGCTTGGTTTGAGGGTCCATATAGAACAGAACTTCGCGTGATACATGGCGATAGCCGTAGCCTTTTGCGCTATCGTAGAAGGTTTTGGTTGCGCGAATATTCATACCTTGATATGTAAAGAGCAAGCGATCTCGCTCACCTGGAATACGGCTGTACACGTTACCTTCCCACCAAAAGACGCATTCTTCACCATCTCTGAGGCTCGCTGTAATTTTCCGCGATGCTTTGACAGCGTCTTCTGGCTTGGTAATGTCGAGCTTCTTCACTTTTTTCTGAGCAATGAGAGGTGTACAAAGAAGGTATGCAATGAGGAAGCATAGTGGTAGAGTACGCATAGCGACGATAACGAGCGGTGTGAAACATACGGAATTGTGATTGAAGAAGCCAAGCCCCCTTGATATGCATTTCAAGGGGGCTTGATGCTCGAGGATGTGCACCTAGCTGCCAATATTCATTTCAAGCGATGGCTGCCAGCGTGGCCATGGCTGACCAGTAGAAGGATTGCCAACAGACCAGCGACGCCCACGACCAACATACTCATAGCGTGCGACACGCTCTAGCGTGATAGCAGGATCGTTTGCTAGAGTGGTAGCCACAGCAGCGGGAATACGCCAGCTTTGCAGAACTTGTGCAATGACCTCAGCGCGTGGTCGAATACCAAGTTCTGCTTGCATTAATGCTACTTCCTGTGCAGTAATAAGAGGATATCGTGCTGCAGGAGGAAAGAAGTAGTTCGCCGGCGATACAGCTACTGGAGAAAACCAGTTCGACGGTGCACGGCGATTCGTATCGGCGGGGATGCGGTTAGCAATGAAACTTGCAGAGTAACTGTTGAGGTTTTGGAAAGCATAATAGTTGCGTACACGTGGGTAAATTCCCGGACCTGTGAGGGCATCAATTGTCTGGTAGGTAAGCTCTTGTCCTGCATCGCTTGGTAGATATCCAGCAGCAAGAAACGGTGCAGCTTGTTGGCGTGTTCCTTGATCGAAATGAATCATGCCAATAAATGAATTGACAAACTTTCGGACTGCTGCACTATCCGGAAGGAATGTTCCACCAGCGCCAGCACGCACACCAAACATTCCCGCAGGGCTGAATCCCGAAGGCAGTGGCGAAGGGTTAGCGTAGTATTCTGCCCATTTTGCCCGTGCTTGTAGGAGAAGTTCGATAGCCCGTGTCTTTGCTTGGTCTGGCGTAAGCTTTGCGTTTGTTTTGGGCTCTCGGATTTCCGAGTAAAACTTTGCGAGGTCGCTGTAGAGAAGTCCACGTATCATAAGCATATTGGCGCTCATCAATGCTTTCGCTTTTGCATCCTGACCGCTATTGCTGCTGAATGTGTTGCGTTCAATTCCTTGCTCGACAACATCGCACAGTGCAAAGGCACTATAAACTGCCGTAACAATAGTAGAGTTTTGGCTGTTATCGGCGGCAATCGTGTTTTCATTGCTAATGCGCACAGCAAATACAAACCCTATGTTCTGGCGATTAGGACTAAACTCTTGCTCTCCTACTAAACCCGACGCCCAGCACATTTCATCGTGGGCGTTCAATGCTGTTTTTATCATACCCGAAACAGCAAGAACTGTTCCTTCTGGTGTTGTAGCGCGTGGCGCAGAGATGGCTACTTCATCATTCAGTACTCTCATGTCGCACGAAGACAAGATAGCAGCACAGGTGATGCTAAGCAGTCCGGCAAGTGTAGAACGATATAAGCAGTGTAGTTTCATGGCAATCAAGAAATGAGGTGAGACAATGCAAAGTACAGACGAACTAGAATCCAAGCATGAGCGATAATGCATAGGAGCGCGGTATACCACCTTCCCATGCATCTTGACCGCGAACCCAGCCGTTAGCAACACCAAAACCGCTTGTTTCGGCTTCGACATCATACCCACCTTGGTAGCTTGTGAATGTGAGGAGGTTTGAGCCTGTTAGTGAAATAGTTGCTTTGCGTACAAACGTACCTTGTATCCACTCATATGGAATCGTGTATCCAATGGTAAGTTGACGAACTTTCAGGAAACTTGCATCCTGAACCCAAAACTCGGTGTTATTCTGCAGAGCGAATAGTGTATTTGTGCCAGCAGGGTCTGTTGCAGTACCTGCGGGAAGATTCCACAGGTCTTTATGCATACGAACGCTGGGGCTTGCAAGATCGCGCGACGTAGAGTTTAAGCGCTTATGACCGAATTTTCCGCCAACAAGCGCACGGACAAACAGCCCACCAATATCGAGCTGTGTCGAAATATTGGCGTCAAGTGGTGCCCATGGTGTTCCCAAGTAGACAAGTGTGCGTGGCGATGCTGGTGAGTACCCCCAAAACCCACTGAGAGGATAACCTTCGCGAATGCGAGCCGATGGGAGAGGAGCATTAATCGAGCCAGTTGCAATTTCAGCGACTTGATCGCCTGTAATGGGCACAAACAAAGAGTTTACGGTGTTGGTCAGTGTGGCGGCATTAAGTGCTAAGTTCCATCGAAGGTTTTCTTCTTTAAGAATATCCGCGCTCACGGTTAGTTCGAAGCCAGAGTTGGTCATTGAGCCAGAATTACGAATATCTCGCGAGAAACCGTTATTGAGCGCTGGGTTGATAGGAATACTTAAGAGCAAATCATCGAACCGTTTGTTGTAGTATGTGAGCTCTGCTGTGATACGACCATCGAGAAACGACGCATCGACACCCCCTTCTATTTCTGTCAGAACCTCGGGGCGGAGATTCGCATTCCCCGGCACATTCGGTACAATGCCACCAGCAGAGCCGTCATAACCAAGGTTATCGAGACGGTATGCAGGGTTCACAAGATACGGTGGAGGTTGTGTGCCCGACTGACCAAATGCTGCTCGCACACTAATAGCATCAGTGATGATGTATCGGACGTTTGCGCGCGGATAAAAGAAGAATTGCTCTTTGAACGATGTACCTCGGTCGAAACGACCACCGAGCTGGATAAAGAGGCGCTCTTGGAAACCGATAGTTTCGTTGAAGTATAAACCAAGTGTCCGTACGAGCTGCACAGAGGCAAGCTGACCAAAGAGCGTTGAGCTATAGCTGCTGACTTTATCTTCTGGTGCAAGAATAGAGCGGGTTTGTAAGCGAATATAGTCGTAGTCCCGTCGATTATCGTCGTACTGCATACCGACAGTAGATTTGATATATATATCTTCGGACACTTGCCATTGATGATTCACTGCTGCAGTAAGGGTGCGTTGGAGAATCTTTTCATAATCAACGTCTAGGCGCCCTGTTGGGAATAGGCTAACAAGACCAAACGGATAAATCATTTTACCTTCGGTGCGCGTTTCGTCCACACCAGTGTTGAGGTCGATACTCAAATTGTCCAGAATCTTATAGCGAAGGTTGATACTACTGACGATACGTGTTGAGGCGTTTTCACGTCGCAAGGTGGTATATGCATCGGGCGAGCGGATGCCAAGTGTTGTTCGACCCGTTCCAAGAAAAGGATTGCGTACGTCTTCGAGCCGCATAAACGGCATAGCAAGGCTTGCCATGCCCCAGCTATTAGGAACAAAGAATCCCGGTGAGCCGCCGGGTAGCATTTTGCGCGTATCGAATGACAGGTCGATACTTGCGCGAATTTCGAGATTTTCAATAGCAGAGGTGTTGATACCAAGATGTAAACCTGTTGCATCGAAGCTCGTTCCTTTCTGATGTCCAAGTGTATTTTGCTGGCTAAATGAGCCGTAGTATCCAAAATCTTTATTCCCACCGCGCAAGGTAACAGTGTGGCGCATGAACGAGCCTTGCTGGAAGGGGGCAAGCAGCCAGTCGTATGCATTGCCATTAGCTTGCCATTGGGAGAGTTCTGCATCGGTGTACGCAAGCGGTCGTTGAGCTGCTGTAAGGCGGCTGTTGATTGAGTCGCGCCATGCTCTCATTTCATCGTTTGTCCAGTTTGTTTTCTGCGTTGTAACACCACGATGAACCTCAGTAATGCCGACGTCGAGATTATAGTCAAGACTGATAGAACCTGTACCACCTTTTTTTGTTGTGATAACGATAACACCGCTAGAAGCACGCGAGCCATACAGTGATGCTGCTGCTGCTCCCTTGAGAATTTCCATAGATTCAATATCTTCAGGGTTGATTGCAAGCAAGCCGCGTGTTCCATTACTTGCACCAAACGATGCAGAACCGGTGTTGACTCCTGTGGTTGTATTGCGGTTGGAATTGTCGAGAAACACACCATCGACGATAATAAGAGGCTCTGAGGCAGAAAGAATAGAGTTACCTCCGCGAATACGGAAGCGTATGCCGCCTCCCGGAGCACCATCGGAAGAATAGGCCTCAACGCCCGCAACGCGCCCTATCAGAACGTCCTCAGCTGTGATGCCTGGTACCTCTTCAATAGGCTTGTTAATCGTAGAACGTGATGTTCCAGTTTCTTTCTGCTTATTATCGACCGATAATCCTGTAATGACAATATCTTCGAGATTGAACGATGCCTGCTCAAGTCCAATCTCGATAGTCTGTGTCTCACCAGCTTGTACAGAAATTTTTCGCTCGAATGCGGCATATCCGGGTGCGCGTGCAAGGAGGATATACTCTTTCCCTGCTGGTACATTTGTGAGTGTGAAGGCTCCACTACGCTGCGAGACCGTGCCAATACGTGTGCCTTTCAAGCTGACCGAAATACCTGAAAGAGGCTGACCTATCGTTTTGTCAATAATCTTGCCAGAGATAGTGCCCGTCTGTGATAGCGCGTGTGTTGCAAAGAGTGTATGCACTATCACAAGCCAAAAACAACGTTGGAGAAACTGTTGCATAGTACTCCTCCTGAAAGGAATAAAGTGAGAAGGAACAACAAGGATTCAAGGGTCTGATTGTGTAGATACCATAGATACCGCGAACGTATCTGAGAATCACACCTAGTACTAGGGCTTATCGGGGATATCGAATAGAGCACCTTCTTTGAGAGTTGCTGAGCCCTGAACAAAGCGCATGTTGATACCAATCTGCTTTGCTTCTGGATTTGTCCATGTGTAGGCAATAGCTTTAGGATTGCCTTCTTCATAGATTGCAAACTTCATAACGGGTAAGCCTGTTTGATATATAACCTGTGCTAGTTCAGCCCAATACTTTGTTGGATATGGCTTACCATCGAGCTCGCCAATGCACTGAATGCGCTGTCCTTGGTCGTGAAGAGTAACATTGCGCATAACGACATACTGCTCTTTCTCGCCTTCCTTAGGCTCCTTGATGCGAACAGCCATCCACGCTCTAAAGAAGCGGCAGCGTTTGAGCTTGTGGTGAATTTTAGATTTATGACCAAAAACGTAATTGCCGCTTTCATCGTATGCTTCATCGCGAATCCATAATTCATCGTGGGTGAGGCGTAGGCTATCCGTGATAAAGATGCGCTTGCCAGAACGCTGGGAGATAACACTACATGTTTTGTCCTTCATGTATCCAATAAATGCATCGCCCGATGGGGTCTTTTTCCAGTACACCTCGCAACCAGGTGTACGCTTCATCATAGCAGGGGTAAGGCGTGTAAGCTTTTCAGGATGGAGATGGGCATCGTAGTACAGGCTATCAACGGGAAACGAGTATATATCAAGCTGTATTGCCTGTTCTTGCTGATTCACAGAAAATACATACAAACGCTGACGGTAGACATTGCGTGGATTGCCATTCATGTACTGCTTCACATACAACACGTGTTCACCGAACGCTGGGAGCTTGACAGGAAAGAAGATAGAGTGGATATGCTCGTGTACGTCTGGGATTTTGTCCTCACGTTCTTTCCACACTTGCTGGAAGTTATCAAATTCACCAGTAATCATCACCATCATTGTTTTAAGGTCTTCATGCAGGGGTGTCTGTGCATACAGCATTGCGTCGATACTGTTTGCGTACAGTATAAGCAATGCACAGGCTATTCCAACAACGCCCGCAAAAGAATAGTGCATCATAATTTGATGAATAGTGAGTGAAATAGAATTAGCGAGTCTCGTTAGATGATACGTTCTACTGCATGTTCGGCAGATTCCAGAGCACCTTCCATGCCGGTATAGCGTAGGGCAGTATGCTCGCCGGCGAAGAACAGATTGCGCGTAACAATGGGAAAGTGTGGAGCAAACGTTGTGATTTGTCCCGGAGCGAACTTGACATAGCTCCCTCGTGCAAAGGGGTTACGACCCCAAGAATTGATGCGCACAATTGCGATTGCGCCTTCTGATGCTGGTCGCAAGCGCTTGAGTTCGGACAGTGCTAGCTGGGTAATCTGTTGATCTGTAAGCTTATCGAGTGCTACAGCACCAGCGCCATTAACCCACGCTATCATACGCGGTGGTTTTGTGTCCGACGCAGGGAAGATGAAAATACGCTCAAGTGGTGAATCTGTCCACATCGATGCTGGAAGACCATCCTCGAGCCAAAAGGGTTTGGTGATTTCTGCATGGATTTGTGTGATAGTGGTGTATTGGATCGTTCGTATAGCGTCAGCTTGAATTCCTGGAAGCGCAGGACTAAAGGCAACAGTATGCAGAGCAGAGAAAGGAATGGTTATAATCGCGTACTTGCCAAAAAATACAGAGCCGTCAGCACACTGGATTGTGACGCTTTTCCCACGCTGCGTAACAGAACGCACAATTTTCCCACGCTGCACGGGTTGCTTAAGTGCTTTCGCCATTGCTTCAGGTAGGCGGCTAGAACCACCCTCAATCATCAATGACTTTGTAAAACCACCCTGAGCGAACAGTGTTGCTGAGCGGAATGAGTTGAGAATCGAGGTGTTCTCGATACCCGGATTATCGCTAGCGATGTTGATGAGTCTCAGAGCTTCTTCTGATGCGCCTTGAGAGAGCAGAAAATCCTTGATTGAGATGTCGAACGGTGCAAATTCTGGACTGCGCCAGTCGTCGAGGGTCTTCAAAGGACTTTTCCCGCGAAGAAGCATCGATTCAAGATTCATGGGCAATATAGAGCGCTCTTTATCGGCAAGCTTGTTGAGTGGTGAGCGCTCCCATGCCGATGATGGAATGCGTTCATCTCCCAAACAAATAAGTGTTTCCGACGAAGAACGTGGCTCATCACAGAGCCGCACTCCAAGGCGAGATGCCACCGCAAGTACACGCTTATAACCGTCACCTACTTGTACACCGCCTGTGTCCGGCTTCCATGCGATGTCATCAAGGGTATAGAGTCGCCCGCCAACCCGTTTGCTTGCTTCGAGAACAAGAACGCTTTTCCCTGCTGCTTCAAGCAGCATTGCTGCATGCAGCCCTGCTAAGCCTGCACCAACAATTAAAACATCGGCACTACTGTGTGCGGTGTGAATAGTAATATTAGGAAACGGTAGAAGCGAAGTGCTCGCAGCGGCTTGAAGAAGAAACTGTCGGCGATTCATGCTAGAGCAATCGTTGCTAAGAGTAAAAACAAAACATAACAACACACAGACAGATGTAGCATCAATAGGTGCGAGTATGCTGCTGTGAAGAGCAGCGCATGTATACGGTAGTGCTGTGTAAAGGTGTTAGTTATTGACGCGGATGATTTCAAGCTTTGTAGCGGGCTTATAGTTGAATTGCGTTGGTGCTTTTTCAATGATTTGCCATGTTGCTCCGTCTGGTCCTCGAAAAACGAAACATCGCTCACCAAACTCATTATTTTGAATTGCTGTAGGCTGAATTCCTTGCTTTTTGACTAATCCGTACACGAGGTCGAGCTTTGGTGTCCAAAGAGAATGTAACGTAATACCAAGCTCACCAACACGCTGTTGGGCGCTTTTGTCAGGTTTGGGAGCTTGAGGAATAAAAAACTTGAGCTTGCCGCAGATATTATTGGGAGAGACAAAACCTTTGTAGATGTGAGAATAGCCTAGTGGCATATCGAAGACGCGCTGAGGACCTCTGAGCCAGTCGCCATCAATCTCAGCATCTTTTTCTGGTCGAAATCCTAATGCATCACGATAGTAATTGGTAACGTCCATACTCGGTCCGGCGATGAAGAAATCATGGTGCGTAAATTCGCTTGTTTGTAGTGGTGCAGCGGGATTGATAGTGCCATATCCCGGAATCGTGTAGCCGTAGCGCTGAAAAAACACATGGTTAAAGAACTCACCATATACGACAGTTTCGCGCACACCAACAGGGCGATGGAAGAAATCAGGACTTTTATCGCTGAGCTTGTACAAATCATCAAAGATAGGCTCAATTGGTAGCCAAGGGCGAGCAAGAGCGCGTTCTGCTTTATACACGTCAACAATCCGTATGATGTCCTTCGTCATCATAACTGCCATACGGCTTCCAATTGTTTCAGGGATGGAATATCCCACACCACGTCCAAGAGGCTTGCCCCAGACCATTATCCGTAGTAATCCGTGCGTATCAATCTCGCCGTTTTGTAAGCGATATGCTTTGAGTGTTGTTTCAATACCATAGAGACTTTTGACCTGTGCTGCAGAAAGTACGGCGCTATCACGTACTGTAAAGCCAAATTCAGCAAAGTATCGCAAAGCATAGTCAGGTTTGTCTGTTGCGAGAAAGACTTCATAGACACCTGAAATACCAGTGTCTAGTAGAGTATCGCGCGATGTTCCCTGTGCTACGCCTATGTGCGGCGCTACGTATGTTCCAATAAGTAGAAAAGCCAGAAAGAAGCGCATTATGATATCCATGCTAGTGATAGTAGAACAACGGGAGACTGCAAATCGAGCTACACTGCGTGTAGCTATTGGTACGGTCGGTGCAAGTACTGACCTTGTGGTGTGCCAACAATAGCACCATTTTCGAAAACTTTCTTACCACGTAGGAATGTTGTTTTGACGCGTCCTTTCAGGGTCATACCTTCGAATGGTGTGTATCCTTGTGCAGAAAGAGATTCTCGTGCCCGAACAGTGAAGGTTTCTGTTGGGTCGAAAAGAACGATGTCGGCATCGTAGCCAATGCCAAGATCGCCTTTGCGGAATAAACCGTAGCGCTGCGCAGGATTCCACGAACATAATTCTGCAATGCGATTGAGTGCAAGCCCTCGCCGTGTACCCTCAGAGAAAACTCCAGAAAGCAGGTATTCTGTACCTCCAAAACCTGATTTTGCGACAAAGACATTTTTTGGGTCTTCGGCAGAGGTTTTAAACTCTGCCGAACAGCAGGCATGGTCGCTACAAATCCAGTCAATTCTACCATCAAGCACTGCTTGCCAGAGGTATTCAACGTCCTCGCGCGGACGAATTGGAGGATTGACTTTGGCAAACAGTTGCGTCCATTCCAATTCTCGCTTTGCTTTGCTTTGTAAATAGGCGTGGTCATGGTCGTGAAGATGTGGACACTGCAAATCAGTATCGAGGAGTAAGTGCCCAATAGTTACCTCACGGCGGAAATTAATATGGGGGAATACTGCTTGCATCATCATAGCAGCATCAACTGCTTTACGCGAGGTGAGATGCAGAAGATTGATATTTGGAAGCTCAGTCTCATGGGCTAGGTATGAAGCAATAAAAATAGCAAGACCTTCTGAGTGAGGAGGACGCGATGCACTATACGCCGGCAATCCTGACAGTTTGCCTTCACTTTCAACAAGCTTTGTGTAAGCGTTCATAATTTCTGCTGTTTCGCAGTGGAGCGATACGCTAATAACATCGCGCAGTGAGGGGTTGTCGTTCATAGCTTTCTTAGCGCCGCGCATAACAAATTCGAAATGTGCGATGTCATATGTTTCGTCATCGGGAATCATTAAGAATTCTCGTTGCGACGTCGAGCGACCATGCAGACCATACGAGCCGTAGAACATAAATATTTTGAATGATGGTACACCCATGTCGCGTGCTAGCATCGGCATTTCATCAATGTGTTGTCGCATCATCGGTGCGAGGTGATAGCCATAGTCTACGTAAAATCTTCCTTGAGAAATTGCAAGGACTTCGGGGAAAAATTCTCTATACGGTGCAGATTTATTCAAGTAATACCGCCCTGTGCGAATGTAGTTAAGGCTTGATGTTACACCGCCCATAGCCGCTGCTTGACTTTCTGTCATGGCGTCCTCGGCAAGAGGAGAGTAAATCCCTGTGTGCATGTGAGCATCAACAAGACCAGGGAATGCAAGCATATTTTTACCATCGTATAGCTCATGTGCTTGCTCACTGTCCAGATGAAGTCCGTATGCGGCGATTTTCCCATCCTTTACTGCGATATCGACTGTTTCTACTCTTGTGTGATGCGGACGAACCAGCCGTACATTGCGGATGATTAGATCGTACAAGTATGCCATACATGCCTGCTGCTAATTGTGAAAAGACAAGCCCGCATTGCTAGTATAGTGAAAATAGTACGGCATGTATGGAGAAACTTGTAAAAAATTGACAACCCTTGTGGTGTGTGCAGAGGTGATAACAATCTAATGTCTAGGGCTACTAATATCCACTATACGACAGCTGCTTACCTCGAAGTAAACAGTACAAAAAACGAGATTTTATGCTATATTGCAAGGCTTAGCGTATGTACGACTAGATGCTAATACTCTAAACGTTGCACGGTAGAAGCGATGGCAGAAAAGCAAACGCCGTTAATGCGACAATATGCACAGATAAAGAGTAAGTATCCCGACACAATTCTTCTGTTTCGGCTGGGCGATTTTTTCGAGACATTTGAGAGCGATGCTGTGATTACAGCGAAGGTATGCGGTATTACACTGACAAAGCGCCATAATGGTAGCGCAAATGACGTTCCACTTGCAGGGTTTCCGCACCATCAACTTGATAATTACTTGCCGAAACTTGTGCGTGCTGGATACCGCGTGGCAGTGTGTGAGCAACTCGAAGACCCCAAGCATGCACGGGGGATTGTTCGCCGCGATGTGGTCGAGGTAGTAACACCCGGTGTTGCCCTGAATGATAAGCTACTCGATGCTCGTCGAAATACATACGTTGCTGCAATAGCTCTTGCTTCTGAGCGCTCTACATCTGGTGTTGTAGGGGTAAGTTGTGCGGATGTTTCAACGGGAGAGTTTTTCACAACAGAGGTCAATCACCAGCATCTTGGTGCTCTACTAGAAACGCTTCAGCCTGCAGAAATTCTTCTCTCAAAACGCACAATGGAAGCAGCATTGCTGTTAATTCGTGCGGCATTTCCTGCGGGGAGCGAGCCTGCGATAACGCGCCTTGAACCCTGGATATTCGAAGAACAGTTTGGGCGAGACACACTGTTGCGCCATTTCCAAACACCTAACTTGAAGGGATTTGGCATTGACGAATTGAGTGTTGGTGTAGCAGCAGCGGGGGTAGTATTACATTATGTGCAAGAGTCGTACAAAGGTCAGGTAGCACATATACAACGCGTATCGTTCTTTAATCCGCATGAGTATATGATGCTCGATGCTGCCACTAAGCGCAATCTTGAGATAACACTCAACTTACATGATGCTTCGCGTGAAGGAACGCTAATTAGTATTCTTGATAAAACCCAAACACCAATGGGGAGCCGCTTGCTCAAGAAATGGATAACACGACCACTTCGTTCTTTGGAGCGTATCCTTCAGCGTCAGCGTGCTGTAGAGGCGCTCGTAGTAGCCGATAGTATGTTGAGAGCACTGCGAGCAGAGCTTGCGCACATGGGAGATATTGAACGGCTTGTTGCCAAAGCTTCTACTGGACGTGCTACACCACGCGATCTCGTCGCGCTAGCAAGAACGCTTGCTCGCTTGCCCTATGTGCAGAGTTTGCTTCAAGCCTGCTGTGCAGATATGATACAGGAATGCCTCCACAATATGCAGGATACAACGCATGTTGCACAGCGTATCATGGCTGCTCTTGTTGAAGAGCCTTCAGTACAGCTTGGTAGCGGTGGAATCTTTCGTGAGGGGTATGCACCAGAGATTGATGCGCTGTTGCACGTAATCTCTTCGGGAAAGAGTTGGATGGTAGAATATCAAGAGAAAGAGCGTTCTGCAGCCGGTATTCCGTCATTGAAGATAGGATATACAGGTGTTTTTGGGTATTACATTGAAATTTCGCATGCACATAGAAGTAAAGTGCCAAAGCATTATCAGCGCAAGCAGACGCTTGCAGGTGCTGAACGCTATACGACGCCTGAGCTCAAAGAGGTAGAAGCACGTATTGTGAGCGCCGAAGAACAACTAGCAGAAGTAGAACGTGAGGTGTTTCATCGCCTTCGTATGGAAATTACTACTCATGCTGGTGCAATACAGCAGAATGCAGCTATTATTGCAACACTCGATTGTTTGCAAAGCCTTGCACAAGCGGCTTCCGAGTATAGCTACGTTCGCCCCGAGCTGGATGAAAGTGATGTTTTGTTGATTGAAGATGGGCGGCATCCAGTAGTAGAGCGCTTTCTACCTATCGGGGAGCACTACGTGCCCAATACGACGCAGATGGATACCCATTCTGCGCAAATACATATCATTACTGGTCCGAATATGTCTGGAAAGTCCTGTTATTTGCGTCAGGTGGGTCTTATTGCTCTTCTTGCACATATTGGGTCATTTGTGCCGGCGAAGCGAGCACGTATTGGGATGATTGACCGCATTTTCACGCGCGTAGGTGCGCAAGACAATATCAGTGCCGGCGAGAGCACATTTTTAGTAGAAATGCAAGAAGCTGCCAATATTATTAACAATGCAACAGCACGCAGTTTGATTCTACTTGATGAGGTAGGACGCGGTACAGCAACCTTTGATGGGATTGCTATTGCTTGGGCAATTGCAGAATACGTGCACGAGCATATACATGCAAAGACACTCTTTGCAACTCATTATCACGAAATCACCGCGATCGCCGAGCACCTCCCAAAGGTGCGGAACTACAAGGCAGATGTTCGCGAAGTCGGTGCAACGGTATTGTTTACCCATAGAATTGTCGAGGGAACAGCGAATCATAGCTTTGGTATCCACGTTGCAGAAATGGCTGGTTTGCCAAAAAAGCTCACCGAGCGAGCACGCATGATCTTGCGCGTCCTCGAAGGTGAAAAACAACAGGAAATCCAGTGTGTACAAGCGTCGAATATATTTTCTCATACTGTTGTAGAGCATCCCTCTACTAGGGATGGCATACAATTTTCCCTTTTTGAGATGCGTGATGATAGAATTCGCGAGCGTCTTCGTAGCATTGATATTAACACACTAACCCCTCTACAAGCTTTGACTGTGCTAGCAGAATTACGAGCAATTGTGGATGAGTGCTAGGGATGTGCTGCATGTGCTGCATTGCGGTGGTAGTGTACACGGTTCAATGCTACTGCCTGCGCAAGAAGTATAGCTTCGACAGTGCTTCGTGCATCAGCTATACCTTGCCCTGCAATGCTGAATGCTGTGCCATGGTCGGGAGAAGTACGCACAATCGGGAGCCCTGCGGTAATATTTACACCGCTGCCACCAGCAAGAAGTTTGAGAGGTATCAGCCCTTGATCGTGGTACATCGCAAGAATACCATCGAAGCAACGGTATGCACCATAGGCAAAGAATCCATCTGCTGGAAATATTCCCTCGGCTTGTATTCCTTGCTCTCGTGCTGCCCGAAGTGCTGGCTCAATACATTCCTGCTCCTCTGTACCTAACGCACCGTGCTCCCCTGCATGAGGGTTGAGACCAAGTACTGCGATACGTGGTGTTGTGATCGCGAAATCCTGCTGTAATGCTGTGCTAAAGATACGTAATCGCTCGAGAATAAGCTGTGGTGTAAGTGCCTGTGCAACGCTTTTCAGGGGAATATGAATTGTTGCTAAGCCTACGCGTACTGGTATACATTCTGCTTGAAGCTGTGCTGATGATGTAGTTAGAATCATAAGAGGTGATGCTACACCGCATCGCTCTGCGAAAAATTCAGTTTGTCCTGAAAAACTTGCTCCAGCACGGTAAAGCGCATACTTAGAGACAGGCATTGTACAAACTGCATCAGCACGGCGACACAAAAGTTCGTCGGCAGCACGAGAAAGTGCTTCGAGCGCAAGTGCTCCAGAAGATTCTGTTGCCTTGCCAAATTCTAGAGTATGCTCATGTGTACAGGGGAGAAGTTCGTAGCTCTTACCACATAGCCGAAATCCCCAGCTTGTGTACGAGAGAGGAAACTGAAGAGCCTGAGCATACGCATGCAATACTTTGGGATGCACAACAAGCTTAATATCTGGGTCGGCAATGTATGCAGGAGAAGAACTCAGCTGTAAGAGTGCTTTGATACAAACTTCGAGACCTATGCCATTTGGGTCTCCACATGTAATGAGGATGGTCATAGTTGAAGCTAGATATAACAGTCTAGAGTGCGTCGTGATATTGAGGGAAAACATCAGGCAAATGCGCGATAATACTTGTTGCTGTAACGCCTAGTTGTCCGCGTACTTGTGCTGCTTTATTGCCTGCACAGCCATGACAATAGACGGCAAGCGCTACTGCAGTAAGAAAATCGTGATGATGGATATGGCGTTGCGCAAGCATTGATGCGATAATCCCTGCAAGGACATCACCGCTTCCCGCACTTGCCATGCCTGCGTTGCCGCTCGTATTCCAGTACGACTGCTGCCCATTACTGATGATAGTGGGAACACTTTTAAGAACAATTGTGCAACCAAGTCGTGCTGCCCATTCGCGAGCGAGCGTGTGTGCATGCTCAGGAATAGTCTCATAAGGGGTGTTGGTGAGCCGTGCAAATTCGCCTTGGTGAGGCGTTATAACGGTGTGAGTATGTACGGTGCTGTAGCTGTTGTTGTCGGGCATACGTAGAGCGCGAAGGGCATCGGCATCAAGTACGAGAGATATATCAGGAGGGATGAGGTGAATATAGTCTCGTATTAGGGCAAGTGTTTCTTCGTGTGTTCCCAGTCCAGGACCGATAACAATTACAGAACTGTGGTGCAGTGCTTCAGACAGTAACGGGAGTGCCTTGCGCGCAATGCTACCATGAGTATTGTGAGGGAGAGGGTGTAATATAACTTCGGGTGGAGTCATTGGGTGAATTCTTGGGGCGTAGAGGTGCACAAGACCTGCCCCAGCGGCAATCGCAGCATGAGCAGCAAGTGCAGGAGCACCTGTCATTGTGCTTGTGCCACCAATAATTGTTACAGAGCCGTAATCGTGCTTTGTTGAACGCCGTGGACGCGTTGGGAGGAGGTGCTCAACATCGTGGCGTTCAATAATACGGACTTGCGCGCGCTCGCGTATCTGTGCTTCAGGGATGCCAATGGAAACGCACGTACACTGCCCAATAATATCTGGGGCATCGTTCAAAACAAGACCTGTCTTCCACGCTGCAATTGTTATCGTGGCATCTGCACGAAAGCAGTCAGGGTGTGCGATACCAGTTCCCGCATGCAATCCTGTAGGAATATCAAGAGCGATATCAAGGCGCTGAGGACGCTTCGTAGCTTTTACAAGGCGTAAGATGTCTAGCACAGGAGAGCGTACGTGCTCTGTGCCGCTGTTACCAATAAGAGCGTCGAGAACGCATGTTGCTTCGCTAAAGAGGCGCTGTATATCCTGCGTGTACAAGGTATCGGCTGTGGCACAATGTAGTGTGGGGATATGGTGCGTTTGCAAAAGCTCAAAATTTAATCGGGTTTCATCGCTCATTTTCTCTACTGCACCGACCCATATCACATGAACTGGTGCATAATGCGAAAAGTGCCGTGCTACAGCAAAACCATCACCGCCATTGTTTCCTGAGCCGCAGAGAACAAGGATAATATGCTGGTTGTAGCCATAGTGATTCTTATGACGCTGAGCTAAGCCATACATATAGTCGAAAGTTGCACGAGCAGCATTTTCCATGAGAATTGATGGCGGAATCTTGAGTGTGTGCATTGCATATGCATCAGCATCGCGCATTTGCTCAGGTGTTAGGATGTACCGCATACGCAAGAAAGGACAGGAATGGTTGACAGTATCAGTTACTCGAATAGCAAAAAAGCGAACCCATGTTCGCTTTTCACAAATCAAGTAGTTTGCGGGAAGCCACTATTGCAATTATTGCGATCTCAGTTGAGAGCCATACTATGTAATTGCTTATCACCAATCAGAACATTATACTCTGCAAGGGTTTTAATAGAACAGCCAATGATATCATTCGTGCTGCGTTCTCGTATGTGCTCCGTTGCAGTGATTTCAAGTTTGTATGTTCCATCAGCGGGAAACTTAATGTGCACGGTGAACTTACGTCCTTCACGGGTTGTTTTCACAATCGAGTGTTGAGCTTTGGCATCTTTGTGTGCATATGTGCGTGCACCAAGAATGACGCTTGGAGGAGCATCGAAGCATAGTGTTAAGGTACGTTGCTTTGACGAGATAGTGTATTGACGGTGCGACAACGGTGTAATGAAATAACCGTGCAATGCTCCGAAGCATTGTACACTGTTAATAAACTGCTCTTTAGTAATGGGTTCTGAGAGGCATTGCCAACGCTTGTCGTCAGGGAAGCTTGTATAGATAAGTTGCTCAGGTGGAATGCAAAAGAAGGCGTCAGCATAAGCGAGTATATATGAGTTATCTGTTTCTACCTCTTTGTACACTGGTAAATCAACAAGATACGTCTTTCCTCCTGTACGAAAGGCATTCCATGTATGGCGCTTTAGCGTAGAAGCATCGCCGGGAACAAAGTTGAAGCCTTTTTTGAAACCTGAAATGGTAAATGCTTCCACTCCCGCAATATGCATCATGCGCACAAAGAGTGTTGCAAAGCCGCTTGCAAGGGCTTTACGGTAGTACAGAACGGAATCAGGATTGTCCGAGACAGAGCTTGAATTCAGTGAGGCAGCCTCGAAGTCGTAGCTGATATTAGAAGTAATCCATCGAGCAATAGCACGGGCTTTTTCGATATCGTTGGTAGCAGGCTTTATTAAGTACGACACAAGGCGTGGAAGTGGCTGCAAACTTAAATGTTGAGGAGTCCGCTGGACGTGGCTGTCGATAGCACTGAAGTTAAAAGCTTCTTTTACTGTTGTGCTGCTAGTGTGCAAGCCGGGCGATATGCTCGGAGTACCTGTAGTAGTGTTAACCGATAGAACAACTGTAAGAGCGAGGATTGTTACTCGAGCAAATCTG
Organism: Candidatus Kapaibacterium sp.; assembly: GCA_025055035.1. Taxonomy (GTDB): domain Bacteria; phylum Bacteroidota; class Ignavibacteria; order Kapaibacteriales; family UBA4661; genus PH2015. The sequence goes on from JANWZB010000005.1 coordinate 42,256, forward strand.
GAAGAGATAAAAGGATGCATAATATACGCCCTAGAATGAAAGCACAATTTGTCCGAAGTAGTAATCTATGCACCACAGGCAGAAGCGTAAAGACGAAGACCCACATGTTTTATGTGTTCAGTATAGCAACTGCATCCTAACAGCAGAACGCGGTAAGCGTCGTGTTTACATGTGGGTCTATGTCGATGCTTCTTCGCATTGGTGCTGCTATACCTGCCTTGTGCAGGTACATCTAATTGTAGTCAATTTGTATGCCAAAACTTCTTCTTAGTTTTTGAGCAAAGAATGTGTAGTGTCCTGAAGTTGCAATAATACAAGATTTCTGCAACACGGCAAATAGAAACAGCACAAGTCAATCGTTGACAAGCTCCTGCATAGCTATTTGAGCTAGCTGTCTCAAAATCGAACATAGTGTTTTCACAAAGAAAAAATTTGTTCACGTAGCGTGTATAATTCTTGTTTAGAAAAAAACCTTGTTTAGGTTTAGGTACAAGAGTATATTTGTGATTATCACACTTTGTGAAGTATTAACGGTTTTCATTTCTCTCCATTTTCTTTCATAGTCTGCTTGTGTCATGACAAAGCATTCCTCTGCTCGCGAGATTTTGCAGCGTATTAAAGACTTGTATGACATTTCAACGGATGCAGAGCTTGCAGAATTTTTTGGTATTACCCCCTCTGCGTTGTCGAACTGGAAATATCGCAATACAGTGGATTATCGATTGCTGTTCGAAAAATGTTATGGCTTTAATTACCACTACATTATCACAGGTGAAGGAGAAAAATACGCGCCCGACGAAGATGAAATCCTTGAAATTCAGCGTGGCAACAAAGACTTGCGCTCTTTAGTTGTCGATGACGCAAGTGTTGCGCAAAAGAAAGTGCTTATCATCGAAGACCATACGCAGATGCGTCAGCTTATTGAGCGGCATCTGAAGAAAGAGGGATATGCTGTGCTCGGTGCAGGTGACGGCACACAGGGGCTAGCGCTTGCAAAGGAGCACATACCCGATATCATCATTTCAGACATTGTTATGCCAGGATTGAGTGGATATGAGGTACTTCGAGAAATTCGCGCTGATTTGCAAACAACGCACATCCCGTTGCTCTTCATTTCAAGTAAAGCGGACTTGGCAGAGATTCGCCATGCAATGAATCTCGGTGCAGACGATTACCTAACAAAACCTATCCAAATCAAAGAGCTTCTTCAAGCTGTACATGCGCGTCTGCATAAAAGCGCGCTTGTACAGCGCCAAATGGACTCTGTTCTGCAAAAAATTCGTTCTGGATTTGTTCGTGTGCTGCCCCATGAGTTTCGTACGCCGCTATCAACAATTATTGGCGGAACAAAGTATATCATTGATTCGTTTGAAAATCTCAGCAAACCGGAAATTCTTGAGCTCCTGAAAATGGTCAATAGCTCAACAAATCATCTGAATCGCTTGCTCGAAAAGATTTTGCTCTACGCAAAGCTCGAAGCTATTGCTCATGAGGGGGAAGAAGGTCTGGAACAGCTAGGACGGCGCGTTACAGAGAATGCAGGAGACGTTATTTCAGATATTGTTCTCGATGTAGCGCAGGAGCATCATCGCATCAAGGATATTGATTTATCCATTGCTGAGGATAGCATTGCTCTGGCTATCAATCCTGTGTATCTAACAACGCTAGTAACAGAAATTGTAGAGAATGCAATCAAGTTCTCACAAGCAGGCTCTCCGATTGCTGTAAGCCTAACGCGTGAGAATAGCCATGCCGTCCTTACTGTGCGAGATGAAGGACGCGGTATGAGCGCTTCGCAAATTAAGAATATCGGTGCATTTACGCAGTTTGACCGAGAAATGTATGAGCAGCAAGGTGTTGGCCTAGGATTTTCGATTATTGCACGTATCGTAGATTTATTCAAAGGAAAGTTGCAAATTAAGAGCGAACCAGCACGCGGAACACAAGTTTCTGTGACACTTGAGGTTGTTCATCTGGCACCAAAACCAAAAAAGTAAATATGTAGTGCAGAGCGCAGTATGCTCATCGTGCATGACAAAGACGCAGCTCTCACAGTAAGCTTTTTAAGCTTTTGTTTAATGAGGATATGCGTACCAACGAAACTCTTCTTCGATATCTCCGTTGAACTTAAAGGAGCAATTGAAGTAAATTGTTCCGATTCTGAGTGCTGGTCGCAGGCAACACAGGATTACTGTAAGACACACGCATGTTAATATACAAAAGAGTACTGATACTAGTGATTCAATCCCTACCGTAAACGTTTTATTGAGAAATCAAATCAAAGGGAATATGTCATGAGCGCCTTTTCATCGAGCAACTGGGACAAGTATAATATTCGCGACAAGGATGGTACACACAAGGATACATGGCAAGGACGAATGGCTGAAATGCGTGATATATTGCGGCGTCGCCGCCGCGAACGCTTTGAGCATTACGGAGAGTGGAGCTACGGGCACCGTACATGGGTTGGTGAGATTATCGGTGAAGTAATAGACAGCATTATTGGTGTAGCATATGCTGCCGCAGGTAGTTCTAAGAAGTACCGTATACAGCAAACACAACAACCGCCGTTAGTACTTATCGAACGTTATCGCGAAGAAACGTATCGCCGACTTCTGCGCAAGCTTGAGCGTGCGGAGTTGAGAATAAAGCGCAGTAAGCGCAACACAGTGCTGTTCTCTGTAATGTCAGCATGTTTTACGGTAGGTATGCTTGCTTCTAATATTGAGTTTGGTGCTCCCGCGCTTATTTGTGCTGGAATTGCTACTATGTTTGCATATAGTGCACGCGAGCATCGCAAAGAATACAATCGCCTCCAAAGCGAAAAACGTGAACTTCTTGTTCTCAGCTCTTCATCGCCAGCAAGTCTTGGTGGTGCAACAATATCAGACTACAATGTTCAGCTTGAGAAGGCTATTCTGCGATATGCATATCAGAACCAAGGGAAAGTGTACCCAGAACTGTTCGTCATAGAATCCGAATTTTCCCTCGCCGAAGTAGAGCATTATCTCCAGCACGCAGTGGATAAACGCATTGCTACCATCGAGCTCGACAGTAATGGGCGTAGCGTTTATTACTTCAGCCGCCTTGATATGTCAGATCCTTATGCATCAGTTGAGCAGGGCATTCACCCAACCTAAACCTCTCTGAAGCAGATATACTAGGAAGTGCCTACGTAGTTCTTGGAGAGGAGAGCAAAGTACAGAGATAATGTGCAGATACCTATTGAGAATCGATGTGATGAAAAAATGAACGTGTATTGATAGCTTGCTCAAGCTCCATTGTATTAATGATGTACCTTACACTATGACAACACACCCACTATTCAATAGCATTACAGAAGCAATTGAAGACTTGCGCAGAGGTAAAATGATTATTGTGGTTGATGATGAAGACCGTGAGAACGAAGGTGATTTGATTTGTGCTGCTGAGTTATGTACCCCTGATATAATCAATTTTATGGCGACACAAGGGCGAGGGCTGATATGTGTAGCGATAACCCCAGAGCGTGCACAGGAACTTGAGCTAGATATAATGGTACGTTCAAATACAGCATTACACGGTACCAAATTTACTGTTTCAGTAGACTATCTGCATAACACCAGTTCAGGAATTTCGGCATTCGACCGCGCTGCTACGGTGCGTGCGCTTGCCGATCCTTCCACAAAACCTTCAGACTTGGGACGACCCGGACACATTTTCCCGCTGGTAGCTGTTGCAGAAGGTGTCCTGCGACGTGCTGGTCATACCGAAGCAACAGTAGACTTGATGCGCCTTGCAGGGCTGCGACCGTGTGGAGTGCTTTGTGAAATACTCGATGATGACGGTACAATGAAGCGGCGCGATGCACTCATTGCCTTTGCACAGCAGTACTCGATGAAAATTATTACGGTGAAAGATCTGATAGCGTATCGCTTTCGCACAGACCGTTTAGTGCAGAAGATTGCTGAAGCAGAGCTCCCAACAGAGCTGGGAGAGTTTAAGATTGTAGGCTATCAGAATATCATCGATGGCAAGGAGCACGTTGCTCTTGTCAAAGGAACATGGGAGCTGCATGAAGCAGTACTTGTACGTGTGCATTCCGAATGTCTTACGGGTGATGTGTTCCACTCCTTGCGCTGCGATTGTGGACTGCAACTTGCAGTGGCAATGAAGTACATTAACGATGTGGGTAAAGGGGTGCTGCTGTACATGCGTCAAGAGGGGCGTGGTATCGGCTTGCTTAATAAAATTCGTGCCTATGCATTGCAGGAACAAGGAATGGATACAGTGCAAGCAAATGAAGCATTAGGATTCAAGCCCGATGCACGAGATTATGGTATTGGTGCACAGATTCTTGTGGATATAGGGGTGCGAAAGATGCGGCTGCTTACAAACAATCCAACAAAACGCGTCGGTATTGAAAGTTATGGACTGGAGGTAGTTGAACGTGTGCCTATCCAAGTCCCTCACAACGAACGGAACGTCGACTATCTGCGCACAAAAAAAACGAAACTAGGACATCTGCTAGAGCTGCTGTGAAAAATCGAGTGTGTACAAATTCCTGTTGGTGGAAAGAGCCTTCTTTTGTATATTTGGAGCTCCTGTAAGACTCGAAGCCATTGCCTTGCGCGGTTATGGCTTCTGTTTTTTTGTGCATTGTGATAATAATAGTGCTTACACTACCTCGCTCATAGCCCATTTTCTGTGAATGAGCAGGCAAACGTTCTTCATGATTTTTTCCACGAGACTTCCCGCTTGCTGTCTATGAGTACACAACCGATATACCTAAGTAAGGAGCGCCTTGCCGAACTAGAAGCAGAGCTCAATGAGCTTGTAACGAAAGGTCGTGCAGAGATTGCGCGAAAAATCGCCGAAGCGCGCTCGCATGGAGATTTGCGAGAAAACAGTGACTATGATGCTGCTAAAGAAGAGCAAGGACTTTTGGAACTCCGCATCAGTAAAATTCAAGCAACACTAAGCCGTGCTCGCACTGTGGAGCCGGGAGACTATCCGGCTGATAAGGTCTATATTCTTGCGAAAGTCAAACTCAAGAACAAAAAAACAGATACAATTGTTGAGTATATACTCGTCAGTGAAGAAGAGGCAGACTTTGAGAAGAACAAGATTGCAGTCAATTCGCCGTTGGGGCGTGCTTTGCTTGGTAAGGCAGTTGGAGACATTGCTACTGTGAAAGTTCCAGCAGGTGTTACTGAGTACGAAATTCTAGCAATTTCGCGTTAGGATACTTGGTACTGAACACACATGCGGAAGTATACGACCTTGTGATGGGACACGTATTGAATATGTGGGCGAGTGTTGCAAATATGCCTAGTGGAGGGATGCCATGATGACACGCCCATATTTCACATTTACTGACGGCTCAATGCTGGAAGCTGGGACGGTGTACGGGATTGGGAAAAACTATGCCGCACATGCTCGCGAAATGGGTGGCGATGTTCCTGAAGCGCCTATGGTATTTATAAAGCCACCTGCAGCACTTCTGCCCGATGGAGGTATTGTAGTGCGCCCGGCATTTTCTCATAATCTTCACCATGAGGTTGAGATGGTCGTTGTGATTGGTGAGGACTGTGCTGACGTGCCAGCATGCGATGCGCAAAGCGTGATAGCAGGATATGGCGTTGGGCTTGATATGACGCTGCGCGATGTTCAGCATGCAGCGAAGCAAGCAGGAGCGCCGTGGGCGGTAGCGAAGGGATTTCGTACATCGGCACCTGTATCGCGTATTCTCCCTGCATCGCTTTTTACGCATATTCCAGACTTTGAGTTTGAGGTATCGGTCAATAACTCCGTACGCCAGAAAAGCACGACAGTGTTGATGGAGCACAATGTAGCATCATTGATTGCGTACTTATCCACAGTATTTACCTTGCGCAAGGGCGATTGTATCTTTACGGGTACGCCCGAAGGAGTAGGGGAAGTCATCGGTGGAGATGTGCTTACTGCAAGCATGAAGCCATGCGAAGAGACTCTTGCTGGTGTACATATGCTGACGCTCTCGGTTCGTGTAGCTGCACTGTAGACTCTGCCTAGTGTCTGTTTCTCACGTTCTTAGTCTATTGAAGCACATACGGTATGACACAGATTCTCGATGGAAAGGCTATTGCACACGCAGTGCGCAGCGAGCTTGCCCAAAAAGTACAGGAGCTTCAACGCACGCAAGGTGTGCGGCCCGGGCTTGCAGTGCTGTTGATTGGCGATAACCCTGCTTCACGTGTGTACGTACAGTCGAAAGTTAAAGCCTGTGAAGAGCTTGGATTCTATTCGATTGTTGTTACAAAGCCATCGACAATACAGGAGTCTGAGGTATTAGAGTACATTCACTCGTGGAATGCGAATCCTCAAATTCACGGCATTTTAGTTCAATTGCCACTCCCACAGCATATCGATGAACATCGCGTTCTATTAAGCATACACCCATCGAAAGATGTTGATGGATTTCACCCAGAGAACGTTGGGCGCTTAGTTGCTGGACTGCCCTGCTATGTGCCATGTACACCAGCAGGGGTTATGGAAATTCTCAAACGCTCACAGATTGATATCCGCGGAAAACATGCTGTTGTCGTAGGACGAAGTAATATTGTAGGCAAGCCAATGGCAAACTTGTTATATCAGAAAGCACCGTATGCAAATGCTATT
>JANWZB010000005.1:48904-52315 GCA_025055035.1 Candidatus Kapaibacterium sp.
ATACGGCAGCTGCTGACCTTCGATACTATACACGCCAAGCCGACGTACTGATTGTTGCAATTGGTGCTCCAGAGATCATTCGCGGCGATGATGTAAGAGAAGGAGTTATTGTAATTGATGTCGGTATCAATCGTATTCAGGATGCTACACAGCCGAAAGGTACACGCTTAGTAGGAGATGTGCATTTCGACAGCGTCGCGCCAAAAGCTGCTGCTATTACACCTGTACCCGGTGGCGTAGGACCTATGACTATCGCAATGCTTATGACGAATACTTACCGCGCTGCTCTAGGGGATATCTATCCAATGAAACAATAAAGCCCACGATGAACAGTGTCCATCATAGGCTTCCTGTGTGTGTTCCCCTTGTCGAATGATAACGAGGTATAAGGAGAGTACTGCTATAATTGGGGAAAGTTCAGCGATTCGTGGGTAATAACTCGAGATTCCAGACCGTTAGGACTATGAACGTGAGAAAGCGCAATATGCTGTAGGAGAGGCTGCGATGGCTGCGGCGGCATAAGAACGGCGCTAGCTGTATCTTCTGTATGGTTGTTGTGTCTTGTTGCTTCTTGCTTATTGTGCCGATGTGAGCCATTGTTGTAGTGTGTAGCAGATTCATCGCGAAGCTTTTTTTTGTCCAGAGAAGTGGCGTATGGTTGTGCTAACAGCTGTGTAGCGTCGTAGTTTTGCGTGAAAGGTGTTCCTGCTGTATAGAGCGAGTGAGTATGCACTAACGTGAACTGCTGCAGACTGTCGTACACTGTTGCCATCGAAGACTTTAGTTCGCGAGCAATTTCAGCAAGGTGCGCAATGCTCTGTTCTGCGTCGTGTGCAATAGCGGTTATGCTCTGAACGTTCGAGTTCACTTGTTCACTCATTGCTCGCTGCGAATGGCTTTGTGATTGAATATCAGCCATCGCTTCCGAAACTTGAAGGGCGTCGTTGAGAATTTCTTCAAACATGTAGGTAATGCTGCGTGTTAGTTCTATTCCTGTGGAGATCGTAGAGCGTGCATGGCCTATCACCTTGTTAGCAGCTTGGGTCTCGGTATGAATGCCTGTAATCGTAGCGGTAATCTCTCGGATGGCTTCACCGGTGCGATCGGCAAGCTTTTTCACTTCATCAGCAACAACAGCAAATCCTCGCCCATGCTCTCCGGCGCGTGCTGCTTCTATCGAAGCATTGAGGGAGAGAAGATTGGTTTGGTCAGCGATTTCCCGAATGGTTTGGGCAACTTCATCAATTTTACTTAGACGCTCAGTAAGGCGAACAATCTGTTGTTCCATTTCTTGTGTGGCTGAAATAATAGCATTGATGCCGTGTGTTGTGTGTTCAACAATTTGTACGCCCTTGCGAGCATTCTCACCAGCATGAGAAGAATTGAGAGCAGCGATGTTGATGAAGTCTATGGTTTGATTGATAGTACGTACCATGTCGTCTACAGACTGTGCTGCAATCGAGGCTTGGCGGCTCTGTGTTTGTGCACCGTGAGCAAAGTGCTCTGCACGCTCAGCAATAATAGTGCCTGCATTGGCTGCTTCTATAACAGCTGCATGCGTTGCAAGAAGTAGCTGATGGACGTTCTTGAGAGCATAATTAAATGCTTTGTATAGCTGTGCAATTGCAATGCTGTGATGACTTTCGTATTCAGGTGTGTGCTCGTCGAAGCGCAAGGTAAGGTCTCCTTTAGCAAAGCGTTCGATGCCTGCAAGTAGAATAGTAACATGATGAATAAGCTGTTCGCGCTCACGTTCTAACGTCGCAGTAGCTTCTTGTACTTTCCGCTCAACGCTATTCTTTTCTGCTTGAAGCTCATCGCGGCTTTGCCGTAGGCTCACCACCATGCTATTGAACGTCTCTGCCAAGTCGCGAATCTCGTCATTCGTCCGTACACTGAGCGTGGTATCGAAATTGCCTTGAGCAACGCGCCGTGCTGCACTGCTCAGATGAACAATTGGCTGGGCGATGTTGCGTGAAAGACGCAATGCCAGAAGTATTCCTACAATGAATGCTGCAGCCATAACGATAAGCGATGCTGTTCTGTAAGCAAGTGCTGCCTTTTCTTCGTGAGCGACAAGATCGTCGAGAACGCGGTTTATAGCCAGAAACTCGTTATTGATGCGTGTATCGAGCTCATCGATACGTTTGAGCAAACCGACAAGTGTCATGAATTTTGACAGATATTCGTCGGCGAGGCTCTCAATGGCTAGCTTGCTTAGAGCGTCGATTCCGGCAGTCTGAGCTTGTGCTTTCAGTTCGTTGATTTTTGCTTGAACAGAACCAACGTATTTCTCTTGTCGGCGCAGCAAGAAGTCTTTCTCGCTACGGCGAATTTGCAGCATAGTGTTGAGGATCCGTAATTCCCCTGCTTTGGTAACAAGTTCTTCGATTGCATGGACGCTAGAGCGAAATGCGCCCTCTGCTCCAGACTTTTCGTTCAGCCCGCGTTGCTTGAGTGCAGAGGTCAACGTGGTAAATGAGTGCTGATAGTTGTGCACCTGTTGCATGAGAGAGCGCATTAAAGGCGTAGTCTCGTGGTATCCGCTCATGTGATTATAGAACTCCGTCAGCGAAGCATGGAAGCGGTGAATAATGCTGCTGTCGCGCGTTGTGATAAAGTCGCGTTCATAGCGATGTGCATTTAGGAGGGCTACGCTCATTCTGCGCATGTCGTCGCGTTTCGTATAGGCGACGATCTCTAGGCGCATGCATACTACCACTGCTGCACTAAGTGTCAGAAGCAGAAGCGCTATACCCATAATTTTGTGCTGCACGCTCGTTGTGAGGCGTTTGAAGGTTTGTTGTGATGGGAAAAGGCGCATATTGAGTAGGCAATAGTTGCGTGGTGCGCTGAAAGCAGCAGTGAGTTGAAGTGTAGCGCTTGTGTCTCGAACGTACTTCACAAAAGTACATTTTGGATTTTACTTGAATGTTATGCTTCACGTTACGAATAGATAACAGTATAGCACTACTAGAAAAAGGGCTGCTACGGAGAGGAGAGATGATACGGCGTGACAACAAGTTGCGCAAATACGATAGAATGAATAAGCACTCGCAAGGCTATGCACGTCGATACAGAGCACAGAGAGAGGATTCACCGCGTTCAAGGGGATGCAAAAGCGCGTCGTAGAACGACAAGCAAGCTTGCCGATGAGAGGGAATGCGCAAGCAATTTTGAGCTTCTAGTAGTGTCAACCATGCGTAGGCACTGTGTTCCCGTGACAACGTAATCGTCGTAGAGTGTTCTACAATGCCTGCAAAGCAAGGGACAGCGTTGATGGTATTGTGTACTACATCATAGTACATGCCTACAAATGGGAGTACCCAAAGGGTATCGAGTCGCAATCCTGTTTCTTCCTCAAGCTCACGCAATGCCGCTTCTGCTGGCAGTTCGTGAGGTTCGATGCTT
>JANWZB010000060.1 GCA_025055035.1 Candidatus Kapaibacterium sp.
CTTACTAGTGTTTCTGCTAATTTTGCTCGTTTTCTTTCAGTCAATTTTTACGTGGGCTACTCCTCTAATGGACAGTATTGATGCTGGGTTTGCGTGGCTGCAGGAGCTTGCAAAACGCTATATCCCCGAAGGGGTATTTGAGGATCTTATTGCGCGCGGCATTATTGCTGGTGTTGGGGCGGTTGTCGTATTTCTTCCACAAATTCTCATTCTGACACTATTTCTGACAATCCTTGAGGATATTGGGTACTTGTCGCGAGGGGCATTTCTTGTGGACAGAATGATGGGTCTTTTCGGACTGCAAGGACGGTCGTTTATTCCACTACTCGGATCATTTGCCTGTGCAATACCGGGAATACTATCTGCTCGTATCATTGCTTCGGAGAAAGATCGCCTTACAACGATACTCATTACTCCGCTCATGACATGCTCTGCACGCTTGCCTGTGTATGTACTGCTGATTACGGCCTGTATTCCGCCTTCTATGCTGTGGGGGGTTGTGAGTATACAAGGTCTAGTGCTTATGGGACTATATGGTCTGGGAGCAATATCGGGATTAATAGTGGCAAAGATACTGAAAAGTACATTGTTTCACGGTTCGAAACTCCCATTTTTGATGGAACTTCCGCCGTATCGCTTTCCTACGTGGCGTAGTGTATTGATGACCCTTGTGCATCGCATAAAACAGTTTGTAACATCAGCAGGAACAACAATTCTCGTTTTGTCGTTAATATTGTGGGCATTGGGGGCATTCCCGCGTACACCTGCGCCAAGCGGTGCTAGTCCTACAGAAGCTGCGGCGCTGCAGCTGGAACACTCAGTACTTGGCACTATTGGAAAGACTCTTGAGCCAGTGTTTGCACCACTGGGTTTTGATTGGAGAATCACCATTGGTGTACTTGGAAGCTTTGCTGCTCGTGAGGTATTTGTTTCTGTGATGGGGCAGGTCTATAGCGTTGATGTATCAGAAAGCGATACTACCCTGCGTGCTGTTCTCCAGAATGCTATTGCGTTGCCAACAGCCCTCAGTATTCTTGTGTTCTACGTATATGCATTACAGTGTATGTCCACTATTGCTGTTATGAGACGTGAAACAGGGTCGTGGAAGTATCCAGTACTTGCTCTTGTGTATACACTCGTTCTTGCCTATACTGCTGCATTTCTGACATTTCATATTGCGCGTGTATGCTGATTGGAGCGTCGAGAACATACGACAGCCCTCTTTCCCTAGATTCGTTTAGTCTTGATTCATAATTCCTTGCGCGGACAACACACGCGCATATCTGCTTGCAGACTTGAAGATAGATGTTACTTTTCAAGGCTGTGTGATGTAGATAAGATACATTCGTCTTTTCGAGAGAATTGGAAACATATATAACAAAGTAAGCGTGGCTCTTGATACCATTAAGAGCCACGCCTATGTCTCGCTACCAAATCGGCCAGTTCAGCATTAACAATCAACGAACTTATCCCAAAAGTAAGGCAACGTTCGAGCACTGATAGGCTCTTTAAGGTAAAGCCCTAGTCGGACTGGCGGGATTTGAACCCACGACCCCTACTACCCCAAAGTAGTGCGCTACCGGGCTGCGCTACAGTCCGTTGTGCAGTTGTACTATACGAGCAGCTGCCAATCTACAGCTTTTCGGAATAACGAGCAATGATTTTTTGTCGTGATGTTCTAGTATGGCTAAATGTAGGAAGCTACTGGGTTTTGTTGCCAATGAGGAAATATGTATTCATTTTCCCTTTTCCTTTAATATCAATCGCACCACGCCGCTCAAATTCGTAAATATCGCACAGGCGTTCATAAACCGCCTCAGAACAATGAATCTTTCCGGGCTGACCATGAGATTCCATACGGCTTGCGATGTTCACAGTATCGCCCCACAAGTCATAGACAAACTTCCGTGTTCCTATAATTCCAGCTACCACCGGACCGCTGTGTATCCCAATCCGCATCGATACAGGATAGCCAGTTTCAGCAACGAAGCGCTGAAGCTCATTCTGCATCGCAAATGTAAATGCTGCTGCTTGTACTGCATGGTCGGCTCGTGGTGTAGGAATTCCTGAGGCTATCATGTAGCTATCACCAATAGTCTTAATTTTTTCTACGGGATAGTAGTCTAACAGCTTATCGAACCGTGAAAAGAGCATGTTCAACAGCTTGACGATAGTTGTTGCAGAAACAAGCGATGCAAGATTCGTAAAACCAACGATGTCCGTAAATACAACCGTTGCATCCTCGAAAAAATCTGCAATGTTTTCTTCTCCTTCTTTGAGGCGTGCTGCAATGTTAGGAGGCAAGATGTTGAGTAGGAGTGTATCAGCTTTTGCTTGCTCGATACTGAGCGTAAGATTGAGCTGATTGATTTCTTCGAGTGACTCACGAAGGCGTTCATTCTTTTCTTGAAGTTCCGCATTAGCACGTTCAATAACCTTTGCTTGCTCAGTAAGCTGGCTTTTTGCATTAATAAGCTTGCGCTGAGCAACATCACCGATTCTCGTGAGTTTTGCAGCTTGGCGTAGAAGCTGTTCATAACGCTCACCAAGTGTACGGTATTCGTTCCGGAGTTCTTCAAGTGTAATGTGAAGGTTGTTCAGTGTGCGGTGGTACTGTTCTACAGTTTCTAGCTCACCCTTAAACATGTCAGCAAGATTATCGCTTGCTGTAGAGCCTAGCAAAGAAGAGATATTAACATACGTGTATGGCGTACTAGGGTACATAGCATTCTCTTGTAGGTAATCCTGAGGTTTGCTCGCAGTGCTATGAGTGCAGGTTATGAGCCTGTGTAGGGCATCAAAACAAATTTCAGGTCAAGATTCTCGCTCAAATCTTTGCCGCTTTCGAGCATATCTTCATCATGCTCGTCGTACCACCAAGTGACTTCCACTGCACCGCCGCTAATATAATGATAACTTTGCAGCATATCTAGCATATCCAGAAGGCATTTGGATGAGCTTGTGTTAAAGTATGGAATGCGCAGGTGGAGCGTTAAATGACGCTTTTGTGTTGTCATAAATTCTTGTAGCCACCGTACAAGAGGTTGATAGAATTCTACAGAATTTTCTGGATACGATTCGCCAGCAATCTCAACAAAACCCTCCTGTACGCGAGCAGTAATGGCGGGTGTTGTTGAACTTGATGGAATGCTCAAATCATGCATATGCCTAATACCGATGAGTATGGTGAGACTTTGGAAATGCGTGTGTTATGGTTGTTGTGCAGTGCTCTATTCATTCTACTACAAGTAGTATGCGATGCTGCATGAAAGCGTCATGTGCTCATCACAGAGTGTGGCTTTGCTCAACGGTTCAAATAGTAGGAGAGCTCAGTGAGTGTCTTGGCTTGTCGATGTAGGCTGATAGCATAAATAAAGCATGGGTGTGCTCTGGGAGCGGAACACAAGCAAATGACAGGGGAGAGTCGGAGCGCCTCGCTATCTCTATAAGCCCTAAACCAGCACCTTTGTCTGTGCTACGCGGCAAGCGGCGACGCTCATTGTACTGCCGACGCAGCTCTTCCTTGCTTAAGGACTGAAGAGATTCGCATCGTCTGCATAGGTGCTCCCTTTGCTCGCGAAGAATGCGATTGGCAGAACTGATACAATATCTATCGTGCGTTTCGCTGACAACAAGCAACCCAACCCCTGAATGCTTGCCAGAGATATCAATTTCTTGTTCAGCGGAGTACAGCATGATGTTTTGTGCAAGCTCAACAAAAATTGCGAACACATGTTTCACAAGCTTCGTACGTTCAGAGAGTGATTCATTGTGTTGTGCTGAAATTTTCCTGCGCAGTGTCTGCCCAATCTCGACAATAATAGACTGTGCAAGTGCTCCCTGAAAGGACATAATAATGCCCTTGTCGGTCATTGCGGTATAATAGTTGGCAAGAGTCTCAAAGTCCACAGTATGTCATATATGAAGTGGCGAAACCCTTTTATTCATTCAGCAAAACTTAGGTCTGGCGTTGAACAGAGCAGATGTTTGCGCAATTTACAGAGGAATTCGCATTTCAGCAATCTTTTGTTTGTATTCCTCTGAGTAATGGAGAGTACGCACGACAAAGAATCGTCATGAATGAAATCTGAAGGGTATTCGTATATTTGTTGTTTATGTGTAGTACTAGCATTGATGCATTTCGAGCAGAATATATGCATTGTCATACCCTAGCAATTGTGGTTATTGTTTGTCTATGGGAATGTGTTGCTCCGCTGTATGGTACGATATACTCACAATCGTGCGTCCAAACAGTGCAGGATAGCCCGAACGAGCAGTTGTCGTCTATTCAGAGTGCTGCACTTGGGGTAGGCGCTGTCGATATTTTTTCGAGCTGTCAGTATATTACTACGGGTCAGGAGATAGCAGGGGATAGCTCTAGGGCAATACCACCGCAGATTACGCGCCAGCAGCGTCCTTGGCGCTATACACTTGATGGCTCTCCCGTACGCGCAATAACACAGCTGGACATAACAAAAGCTTTTCTTTTTGGTGGAGGATATGCTCTTGCTATTGGTGCTGCACAGTACTATCAGTATCAAGCATTTTGGTCGAATCGACGTTCGTTTCGGATTATCGAGGATGGAGATTTGGAGCTTGGTGCAGATAAAGCTGGACATGTATTTGCAGGCTATGTTATGTCCAAGCTTTCGACGGATATCCTCCTTACTATAGGGATAGGGGATAACATTGCTACAGTCGGTGGAGGGCTTATGGGGCTTGGCTATCAATTCTTTGTCGAGGTACAAGATGGCTATGGCGTCAATTGGGGATTTTCTCCAAGCGATATGCTTGCCAATGCTATTGGTGTGGGTATTCATATTGCCCAGCGCTATATTCCGTCGTTTCGGCATATTACACTTAAAGCAGAGTTTTATCCTGCACCGTGGTTTGGGGAGAGAATGCGCAATGGGGCTTCAAATCCTATTGATGACTATAGTGCGTGGACATGGTGGGCATCAATTGATGTACATGAGCTCATGCCAGAATCCCTGAAGTGCTGGTGGCCTGCATGGCTCAATCTTGCTGTTGGGTATGCTGCCCGCAACCTAGAGTGGCCTGGAGAACAGTCGCGGCGCTTTATTCTTAGCTTGGATTATAATCTTGAAAAACTTCTTCCCAATGGTGCACCCTTATGGAATTGGTTTCGGCAATATCTCAATATGCTTAAGCTTCCTGCTCCAGCTTTAGAGTTTGGCATACAGGATGACATGCACGGCAATCGTTCTCCTATGCCGCTTCGGGCATACATACTGTTTCCGTTCAAAATTGGTGGGTAAGGTTTCATGAGGTACATTATTATGCTCAGCGCTACCATGCTGTACTGTTATGCTGCATATGCTGCACTGCAACAAGATACAGTGCACCAAGAAGAAACACCACGTGTAGGTCTAGGAATAAGTTTAGTTCCGTATGTTTTCCCGAATAACGATACATATCCGGTGCAGCCGGCAGGGGTGATGTCGTGGTATATCCCTGTGCAAATTGGTCGCTACTTTCGGTGGGAAACTGAGTTTTCCTACGCACAAACGGGCGACTCACTGCTCTTTAATTTGAACAATAACAGCGTTCCTGCACGACACTATCGCGTAACAACATATGCTCATCTGGGAATGGGTGTATATTACACACATCCATTAGAAGAACATACGCGGTTATATGGCGGGGTGCGCTCTGGTATTGTAAGTGCTTCTGTACAGTGGGAGACGTTCCTACTTGATAGAGTAATGACACAGCCATTTTTGTATGCCGAGAATATCGGCTCATTTTGGATTGGTGGTGTTATCGGCTTTGAGTATAGCATCACGCGGCATGTTGCTTTTGGTGCTGAGGCACACATCACAAGCTATGCCACCGGAGCAGTATCTTCTCGAAGTCCTTTGCCAGCAGACTATCCAGCGCGATTTCCTGCTGGTCGCACATCTGATGTGATTCTTACATCGGCACGTATTGCGCTACGTGTATTTATGTAATGTGTTGGAATACTCATGCTATGCAAATACGAACGCAGTGTACTCTGCTGTTGCGGTGCGATGATGAGTATTTGGAGAAATCTTGCGTAAATCTGTAAATTTGCTGAGTATTTTGTGTGCATTGATATGGCATATGGCGGTAGTATTTGTTTCACATACGGTTCTATGATACTATGAATATCGCGGTAACAGGAGGCGCAGGCTTTATTGGCTCTCACATTGTTGATGCGTATATCGAGGCAGGTCATAAGGTCGTTATTATTGACGACATGAGCTCTGGGGTGAAAGCTAACATTAACCCAAACGCAACGTTTTATAAGATGTCCATCGGCGACAAAAAAATCTTTCAGCTTTTGAGCGATGAGAAAGTTGAGGTACTCAATCATCATGCAGCGCAAATTAGTGTTCGTGTTTCGGTAGAAGATCCAAAGCATGATGCCCAAATCAATATTCTCGACGCGTTGAATTTGTATGAAGCTGCACGTATGGCAGGTGTTCGGCGTATTATTTTTGCATCGAGTGGGGGAGCAATTTATGGAGAACAAGAATATTTTCCAGCTGATGAAAAGCATTCTAAGCGCCCACTATCGCCATATGGTGTAAGTAAACTTGCAAATGAGAAATATCTTGGCTACTATAAAGCCGTCTATGGCATCGAGAACGTCATTTTCCGCTATACGAATGTATACGGTCCGCGTCAGAATCCCCACGGCGAAGCCGGTGTTGTAGCGATTTTTACAATGAAAATGCTGAAAGGCGAGCAGCCGATTATTAACGGCGATGGAACACAAACACGCGATTATGTGTACGTTAGTGATGTTGCACGTGCCAACCTTCTAGCTCTCAATGAGAACGCTCGTGGCATTTACAATGTCTCGACAGGTATAGAGTATAGCGTCAATACGCTGTTTCAGTTGCTCCAAATGAAAATAGGCAAGCCGTTCAAGCGGCAGTACGGTCCGGCTAAAGCTGGAGAGCAAAAGCGTAGCGTATGCACATCCTCGAAGATGAAAAATCTGCTGCAGTGGCAGCCAGAAGTAGATTTTGAAAAGGGATTAGGATTAACAGTAGAATGGTTCAAAGCCCACACAAAGTAGTGTGTGATGCTCATATGCTAGTTTACACCCCTTTGCTCCTCACCACACCGTAAGCGCACGATTAAGCGTAATGCATGTCAAGTACGAGTGCACATAAAACTTCGGACAAGGTCTGCACGTACTCCAACGGACTAAGTGCCTTGCGTATGCTGTTAACTATCCCTTCCGCAGTGCTTTTGTGGCAGGGGCAGAATTACCTCGCATATGCTGTTGGTCTGGCTGCCTATGCTACGGATTTGCTCGATGGCTGGCTTGCACGTAAGCTGAATGAAGTAAGTGAGCTTGGCAAAATCATCGACCCGCTCGCTGATAAGATATACGTTGCTGTCATCACTATTGTGCTTGTTGTGCAGGAGCGGCTGCCCCCGTGGTTTGTTACGATTATTGTTGTCCGCGATATAGTAATTATGCTTGCAGGGATATACTTATCGCAGCGCATAGGATTTGTTATGCCATCGAACACAGCAGGTAAAATTGCAGTTGTATGCGTTATTGTGGTGATGTCGTGCGCGGTGTTGAATGCTCCACAATCGGCTACCATGCTGAGTATTGTTGTCGCTCTTGGTATGCTTGGGATATCATCTGGTATGTATGCGATACGGTTTGTACAAGCGCTGCGTGGTATACCTACGTCATCGTCAAGAACTATAACAGCTTCTTCTGCAGATTAAAGACTCATGCACAGCAGCATACAGCGCCAACGTCAATCCCGTTGGTTCCATCTCCCATCGTTTGCTTCGCTAAAACTCGCGGTATTTATTGCGTATCGGTACCTACGCTCAAAGCACTCGCTCAACGTTATTAGCGTAATGACCGGACTGTCTATCGCAGGAATTACAGTGGGAGTAGCTGCACTGATTATTGTGATGTCGCTATTTAATGGATTCCAGTCATTGATAGACCGCTTCCTTATTGGATTTGATCCACACCTTCGCATTAGCAGCGTCCAAACGAAGACAGGAGGGCAATGGATACGGAATGTTGATACACTGCAAGCCTACATTACAAGTGCTCTTAAGCCATTTGGTGTAGTGTCGCTTTCACCAAGAGTACGTGGAACGATAGTGTGTATCAATAAGCGCTTGATGCGTCCTTTTACACTGCTTGGTATTGAAGAAGCTAGTACGGGCAGTGCTTCTGGAATTCGAAAAACACTCGCTGTTGGAGAGTTTCGTGTGCAAGCGCTTGGTTCGTATGTTGCACTGGTGTTAGGTTCTTCGCTAGCCGACCACTTGCGGGTGGTTGTTGGTGATACAGTAGAACTTCTTCCGCTGCGTAGCATTGAAGCTGCGATTACGCAAGCCGTTCAACCTCGAACGGTACGCGCTATTGTTACGGGGATATTTCAGTCGAATGCCAAAGAATATGATGCCACACAAGGGTATACAGCACTTGAAACAGCACGACGTCTACTAGGAATACCTGATGGAGCAATACAAGAAATAGATATTCGGCTGAGCGATGTGCAGTACAGCGAGCCTGCAAAGACACATCTGCAACTCATGGTATCTGGAGGCTTGCGCGTTGAAACGTGGTTCGATTTACATCGCGATTTATACAATGTTATGCGTTTTGAGCGTCTCGCAGCGTTTTGTGTATTGTCGCTTATTGTCCTTGTTGCAGTGCTCAATATGTTTGCTTCGCTGTCGATGATGGTTACTGAAAAGCGTGCGGAGATTGGTATGATAAAGGCCCTCGGGGCACCGTCAGGGCTTATTGTGGGAATGTTTCAGATACACAGTATTCTAATTGGTTGTGTGGGTGTTGTTGTAGGGACACTTATGGGAGTAGGGTTGTGCTGGGGGCAGATGAATTTTGGCTGGATAGAGCTTGATGCAACACGATATGTCGTGCCTATACTGCCGCTCATTGTAGATTGGCGTGATGTGCTTATAATATGCGCAATTGGGCTCATGCTCGCGATGATTGCAGGTATTGCTCCGGCTCGCCAAGCAGGAACCACGCGTTCTGTCGTGGAAATGCTCCGCAAAGAGCGCGTATGAGCTAGATAGTAGCGGAACGGCTTTTTCTCAGCAGATACTACAAGCCTACACCTGTAATGCGTAGGAGAGCTGCTGGAATGAGACCAAGCAGTAAAACACCTAGTGTAGCAAATGCGATAGTTACTCCTGATATACCGGGCTGTGCTGGGTGCACATCACCGGTTTCATGCCGGCGAAAGTACATGGCGACAACTAAGCCCAGATAAAAGTATGCCGAAATTACACTTGCAAGCACACCAGTAAGAGCAAGCCATGTGTATCCGGCTTCGATTGCAGCAGTAAAAAGATAGTATTTCCCAAAGAAGACAGCAAAGGGCGGTAATCCAACAAGAGAAAACATGAAGAGTGCCATAAGAGCAGCAAGGAGTGGATGCCGGCGTGACAAGCCTGCATAGTCGCTGAACTCCACATGGTTAGCATAGCGGTTCTCAAGTGTCGAGGCAATAATTAGCGCTCCCATCTGGGTGAAGAGATACGCTGCTGTGTAAAACATTAGTCCGCTCGTGCCACGTTCCGTTCCGGCAACAATCCCTATCATCATGTAGCCTGCTTGCGCAATAGATGAGTAAGCAAGCATGCGCTTTACATTGTGCTGGGCACATGCAGCAATATTGCCGTAGAGCATCGATGCAGCAGAAATTGCTGCGAGAAGATATGTGATACGTACACTATCGGGTCCGCCATTCGGTATAAGAGCTGTAGCGAGCGGAATAAAAGCAGCAAAAGCAGCTGCCTTTCCGGCAGTGCTCATCAGTGCTGTAACAATAGTTGGTGCGCCTTGGTACACATCTGGCGCCCATACGTGGAATGGAAATGCAGCAACTTTGAAGCATAAGCCAATAATAATAAGACCTGTGCCAGCAAGCAGGAGAAATGGCATTTGTGAGCCGTAGCCCACTGCAACCTGAATAGAAGAATACTCAAGCTTGCCGCCAGTTGCACCGTACACGAGTGCTATACCGTATAGCAAAAATCCGGTAGAAAACGCTCCCATGAGAAAATACTTAAGACCAGCTTCAACAGCCAAAGATTCGTGGCGTACATATGCTGCCAAGGCGTAGAAGCTAATAGACATCACCTCGATACCAATAAATGTTATGAGCAAATGCTGAGAGTGAGCCATTAGCATCATGCCACTCACAGCAAAGACAATTAGAACGTAGAATTCATCACGTTCCCAGTTCATACGCTGCAAATACGGGCGCGCTGCAAGCATTACAAGAATTCCTGCGACTGTAAAGACCATGTCGAAGAATGACGGATACATCCCTGTTTGTATCATCCCATTAAATGCTGTTCCGTTTTTCGCCCAAAGAAGTGATGCAAAGATGAAAACAATGCCTAGTCCTACTGCAGCATATGGCATAACGATATTGCTTCGCCGCTTTGGAATAAGTGCGCCAAGAATCATCGCTGTAATACCAAAAAATGAGCATAGCACGATTGGTAGCGAAACGACAATGTCGTACAGCATAATTTCTCAAGAAATGGGGTGAATAGAAAGAGATAACACGCTACAAATTTAATGACCAGACTGAGCAGCAGGGGTATCTAGTGCTGGTGACTGAAGCTTTTTCAGGATTGCTGTATGCTTCGTTGTACCAAACTTGGCAAGCTCAAGCTTGCCGACAAGTGCTCGTGTTGACGCCTCGGAAAAGCGTGTAATACTTGTTGGAAATATGCCAATCCAAACCATAAGCACCGTAATAGGCAGGAGAGCAAAGGTTTCTTGAGTGCTAACATCACGAATGGAAGCGCTCTCTGGGTTAGGATGCTTGCCAAAGCAAATTATACTGTACAGCTTTAGCATATATATGGCGACAAATGTTCCAGTTGTTGCCCCAACGATGGCATATGTCCATGTGTTGAGAAATGGCGAGCGAAATGTTCCGAGAAGGAGTAAGTACTCACCAATGAACCCGTTCAATCCGGGTAGCCCTACTAAGGAAAGAACAGCAAGTGCAAAGAATACGGCAAAACCAGGTGCATTGCGGGCAAGACCTCCGTATTCTTGTAGAACTGTTGTATTGCGTTGCTCGACGAGAGTGCCAAGACAAATAAATAATGCTGTTACTGAAAGGCCATGATTCAGCGTCTGAAGAATTGCCCCCTGTATACCTTCGGGTGTCATGGAAAACACACCCATAACAATAATGCCAAGACTGCTCACAAGAGCATAGGATGCTAGGAGTCGTATGTCATTCTGTACAATTGCTACTAGCGCACCGTACACGACAGCAATTGCGCCGAGCGTGCACATAAGATGGGCATACTCACATGAGGATTGCGGAAACATCTCAAGACCAAATCGAATAAGACCATAGATGCCAATCTTGAATAAGACTCCTCCGACAAGAATCGTTGTAACAGCTGGTGATTCGGATTGCACGGTAGGCAACCACGTATGCAAGGGAAAGAGAGGAATTTTAATACAGAACGCCAGCATCAAAGCAAGGAATATCCACCGCTGTGTTGCAAGAGGAATTGTTGGAGCAATTTCTCGCAGCAGCAGAAGGTTGGTTGTAAAATGACCACTTGTCTGTTGAGCGTAGTATCCAAGCCACAGGAGACCCACGAGCATGACGAGTGAGCCAAGCATCGTGTAGATAAAGAACTTCGTTGCTGCAAAGACTCGACGCTCTCGTCCCCATACTCCAATCAAAAAGTACATTGGTATCAGGATAATCTCAAAGAAGACGTAAAAGAGTAGTGTGTCGAGTGCCACAAAGACACCGATAATCCCAAATTCGAGTAACAGGATGAGAATATAAAACTCTTTCTCGCGGTCGTGGATCGTGTCCAACGACATAAGGATAACAACGAACATTGAGAGCGTTGTAAGAACAGTGAAGACGATAGACATGCCGTCCACACCAATACGAAATCCAGCATCAAGTGCTGGTATCCAGCTGTATATAGTCAGCATTTGAATATTCGGATTGGTGTGGTCGAATTGTGCAAGAGTTGCTATACTAGCAAAAAGGGTGCAAAGAGCAACGCACAGTGAAGAGTATTTCAGTGTTTTCGTAGCATCCCGGCTAACAAGTAATAATGCAAGTGCGCCGGCAAAAGGTGCAAAGAGCGTTGCAAGAAGCATAATGTAGTCTTGGGGATAGTAAGGTTACACAGATTGGCAGTTCTGTTAGGACACGAATCAATGCTACAGGTAGTTCGCGAGCGCGCAATTTAGCAAAATCGGACTGCTTAGCAAATGATTTGCTAAAATTTCCTACCTGCCATCAACAGAAAGGATATGCAGCTCTTACAAATGAAGCAAACAGAAAAAATGTGGTAAAAGTACCGACTTTCACGTAAGTTTGTACATTTCTACTCTGCTATCACCACACTACGCATACCTTGCGCTTATACAACCACACTACTTGGTGCAGAGTCAGAATCCACTGTGGTATCGTATTTGTTCAAACGATTATGCGACGCTTGTCAATCGCTTTTCTACTCAGCATAGGAATGGCAGGTATTGCTGGGGGAATAATACTGTATCGTAATCATTCTGGAAAATCGCGTAGCGCCGACGGCGATGCTGGGCGTAGTGCCGGAAAAGCAGCACCTATGTATGTTGAAGGCATCATTGCTCGGAAGACGATTATTCCAAATGAAGCGCTGAGCAGCGGAACACTCCTGGCAAATGAGGAAGCAGAGATTAAGTCGGAAATTACTGGGCGCATTACCGCTATTAATTTTTCTGAGGGGCAGCACGTCAAGCAAGGGCAGCTGCTGGTAAAGCTCTACGATGATGACTTGCAAGCACAACTGCAGCGTGCTCAGGCACAATGCAATCTACTTGGTAAGACACTGGAACGCGAAAAAGCGTTGTTGGCAATTCAGGGAACAAGTCAGCAAGGTCTAGAAGTTGCCGAAGCACAATTTGCTGCTGCACGTGCTGATATTGAAATTGTTAAGGCAAATATTGCCAAAACAGAGATTCGAGCACCTTTTAGCGGTACAGTAGGGTTGCGCACTGTGAGTATAGGTGCAGTTGTTTCTCCCGCTCACGTTATCACAACACTGCAGCAAACATCGTCTCTAAAGATAGATTTCACGCTTCCTGAGAAATACAGTAGCGATGTCAAGGTTGGTAGTTGGGTAGAATTTCACACAGAGAGTCTCCCCGATACGCTGAAAGCTCGTATTTATGCTATCGATGCGAAGATAGACCCATCAACACGAACAATTCGTGTACGCGCACGATTCGATAACACCAAAGGAAAGCTAGCTCCCGGTGCGTTTGCTCGTGTGCGTGTGCCGCTGAAGCAGCAATATGGTATTATGATCCCTACGCAAGCGGTCATACCGCAAACACGTGGCAAAACTGTGATTGTAGCTCGCGAAGGTAGAGCCGTTATGCAGCCAGTGTATACTGGTGTGCGTACTGCTGACAGAGTCGAGGTACTCAGTGGTATCGAAGAAGGCGACACAGTTGTTATAAAGGGTATGATGTTCGTCAAGCCACAGATGCAGCTTACATTCACAAGAGTCGAAGAATAGATATTCCCACTGCAAGAACTTATCAGACCTATGCTGCCTGTGTACTATAATTCGCTCGACTTTGCACGCCAGTGCGATGAAGCTGATGTACTACAGCATTTTCGGCACCGATTTCTCTTCCCGCAGCGTAATAATCGGGAAGTTCTGTACTTTACAGGTAACTCTCTAGGGTTGCAACCAAAGTCTGTACGTACAGCGCTAGAGCAAGAGCTATCGGATTGGGCAACGCTTGGTGTAGAAGGACACTTTCGTGCTACTGTGCCATGGTGGCAGTATCATAAAGCTGTACAAGAGCCGTTAGCAAGGATTGTTGGTGCACAGCCGCACGAAGTTGTTGCTATGAACACCTTAACTGTGAATCTGCACTTGTTGCTGGCAACGTTCTATCAACCTACACCTCAGCGCTTTCATATTCTCTGTGAGGCAGGGGCATTTCCCTCTGATGACTATGCTCTTGAAACGCATGTTGCATTGCGTGGATTAGACCCACGCCGGGCGATTGTAGAAGTTGTAGCAAAAGATCAGCATGGGCTGCTGTGTACCGAAGACATCGTGCAGGCAATTGATACTCTAGGCGATAGCCTAGCTCTTGTGATGTTTTCCGGTGTACAGTACTATACAGGACAGGCATTCGATATCCGTACCATTACACGTGCGGCGCACTGCGTTGGTGCGATTGCCTGCTTCGACCTTGCTCATGCAGTGGGTAATATTGTATTAAAGCTGCATGAATGGGACGTTGATGCAGCAGCATGGTGCTCATACAAGTACCTTAACTCATCGCCGGGTGGAATTGCTGGTGTGTTTATTCACGAACGCCATGCTATGAACAAGGATTTGCCACGCTTGGCAGGCTGGTGGGGAAACGACGAGAGTGAGCGGTTTCAGATGAAGAAGGGCTTCCGTCCTGCGTCTGGTGCTCAGGCATGGCAATTGAGTAATCCACCAGCACTGCTGATGGCTACTCACAAAGCAGCACTCGAAATCTTCGACGAAGCAGGTATAGAACGCCTGCGCGCGAAAAGTGAAGCACTAACAGGCTTTCTCGAGTTCATTATTCGCGATGTTGCTGGAACACACGTCAGAATTATTACTCCCAGTAATCCTGCTGAACGTGGTGCGCAATTATCGCTCATAATAGAACGTAACGGTCGTGCAGTGTTTCAGCACCTGCTGAATAATGGTGTAATTGTGGACTGGCGCGAACCTGATGTTGTTCGTGTTGCCCCTGTTCCGCTGTACAATTCATTTGAAGATGTTTGGCGTTTTGGAGAGTGCCTGAAAAAGGCGCTTGATGCTGAGTGTCAATAAAATCTCTCATGTTCTTTTGCACGGAGAAATGCGATGAAATTTGGCATATACCACGAAAAACTTCCTGTTGATGCTCGCCCTAAGCAAGGAGGTATCTATACCCTACTTCATCAAGGTAAACCAGTGTACACGGCGAAAATTGTCCAATATTCCGGTGGATGCTGGGCGACAGTAGAAGTGTGCGAATCTCTCGATACAACGTTTCCTTACAAGCCTGGTGATACGTTCGATATCCGCGTAGCGATGTATGAATTTGTTGCTGTGTAGCAAACTATCGTTGGTTTGGTTCTGTGCCTTTTGTAAGTTGTGCTGCTAAACAACTATTACCGAGCTAAACGATAGTTTATGCCTGAGCCTACTATACCAGATTTGCCAAGCTCTGTACGCCGCGCCATTCCCTCTACCGATGCTGCACTGAATGAAGGACAACTCTTTCAGGCATTTGTGGAGCTTGTACGCATTTTACGCGCTGAGTGCCCATGGGACAAGAAACAGACTCACACAACGCTTATGCCGTTGCTTTTGGAGGAGGTGTATGAGACGATTGAAGCTGCTGAATCGCATCATACTGGAGAACTTGCAAAGGAGCTTGGTGATATTCTGCTGCATGTTGTTATGAACGCAGTGATTGCTGAAGAATCATCGGCATTTTCGATAGCTGATGTCATACGGCAAGAGTTCGACAAGCTTGTGGCTCGGCATCCGCATGTTTTCGGGGATGCTGCAGCGGCAACAGCTGAAGATGTTAAGCGTAACTGGGAACACTTAAAAATGCAAGAAGGGCGCCGTTCTGTAGTGGAAGGCGTGCCGAAACATCTGCCAGCGCTGCTACGCGCAACGCGTATCCAAGAAAAGGTCGCAGCAGTGGGATTTGACTGGGATAACTCCGATGATGCCTTCGCAAAGGTTAGCGAAGAACTACACGAACTGCGCTCTGCGTGTGCAGCGTATAGTGCTGCTCAGATTGAAGAAGAGCTTGGCGATGTGCTGTTTGCGCTTGTCAATTTCTCACGTTTTCTTGGAGTCAATGCCGAGCAAGCGCTGCAAAAAGCGAGCGACAAGTTTATGCGGCGATTCCAACGCGTTGAAGAGCTTGCCACGGGAGAAGGTAAGCATCTTCACGCGATGAGTCTTGTTGAAATGGATATGCTATGGAATCAAGCAAAGGCAGAGGAATAGACACAGGATTTAAACTACAAGAAACTGCGTAAGTTCGCACGTACTGTCATCTGTTACTAGCACGATATGGAATACTGTATCAGCCTACGTGGCTTGTCAAAAACGTACAAGAACAACAAACAGCAGATTGAAGCGCTGAAGCCTATTGATCTAGATGTTGCACGAGGCGAAATCTTCGGCTTGCTCGGTCCGAATGGTGCTGGAAAGACAACGATGATTAAGCTTATGCTAGGCATTATTCGACCAACGTCAGGTTCCTGCTTCATTCTTGGGGAAGATATTGCGTCGCTTAAGGCAAAACAATACATTGGCTATTTGCCTGAAAATCATCGCTTCCCTCTGTACTTGACAGGGCAGCAAATGCTGGAATTCTACGGAAATTTGAGTGGCTTATCGGGTCTGGAGCTCTCGCGACGCATTGATGAGACGTTAGAGCTTGTCAAAATGACTGAGTGGCGCAAACTCAAGATTCAACGTTATTCTAAGGGTATGATGCAGCGTATTGGTCTAGCACAAGCACTTCTCAATCGTCCAAAGCTCCTCTTGCTCGATGAGCCGACTGACGGTATTGACCCTGTAGGGCGCATGGAAGTGCGCCGCATTCTTGAGCATGTACGTGGCGAAGGAACTACAATCTTTGTCAATTCCCATTTGCTCTCGGAGGTAGAACTGATTACTGACCGTGTTGCTATTCTTCGTAAGGGAGTAATGGTGAAGCTCGGGAATACCCATGAACTCACACAGTCGCGCGATAGGTTCATTATCAAGCTTGGTGCTAGTGTAAACGACACGCCTGCAAATGTCCCTGGCATGGTACATTATGATGCTCAGAAACAGGAAATGGAAATTGTTGCTCAAACGCTTCAAGAACTTAATACTGTTATCGATACACTCCGTGCACGAGGCTATCTCATCGAAGCGGTATCGCCAAAGAAAAGTACGCTGGAAGAGATTTTTATGACTTTGATGGAAGATCATGATACACCTGCTTCTCATCACGTTGAAGCGTAGTTGTACACAAGTATAGAGGTGTCATATCATTCTAGTAGGGTATAGAATGCACGAAGTACTTTTGGTAACGGGCGGCGCTGGTTTTATTGGTTCGAACTTTGTTCAGTATATTCTCAGGCATACCCCACACACGGTTGTGAATCTCGATGCGCTGACGTATGCTGGCAACATGGAGAACTTACAGGATATTCCGCATGAATACCAATCACGCCATTATTTTGTTCGTGGTACGATTCAAAATACGGAGCTGGTAGAATTTCTGTGTCGCCATTATGCGGTAACGGGGATTATCAACTTTGCTGCTGAGTCTCATGTTGATCGTTCGATTATGAGCGCAACGCCCTTTGTGGAGACAAACGTGCAGGGGACACTTGCACTTTTGGAAGTGGCGAAGAGCGTTGGGATACAGCGCTTTGTCCAAGTTTCAACTGATGAAGTGTATGGTTCGCTCGGCAATACAGGATATTTTACAGAGGAAACTCCTCTTCAGCCGAATTCGCCATATTCTGCCTCCAAAGCTGCTGCTGATATGCTCGTGCGGGCATTCGTGCATACGCATAGTCTTCCGGCACTGATCACGCGCTGTTCAAACAATTACGGACCGTATCAGTTCCCAGAAAAGCT
>JANWZB010000061.1 GCA_025055035.1 Candidatus Kapaibacterium sp.
TTTATCAAACAGATTTTTGCGAAAGTCTGGGCACGTACTCAACCCGACCACGAAATCGCTGCTGTCAAGCAGCAAGGTTCTTCAATGGCAAATGTGATGGCAGCATTCCGCAATGCCTTTGATGCAGAGGTGCAAGTTGGTGGTATTCTTGCTTTCCGTAATGAGACACTCTACGGTCGTATCCAAGAATCCTACTCAGAAGCGGTGATGACAGAAATTGAAAACTTAAAAGCTGCCCAAGACTGGCAAAAAGCTCGTTGGAAGATTATGCCTGCACTCCGACTGTACATGGCACACCACTTTACTGAGCGCTACGCAAATAATGTAACAGGGTTTGCGTATGGCGGTGCAGCACTACTTATCATTGTGGTTGGTATTCGCGGGTTGAAGTTCATTCCTGCGGCGCGCCCGTCGGTCATGTTCTTCGCAATTTTGCTTGAGTTTACGCTGCTTGCGCTCATGGCGGTATCACTCTTCTACACAGAAGAAGAAGAACGCATGGACAAAATGCTCAAGAAAATGGAAGATTCGAGCAAGAGCCAGTTATCATCGCTCAAAGGTATGGCAGAGGATATGACACGCGTAGCAGCGGGATTAGGCGAAGAAGGCTTAGGGCAAGCAATGAAGCAAATGTCCAAAGACATGGAGCGTATTGCAAAAACACTCGCTGATGATATGATGGCTGAGGCTATACGATCGCGTGTCGAAGAAGCTGTGGAGCGCTACCTTGCCAGCGAAGAACAAATCAAAAATGCTATGAAAGATGCACTGCCCGATGTTATTATCAACGTCTTGCGTAATGGTGCTGCAGGAAGGCAAATTGAAGAGCCAAAATCGAATGAAATCGACATTGATGCTATTCTAGCCGCATCGCGCCAAGAGTAGTAATTCTTGAAACGATACTTGAAAAACTAACAAAGCGCTCAAAACAACAGTTTTGAGCGCTTCTTGTGTTTGTTTCTGCATGCCTCTGTTTTGACAAACAGAGCCCTGTTACACAGTAATCTATGCTTCTCTGTCATGAAGCGGAAAGCGGTTCTGCATGTTTTAGTCTCCTTTTTATCGTGGAAGCGGTGGAAACATACCAGTACCACCAAATGGAGGTAAAGAATTTCCTCCAAAAGCTCGAAGGTTATAAGTAAACGTCAGAAGAACGTAGCGCTGCAGCACAGCCGTTTGAGCGTCCTCAATATAAGTACTTGTTACGTTTCTCGCAATCGAGGTATTTTGGTTTAGAGCATCGAATGCAGAAAGCTTGACTTCTAACTTGTCATCGAGAAAACGCTTGCCAATACCAATAGACAACAAAGGAATGCTTTGATTAAAGCCGTCTGCTAAGCCGTTGTTGGAAATGTAGGTAAAGTCGCTTGAAAGAAGAAAGCCTTCCCAGAAAACCCAGTTCAGTCGTGCATACGCATTATGAATAAGAAATGTATTGTCCAACGCAGACTGCAGAGAATTGCGGGCAAGTGTTACAGTTGTTCTTCCCGAAAGAGTGAAGTCAAGGTTTTCGCTGATATTACTGCTAACAGTCAATGATGGAGCAATACTGAGATTATCCACATTGTTGTTGAGACCATTGATGAAGCTAATATCGCGCGAATATGTCAAGCCGCTACTCAGATTGATATTGAGCTTTGCTCCTTCCCAGATTTCCCAAGGAAAGCCGTATGTAGCGAATGCACGACCACTCCAGACACCTGTTGCAATATTTATCGGTCGTGTAAATTGACCGCCTGCTGCTAGAGAAACTTCGGGGAGAATGAGAGTATCACGCGATACAATGGTTACAGCGTTCGCGATGCGATCTTGGGTGATGTTGATGCCAACAAAGAAAAACATAGAGTGAGCGCTTGCCATATCAAACGTGCCATAATTTGCAAAAATGCTGTGAGTATATTCTTGATTCAGATTGGGGTTGCCAAGATAGAGTCGTAACGGGTCGGTGAAATCAAGCACGTTCTGGAGTTGGCGAATACTCGGAGCGTTGGTGAACGTTCGATAGTTCAAGCGAAGGTTCCCTGTTCTACCAAATCGAACAGTAAGACTAGCATTTGGGAGAATATTATGGAACGGGGCAAATGCTGAAAAGCGCTGTGGCTCTTGCTGAGCAACATTCAATAGTGCTGCTTGATATTCTACACCAACAGAGACATTCGCTTCTGTTGCAAACGCGTATCGGTAGGTGATACCAGGGCGGTGCGTAATATATGAGCTTGAGAACACATTCGACAGGAGTATATTCTTGTCTGTGTATGCTCCTTCAGTAGCATTGAAATCGAACACTTGACGGTCGGAAACAGATGCTGTCCAGTTGAGATTATATGAAGCCTGAAGACTCCCTTTATCGTGTAGCGGTTCTGTGTATGAGATATTTGCTCCGAAACCGACTGTATTTCCTAGGATGGGAGTTTCTTGGTTAATATTGTTGAGCGTCAGAGTGCCCGTCAAAGGTGATGCAAAGCCGTTGGTAGAGTTATTGAGCTGTCTTCCAATGTTATAGTTGTAGCTTGGTGAAAGGTTAATAGAGAGCGTACGCCCTTCTACAGGAAACTTATAGCGCCACAGAATATCACCGCCAAGCGAATATCCAAAGTTCTGCGACGACGACTCTGCTTCTGTGGTGTTCAATGGACGCAGCGAGCCATTGAATCCACCAACAAACGTTGCACGTTCAGTGAAACTTGTGCGGTTATTCGTTTGCAGGGTCAGGCGAGGAGTAAGGATGACAGAGTGCGAAGAGTCGAGTGTGGCTTCGATGCGCATATTGATGCGATGGTTCATATTTTGTGTATTTGTTACTGCCCCTTGCTTACTGGTTTGCGGCGGTACGTTCTCGGTGAGAAAGTATTGACGCTGCAAGAGTTGTTCGGCATCGTTATTGGTGAAATTTACAAAGTAGCTACCCGTCGCACTCACGTTTTTGCTCCATTGGTCTGAGTAGTTTATGCCTAGCCCGTGTGCAGCGGTAATACCGTCGCTTTGCGGTACAAGGAAGTCGCCCGGACTACTCGATCCACCAGCACGCATCCGAAACATTTGTGCTCCTCCACCTCCTGCTATAGATCTCATCGCTGCTGCACCACCACTTCCCATCATACGCATGGCGTTGCCCATCATACCGCCACTGGTGCCCAGCAAGCCCAGAATGTCTTGAATGGAAAAATTTTGCTGATTGATATTATTAGTCATGCCGAGAAGTGAGATGCGTGTGTCGCCATGAAAGAAGTTAATATTTCCGCCAGCAGTGTAGCGGCTCTCAAACTCCTGAGTATTCGATCCGTAGCCAGCATAGACCTTACCAAATTGACCCATACGTTTTGCAGGATTAGTAATAATGTTGAGTGTTTTCGTGCGGTCGCCATCGTCGAAGCGTGTAAATGCGGCTTGGTCACTCATCTGGTCGATGACTTGAATGCGTTCGATAATTTCAGAGGGTAGATTTTTGAGTGCTGCCGATGGGTCGTCGCCAAAGAAAGGCTTCCCGTCGACTAAAACTCGGCGGACATTTTCACCTTGTGCTTTCACTGTCCCACTAGCATCAATTTCGATACCGGGCATTTTGCGAATGATATCTTCGGCAACAGCATTCTTGTCAGTTTTGAAGGAACTTGCTGTGTATTCTGTTGTATCTCCACGCACTTCTGCTCGTAGAGCAGTTGTCGATACTTCGACTTCTCCCGTCCGAACAGCACTCGGTGCTAGGCGAAAAGGCGGCAAACGTAGAGTATCTGATACTCCAGGGCGTGGCAAGGAAACAGTAATCTTACTGGTGAGCGTTGTGTAACCGATAGACTGCACAGAGAGAATATACTGGCCCGGCGGAATCCCACGCAGAGTGAAAGTGCCATTGCGGTCGGCAACCGTGCCTGTGACAAGGCTGCTATCTAATCGCAAAAGCTGTATTCGTGCACCTGTAATTGCAGACCGTGTTATGCTGTCTACTACCGAAGAGACGATAGTTATTGTAGTACTTTGAGCATGCATACGTTCTGGTAGACAGAGAGCAAGAAAAGCAAAAGCTATGCAGTATACTTTACAAAAACGCTGCTGTAACGAAAAACCAGTACAAGAAACACGCATTGTATTCCCTTACAAAAAAATGTGGTGAGAAAAAAGAATTTTCATGCATGGACGAAGAAAGAACAGGAAAAGTTTCATGTGCTTGCGATAACAGAGCACTGTGAAGATATTTGCTTTTAGCTGTGCTTTTGTCGAATTTTGTGCTGAATAGTGCTATAGTAATTGCACACATTGTACAGCATAGTCGTGCGATGTCCGCAGAATTAGGTCCTTTCTGTTGCAGCTCGTAGAAACAAGCACATGAGCATGCACAAGTTGAAATTTTTTCACTTTCTTTTGTGAGGTGCAGATTATGACGCAGTCTTTTGTAATGTCTTTTATTCCCAAGTCGCTGCACGATGATGTGGATACGCTACGCCGCGCGGAATTACTTGTGAAGTTATCGTTCACGTTTGGCGTACTTGCTATTCTTGCACTAATGCAGAATATATTGTTGTTCCAAGCATCATTCTTTGCAGATCTGGGGATGGTTATTGGTGCAGTACTCTCTGTAGCTAACGCGTTTATTCTCAAAAAGACCAGATCACTGCGACTTACGGCGAATCTGCTTATCGGTGTGTATCTTACTGTGATTACAGTACTGTACTATAGCTTCGGTGGACTACAGTCTTCGGCGATCTACTTTTTCGTTGTTGCGCCGGTAACTGCCTTTGCGTTGCAAGGAAGAAAATATGGTCAGTACATAGGAGCCGTAACGCTAGCACTAATTGTTCTGCTTTGCTTGGCACAAATTACAGAACTTGTTGCATTTCCTCCAGGATTGAAGGACGAAGCACAACGGCAGATGTCTGTGATAGCAGCCATTCTGACTCTCACAGTGTTCATTATGACTGTCAGTACACAAAGCGAGCGTAGCAGAGAGATAACATTAGCATTGCTCCATGAAACACAGCGTGCGGCAGAGCAACGAGCGCGAGAAGATTACGAGAAACTTTCGCAGATGAAGGCAGAGTCGGAACGCCGGGCAGCAGAAGATGTAGCGCGGATAGAAGCACAAAAGGAGTATCTTGCCCACAGTGTTGAGATGTTACTTGGATACATTCGGCAAGTTGCTGAAGGGGACTTAACTGTGCGTATTCCGGAGCAGAGCAACGATGATATCGGCAAGCTTGCTCATGCGCTTAACCAAACGCTCGAGAATGTAGAAGCGATGGTCATTCGCGTAGCGGACAGCGCTGACAAAACGGTAGATGCTGTGCGCCAAATCTCAAGGGCAGCCGAGGATCTGCGCGCGTCGTCGCAGAAGCAGCTTGCACAAGCAGAGCATGTTGCTGGTGCTGTCGAGGAAATGTCATCAACAATTGGTGAAACAACCCAGCAGACGTCGGTGGCTGCACACGAAGCATCGCTCGCGAATGATGATGCGCAGCGGGGGCACAAAGCAATGCAGAGTATGCTTGATAATGTGCAAAGTATATCGCGTGTTGTTGTACAAGGTGCTGAGAAGATTAGTGCACTCGGGCGTTCGAGCACACAAATCGGCGAGATTATTCAAGTGATAGATGAGATAGCAGACCAAACGAACTTACTCGCACTGAATGCCGCAATAGAAGCGGCGCGTGCAGGCGATGCTGGGCGTGGGTTTGCTGTCGTTGCTGATGAAGTCCGCAAGCTCGCCGAGCGCACACAAAAAGCAACCAAAGAGATTGCGAACACCATCAAAGTTATCCAGCATGAAACGGGTGATGCTGTCGGTGCAATGCAGGCGGGAACACGGCTAGTGGAGGAGGGACAGAAGTCCCTAGAACAAACCTCAGCGGCCTTCAGTGCGATACTCGAGCGTACCGAACGTGTGTCGGGTGTTATGTCGCAACTGGCAGTAGCCAGTGAAGAGCAGTCCCGTACAAGTAATGTGATGGCGGAAAACGTCGGTGTCATTGCACAAGTTATTGAAGAAGCTGTACAGAACGTGCAGCACATAGCAAGCAGCGCAACAGGCTTACAGATGCAATCACAAGAATTACAGCACTTGATAGGACAGTTCCGTATCAACCGTGCAGATGCCCGTGATGGCTATAATCTTCGACCAAAGCACCTTTCATCGTCGCAAACACGGTTATTAGCATAAATGCTTCGCTAGTAATACAGTGTCCGAAACGCAGAGCTACACATTTGAACCAATAGGAATTGTGTCACCGAACTTCCAGCGCAAGTACGACGCTCCATATCAAGCACAAGTATGCCCACAAGTATTGGTGTTGGTAGTAAGATGGGTAATCCTACTATCACGCTGTTTCCACACCGCAATTTTGAGCAAGCACTCTCGGATATTGAAGGGTTTGAACGGATTTGGGTACTCTACGTATTCCATCGGAATGTTCGGATGGGAAAGTCATCATGGAAGCCAAAAGTACTACCACCGCATGGTAGAGTGAAACGTGGAGTATTTGCTACGCGAGCGCCCTATCGTCCGAATCCTCTTGGTCTGTCGGTAGTGCGATTATTGTCGATACAGGGAAGAATTCTAGCGGTTACTGATTGCGATATGCTTGATGCTACGCCTGTACTCGATATTAAGCCATACATCCCAACGTATGATGCCTTTCCTACCTCGTGTGTAGGGTGGCTCGACGATATTGCAGGAGAGTCATTTGTTTGTGAATACACTGCACAAGCCCTTGCGCAGTTGGAGCAGGCGCTATGCGAGTGCCCAGCTCTTAGTGAAACTGTGTGCCGTACATTGCATTGGCACTCGACCCATTTCCACACCCGTACAGACGTATTCGTGTACGTGATGCTGCTGTGTGCGAGTATGAATATGCGTATCAAACATGGCGTATCGTGTATCGTGTTGATACGACTGGACGCCGTATTGTTATTACATCGTTGCGGAATGCGCGAAAATAAGGTATATTCGCACTTCTAAACTCATACGTGTTTCTCATACCGTTTATTCATGTTGGACTTAGAACTCAATATTGCTGAGCAGCTGATTGTTGTAGGCGACCGTGTTCTGATTCAGCCCCGTTCACAGGAAAGCGAGACTAAAGCGGGACTTATTCTTCCTCCTGGAGTAGAAGGGCAAGACGAGGCTTCCACAGGCTACGTTGTGAAAGTCGGACCAGGCTATGCAGTGCCTAAAACCGACGACGCAGAGCCATGGCAAAAAACTGACGAGCAGGTTAAGTATATTCCTCTCCAAGCGCGCACAGGCGATTTAGCCATCTATTTGAAGAAATATGCGATTGAGCTACGGTTCAATGATAAGAAATATGTTGTCGTTCCACATAGCGCCATTCTTCTCCTACATCGTGATGAGGGGCTGTTTGAATAAGGACTGAGAATGCGCTTGCACGCTGTGGCATTATCGTCGGTCGACTCATACTCTAAAAAGAAAGCTAAGAGCAGTGTATAGTCCGTTTTACAGCAATTTGTAGTGCAAGTACACTACTCTGTATGAGTACGTAGTCTATCGTTGCCCTACTATGAGCACCACGTTTCACATATCTCAACATCCACTCTATTCTATACTGCAAGAACGCATTGCGATTCTAGACGGTGCAATGGGTACGATGATTCAGCGCTACGGTCTGCAAGAGCAAGACTTTCGTGGCGAGCGTTTCCGTCATCATCCCCATGACCTCAAAGGCAACAACGATTTGCTGTGCATTACCCAGCCGGATGTGATTACCGCCATTCACCGTCAGTACTTAGAGGCAGGAGCAGATATTATTGAAACAAACACGTTCAATTCTACGCGCATTTCTCAGGAAGATTATCAAATGCAGGATATGGCGTATGAGCTGAACGTTGCTGCTGCACGTCTTGCACGGGCAGCAGCCGATGACTATACTGCTCGCAATCCTGCAAAGCCGCGATTTGTTGCTGGGGCTATTGGTCCGCTCAACAAAACGCTCTCGCTCTCGCCTGATGTGAACAATCCTGGATACCGTGCTATCACATGGGATGCTGTTGTTGGAGCGTATAGCGAGCAAATACGTGGCTTAGCTGATGGTGGCGTAGATATACTGCTCATCGAGACTGTCTTCGACACGCTTAACTGCAAAGCGGCAATCTATGCAGTTGCCGAGTACTTTCAGGCGGGAGGGCGGCATATGCCCGTGATAATTTCTGGTACAATTGTAGATATGTCCGGACGCACATTGTCGGGGCAAACAACAGAGGCATTTTGGAACTCGGTTTGCCATGCTCCAAATCTACTCGCTGTTGGTTTGAATTGTGCGCTAGGTCCGGATTTAATGCGTCCGTATATCGAGGAAATGAGCCGTGTAGCGACGTGTTTTGTAAGCTCATATTCAAATGCTGGCTTACCTAATGCTATGGGTGGCTATGATGAAACGCCCGAGCGCATGGGGTCGTTCGCTCGCGATTTCGCTACGTCTGGCTTTGTGAACATTCTCGGTGGATGCTGTGGTACAACACCTGATCATATTCGGGCAATTGCTGATGCCGTGCAAGATATCCCTCCACGCAAGCCGCCTGTACGACCACGATATATGCGCCTTTCGGGCTTGGAAGCTTTTGAAATAACCCCGCAAACAAACTTTGTGAATATTGGTGAGCGTACGAACGTTACAGGCTCAGCGAAGTTTGCAAAACTGATTACAGAAGGTAAGTACGAAGAGGCATTGGAAATAGCGAAACAGCAGGTAGAGAATGGTGCACAAATCATTGATGTGAATATGGATGAAGGTATGTTGGATTCCGAGGCAGCGATGAAAACGTTCCTTAACCTGATTGCTTCCGAGCCAGATATTGCTAGAGTGCCGATTATGATTGATTCTTCGAGGTGGAGTGTGATTGAAGCAGGGCTGCAGTGTGTGCAAGGTAAGGGTATTGTTAACTCCATTTCACTGAAGGAAGGCGAAGAAAGGTTCAAAAGCTATGCCCGCAAAATCATGCAATACGGTGCGGCTGTGATTGTGATGGCATTCGACGAACAAGGGCAAGCAGATACTTTCGAGCGGCGTATCGAAATTTGTGAGCGTGCTTATCGCATTTTAACCCAAGAAGTTGGTTTCCCGCCCGAAGATATCATCTTCGACCCGAATATCCTCACAGTTGCAACAGGTATCGAAGAGCATAATACGTATGCACTCGACTTTATCCGCGCGACGCATTGGATTAAGCAGCACTTACCTTATGCAAAAGTATCAGGGGGAGTGTCGAACATTTCGTTCTCATTTCGTGGTAATGAACCTGTGCGGCGTGCGATGCATACTGCATTCCTGTACCATGCTATTAAAGCTGGTATGGATATGGGTATCGTCAATGCTGGACAAATAGATGTATACGACGAAATTCCTGAAGACGTGCGCACGGCTGTCGAAGATGTGTTACTGAATCGCCGTAGTGACGCTACTGAGCGCTTGGTAGAGCTTGCCGAGCGCATAAAAGCACAAGGTGGTGGCAAGGCTGCCGATAAAGAAGACCTGTCATGGCGTTCTGCTCCTGTGGAAGAACGCTTGAAACATGCGCTCGTTAAAGGTATCACGGAGTTTATTGAGGAAGATACGGAAGAAGCACGCTTGAAGTATGGCAAACCGCTTGCTGTCATTGAAGGACCACTCATGGATGGCATGAATGTTGTCGGCGACCTATTCGGTGAAGGGAAAATGTTTCTTCCGCAAGTAGTAAAATCTGCGCGGGTGATGAAAAAAGCCGTTGCATATTTGCTTCCTTTCATGGAGGAGGAAAAACGTTGCAATGGTACAGTAGAGCAGAACAATGGGAAGATTCTCCTTGCTACAGTCAAAGGCGATGTGCATGATATCGGCAAAAATATCGTCGGCGTTGTGCTCGCCTGCAATAACTACGAGGTGATTGATTTAGGAGTGATGGTACCAGCAGAAAAAATTTTGGATACTGCTGTGCGAGAGCATGTTGATATTATCGGGCTATCGGGTTTGATTACGCCAAGCCTTGATGAAATGGTGCATGTTGCCAAAGAGATGCAACGGCGAGGTATGAAACAGCCACTCCTGATCGGTGGTGCGACTACATCGCGTACGCACACCGCAGTAAAAATTGCACCACAGTACGAAGGTACAGTAGTGCACGTGCTCGATGCAAGCCGTGCTGTTCCTGTAGCAGGTAGTCTCATCAATCCTCAAACAGCAGAACAATTTAGCAGAGAGATTAGAGGCGAATACGAACAACTGCGTACAAGCTACGCCCAACGCCAAACGGATAAAACACTCATTCCACTTGCTGAAGCACGCAAAAATAAGCTCAGACTCTGGGACATCAGCACAAGGCAGAATACTAGTAACAGTATAGCAGTCCATCCTGAGCGTGGAGAGTCTAGCACAATACAAAACACATGACTTGAATTGTTGCTGCACATGCTTCTGTGTGCAGGTATAATGCTATTGCTGTATACTTCCTACTTCATCACAATCTGCCTATATGGTATACGCACGGCGATGTATTGCAAACATATTCTATGGCAACTCCTGTGTGGATGGAATCTTGTGATATTGTGTGCTCATACACGGGATTCTGCCGACATGATACTGTATAATGCCCGCATCTATACGGTTGATAGAGATTTTTCGTGTGCTGAGGCGCTTGCTGTGCGTCATGGGCGTATCGTTGCTGTTGGAACATCGAGAGAGATACTTGCTCGCTGGAAAGCGCCTCAGATGCTCAATCTGCGTGGCAAATACGTGTATCCGGGCTTCTACGATGCACATGCACATCTCTATAGCTATGGCATGTCGTTGCAGTATGCAGATCTGCGGAATACACGCTCATACAACGAAGTACTGGAGCGATTGAAAGCGTATCGTCGAGCATACCCGCATAAGCGGTGGATTATTGGGCGTGGATGGAATCAGAACGACTGGGCAGATAAGCGTTTTCCGACAAAAGAGCCATTGGATTCTCTCTTTCCCGACGTTCCCGTATGCCTGACGCGTGTAGATGGGCACGCATTGCTAGCAAATTCGCGGGCACTGGCACTTGCAGGAATTGACTCTACAACACGTGTCAATGGGGGATTAGTCGAGAAAATCAATGGGCGTCTGACGGGCATCCTGTTGGATAAAGCTATGGACAGAGTGTATATGCGCATTCCAAGTCCAACACCCGAAGAACAGGAAGAGGCAATCCTGATGGCAGAGAAACGATGCTTTGCTGTGGGGCTAACAAGTGTTGCAGAGGCAGGTATTTCGCATGAGCTTGTTGAAATCTACAAGCGTCTCTATGCACAGAAACGTCTGCACATTCGTGTCTATGCAATGCTCACTCCCACGGAAGAAAATATTGAGCGCTATCTCAGAGAAGGAATTATACAGACCGAGTACTTGTCTGTGCGCTCATTCAAGGTGATTGCCGATGGAGCGCTTGGCTCGCGTGGTGCTTGCCTGCTTGAGCCGTACAGCGATAATCCTTCGACGCAGGGTTTCCTGACAATTGACTCAGCATGGATGGACAGTTTTATTCGTCGCATAAGCACTACACCGTTTCAAATTAATACCCATTGCATCGGTGATTCAGCAAATCGCTTAATTCTGAAACTCTATGGTCAGTACATAGGGGGTACAGAAGCACGTACTGTGCAGCGTAACAAACGCTGGCGTATCGAGCATGCACAAATCGTGGCAGACGAGGATATTGGGAAGTTTCGCGAATATGGCATTATTCCTTCTGTACAACCGACGCACTGTACGTCGGATATGCACTGGGCGGTTGAGCGCTTAGGAAATAAACGCATAACAAGGGCATACCGATACAACGACCTATACGAGCAGCGCGGAATTATTGCCTTTGGCAGCGATTTTCCTGTCGAGGACATACATCCTCTCTATGGGTTTCATGCGGCAGTAACACGACAAGATGCGTACAATAAGCCAGAAGGCGGCTTCCAGCCTGATCAGCGTCTGACGCGAGAAACAGCTTTACGCGGAATGACAATTTATGCCGCATTTGCGGGGTTTGAGGAGCAAATGAAAGGAAGCCTGGAAGTTGGAAAGCTTGCCGATATCGTTGTATTGAATGAAGATATTATGACCATACCTGCAGAGCGGCTGCGAGCGGTGCAGGTGCTCTACACAATTTCTGGGGGTACAATTGTATACAAGCGATAGTACGTATAAGCTGTCCACATCGCGAAGTATGTGTAGTGAAGTATGTGTAGATGTGTAGGGGAAGAAAGAGCTAGAGTGTGGTTTGGTTTGGCATGACACTTGCAACGAAAGGACCCATGCACCATGATACGGTGTAGTGTTTGTCTCACATTTACGCAGCAGAGCACTATGAAATCCTCCAAACGTCTCAGTATGAAGCAACATCCGTACCCTCAACATTATTACCCGACAACACCCCGTATGAAACGCCGCTCATTTATACAGGCAGTGACTGGGGTAGCAGCTCTTGGCGTCTCTGCGCAGATGCTCGGTGGAATGCCACTTCTGGCAATGTCGCCAGACAAGTTTGGTGCAGATGTTCAAAATACAAACAACATCCTGATTGTTATTCAGCTGTTTGGAGGCAATGATGGACTCAATACCGTGATTCCTGTTGATGATCCAAACTACTATCGTATGCGACCAACTCTTGGTATTCGCAAAGAACAAGCAACGCGGCTCTTTGGGTCGCGTGTATATCTTCATCCAGCGCTAACAAATGGTGTTCCTTACGGTGGTTTCAAACAGCTGTACGAAGACGGTCGCTTAGCAATTGTGCAGGGAGTGGGATACGAGAATCCCAATCTTTCTCACTTCCGCTCTACAGACATTTGGCTGTCTGGCATCAACACATCGTTGCCAACGGCAGAGCTAACAGATGGATGGATTGGACGCGCAATGGCAAGAATGTATGCACCGTCAATGAGCAATATTCCTGACTACCCCCTATGTGTCCAGATCGGCGGAACGCTCTC
The DNA here is from genome assembly GCA_025055035.1 of Candidatus Kapaibacterium sp. Classification (GTDB taxonomy): domain Bacteria; phylum Bacteroidota; class Ignavibacteria; order Kapaibacteriales; family UBA4661; genus PH2015. The sequence goes on from JANWZB010000061.1 coordinate 12,929, forward strand.
GATGCTGCTTAAGGACGAGAGGCGTGGTGATATGGGTATTGCGCTTGCAGACCCTGAACAATTTTTCCAGCTTGGTCGAGGATTAACTCCCGATGATATTCCCCCAGCTGATGGGTCGGTATTTGCGCAGGAATACGCCTATATTCGCATGATTGCTCAAAAGTCTGACACATATTCACAGCTCCTCAAGCAAGCGTTTGAGCGCGGAAGAAATACAGTAGAGTATGCAAGTGGTTTCCCACAACAGCTAAGAGCAGTTGCACGGCTCATTTCCGGGGGGCTGCAATCAAAAGTGTATTTGGTGTACTTGAATGGCTTCGATACACATGTGCTTCAGCAGCAGCCCGATGGGAGCGGCATACATCCTCGCCTCTTGAATACACTCGCCACAGGCATTATGCAATTTATGCAAGATGCTCTTCAGCAGCGCTTTGCCGACCGTGTGATTGGTATGACTATTTCTGAATTCGGGCGCAGACCGCAAGAAAACGGTTCTCTTGGGACTGATCATGGCGCAGCGTCAGTGCAGTTTGTCTTTGGTAATAGTGTGAATGCAAATGTTTTTGGAAACCCGTTTGATTTGGTGAATTTGAATAACAACGGTGATTTGCAGTATCAATATGATTATCGCCGTGTGTATGCAAATGTTCTTCAGGCATGGTTTGGTGCGTCGGAGCAAGAAACCAGGGCAATTCTAGGCGAGCGCATTGCACCACTGGGCGTTATTCAGGCTCGTGCAACGCATGTGTACGATGCATTCGTGCGTCAAGCACATGGGCAACCCGTGTCAATCACACCTAATCCATCGCGTGGAACAAGCGTTGTACAGTTTGAGTTACGCTCTTCAGCGCATGTTGATGTAGCACTGTTTAGTACTGAAGGACGTCTGTATCAACAAGTTTGGAACGCTGTGCTTCCAGCAGGGGTTCATGCTCTCCCGTGTAATATTGCTCATACTGGCTCATACATTTGTGTTGTTCGTACTGGCGGAAGCACAATATCATTGCCGTTGATGGTCATTCGGTGAAGTGAATTTCTCGCTTTATGCACTATGCGAAGTTGTGTTAGTTATGGTAGTGAAAAAGTGCTGTAGTACATCGAGGCTAGTTGTAGTTGTTCTGGTCTGTAGTGGTATTGCATCTGTAGTTCTTGCATGTGCTGACGAGCGCGTTGAGAATAGCGGACAGATGCCACACGCTTCTACTGCTAGCGTAGAGAATATACAAGCCAACGAAAAGTGGAAAGAAGAACTAGTGACAAACATTGTTCGGACGGCGCGACTAACTCTGCGTGTGTGGTCTCTTGATTCAGCAGTACGCGCGATAGTTTTGGTTGTGCAGGGTGCTGGCGGTATGATAGCGTCGGAGCATCGTAGCGTCTATGCTGACGATAGAATAGTGTGCATGATGCAGCTTCGTGTTCCTGCTGAACGTCTTGATAGTCTACTTACTGCGCTGGAGGATATTGCAGAGAAGGTGGTAGAGAAAAGCATGACGGCGCATGATGTAACAGTCGAGTATGTTGATACAGAGGCACGGCTAGCATCAGCACGCCAGCTAGAGCAGCAGTACTTGACGATTCTGAAGCAAGCACGTACAGTTAGTGATGTTCTCGCTGTGCAAGAGAAACTTGCTTCTGTACGTGCTGATATTGAGGCGCGAGAAGCACAGTTTCGCGCTCTCTCGGGGCGTATTCAATATAGCCAGATCGACATAACATTCGTAGAGTCTTTCGCGCATTCTCAAAGTTCATTTAGTAAGCGTTTGAAGACCGCTTTCGACGAGAGCTGGCAAGGTTTTGAGGAGCTAGTTCTTTGGTGTGTGCGCTTGTGGTACGTGATAGTATTTTTTGTATCTTCCCTCTTTGTAGTCCGATGGCTGCGGAAAAAACGCTCTGTAAGTGCTTCTTCTCAAGTGCTGCTTCGGGAAGCAATAGAAACATCGAAAGGAGAAAAGTAGGCTCCAAGCTATATAAACGCAATGAGCCTACAAGCGATTGTATTGAGTCGTAAATACATTACTACGAAAGCTGTTGCTTTCTGCCAAAAATTCCGCTAATTTGCCCAGCGGCTTGTATTTGTCTCCTGTGTGTTTTTTATACCATGTAAAGCCCTCTGCTTTGCGGTGTTTCAAATACTGATGGCGCGATATGTATCGTCTTGATGAATAGACTGATACTCGCAAGCGAAGAGAGTAATCTTGCAATCGGCTAACAAATGCAGCATCATCAAGTGTTACACTCACTGCCTAGATACGCAGCTGTATGAAAGAACTACTGCGACTGAAGCCATATTTTGTTCGGTACAAATGGATGTTTGTACTTGGATTTATCTTTGTTACGATATCAAATATCTGCTCAACATCGCTACCGCGTGTTGTAGGAGCAACGATAGATGCTATTACAGGAAGTCGTGCTGTACAAGCGCTGAGTACCCACGACATAGCGCTGCATATCGGATTGATGTTTGCTCTCACAGCAGGAAGTGGCTTTTTCATGTTTTTAACGCGGAAAACCATCATAGTTGCATCCCGGAAGATTGAATACGAGCTTCGTGCGGACGTTGTACAAGCCTTGAGTCGGCTATCATTAGGGTACTTTCAGCGCACCCCAACAGGTGAGCTTATGGCATACTCCACCAACGATATTGCTGCGGTGCGCGAATTCATTGGTCCGGCAGTGATGTATTCCGCGAACACGCTGACAACATTCATCTTTGCGCTCTCGATGATGATAACACTCTCACCAAGCATTACAGTTGCCGCGCTATTGCCTATGCCGCTTGTGTCGTATGGTGTGTACCGCATTGGTGCAAGAGTGCATGTACTGTTTAAAGCTGCGCAAGACCACTATGCGAAGATGACAACCCAAGCCCAAGAAAACTTATCGGGCGTGCGAGTAATTCGTGCATATGGCTGCGAAGAGTATGAGATCCTTGCATTTGCTAGTATGGCGGAGGACTATCGTAACAGGATGATGTCACTAGTACGGATTGAGGCGAGCATGATGCCGCTGATGATGAGCTTGATTGGGCTTTCGCAGGTTCTCGTGCTGGGTGTAGGAGGGTATCTTGTGATGCATGGGCAAGCAACGATTGGAGACGTAACGCAATTTTTCATTTATCTGAACCAACTCATTTGGCCTGTGATTGCTATCGGTTGGGTAACAAATCTTGTCCAGCGTGCTGCAGCATCGGCACGACGCTTAGGACGTGTGTTCGATGAAGTTCCTGAGATTACCGACAGCGAAGAAACCGACTCTACAATCACAGAGCTTCGTGGGGATATTGAATTTCGCAATGTGCGGATGCGATATGCGAACAATCTTCCTTTTGTGCTTGGTTCGGAAGACTGTGGAATCTCGTTTCGTGTTGCGGCAGGTCAATGTGTTGGAATTGTTGGTGAAACAGGAAGTGGTAAATCAACGCTTGTCCATCTGATTCCTCGACTCTTCGATGTAACACACGGGGAAATACTGATAGATGGTGTACCACTTCGTCGAATACCCCTTCGAGTCTTACGCTCAAATATCGCGCTTGTTCCTCAAGAGTCCTTCCTGTTTTCCATGACAATCGCCGACAATATTCGTTTTGGCAAGCCTTCGGCGTCGGTGGATGAAATTATACAAGCAAGTGTGATTGCACAATTGCACGAAAATGTTGAACACTTCCCGCAAGGGTATACGACGCTCGTAGGTGAGCGAGGCATTACCCTTTCTGGTGGGCAAAAGCAACGTACCGCTATTGCTCGTGCAATCTTATGTCAACCGCGCATTCTTATATTCGATGACGCGCTATCAGCTGTTGATACCGAAACAGAAGAAAAAATTCTGCATGCTTTGAAGCGTGTTATGGCGTCTCGCACAAGTATTATTATTGCCCATCGTATCTCCACAGTTAAGCATGCAGATGTAATTCTTGTGCTCAGCAACGGCATGATTATTGAGCATGGTACGCATGAGGAACTTCTTGCACACGGTGGTGTTTATGCAGACATGTACTCACGGCAACTTCTGGAGGAAGAAATTTCGCTACTAGAATAGTGGTGCGCTTCAGACTACTTGGATACTTGATGTAGAACACCACAGACCAAACATAGTGTGGTGAAAAAAGTGTAGCATGGAATTTGATGTATTCTCCATACAACATCAAGATATTGCATTTGCCGAAGACTTGCGCCTATCGGCTGCAACACTCCATAAATTTTTAATTTTTGCCCTATCATCATGGACTTTAAAGACTATTATCGCATTCTGGGTGTACCACGCACAGCATCACTTGATGAAATCAAGAAGGCATTTCGCTCGTTAGCGCGCATGTATCACCCAGACACACACCCAAATGATGCAGAAGCGGAGCGCAAATTCAAAGAAATTAATGAGGCATATGAAGTTCTGAGCGATGCTGACAAGCGTCGGCGATACGACCGCTATGGTATGAATTGGCAGCGCTTTCAGAGCACTCCGTTTGGCGAAGGGTTTAGCAGTTCAGCATACTCGCAGCGCCGTTCAAATCACCGTTCTTCAGGCTTTTCCTCTGGTGCTGGATTTACAGGGGGATTTTCTGGCGCTGGACAGCGCTCTTCTGGATCCACTGCGGGGAGTGGTGCAGGGAAAAGTCATAGAGAATTCTTTTCCCAGACCAAAGAAAACACATATGCCAAGTCTTCAAGCGGATTTTCGGATATCTTTAGCTCAGTATTTGGCAAAAAGCAAGATG
>JANWZB010000062.1 GCA_025055035.1 Candidatus Kapaibacterium sp.
AGGAAATTTACGATAGTATAGAGTACTGCCTCAGTGCTCAGTGGCTTGAAATTACTGACGAACGCTTTCCACGCTTTGTTCTGACCCCACTCGGTGCTGCACAAATTCCTTCGATACCAGAACCACTTCCACTCGACATGTACACTCAAGCACCTACCTGCATATATCCAGACCTTCTACATCAAGCTCGACGCCTGATGTTTGATATTGCATCGCTGTATCGCATTCCCCCGCACATCATTATAGACGATACATCCCTTGTTACACTTGTGAACAAGTTGCCTCGTACGATGTATGACATTACGCGAGAACTTCAGTATTCCAGTAACATTTTCATATATCGCTGTGCACCACGACTGCTAGATATAGTACGCACGTATGTACGCCAACAAACTGCACAACAACACAACCCCCTTGAGCACTTACCCCACGGCATCCAGCAAAGTATTCGCATGCTTCTTTCTGGTTACAGCATTGAGGAAGTAGCACAGCGACATAGACTGCCTATTTCAACAGTTGCTCACCACATACACATAGCACTAGATCAAGGCATATCTCTACCAAGAGAACGCTTTGTTCACGATAGTCTATATGCAACTGTAAAAGAATTCCTGCGTACACAGCCATACGGCTTCGTGCAAGATATTCGCTCTGTCATACACGAAGAAGTAGAAGCATGGAAAATACGAATTGCAGCAGCATTTGCACGAAAGGAGCTTTATCGTAATACACCAACGTAAGTGTGCTTAGCTCTTCAGTATTGTTGGATTGTTGTCTCAAATACACGCTATCCTAATTATGCGCAGCGGTCATTGTGCCTGCCTAATTTTGTAGCTTGCATAATCTCAAGAAAGTCGTATATTTTTACCTGCCGCATTGCATTGTAACGTTCGCATGATACATTCTTCGACTCTGTGTCGCACCAAGCTACTTCTGATACTAGAGGAAGGGCAGACAGCAGGCATCATGTTTCTCAATACGACGCCACACTGACCGCCCGCGATGTTAAACGTCTACATGATATGAAGCGTCGCCAGCGCCTTGTTGAGTACATTGCTCTTAGTACTCTTCAGGGCATTCTTGCAGTAGGACTACTGCAATCAACGTCGCTCATCCGTTCTGTAGAGCTTGTTCCTCTTGTCTTTGCTGGGGCATGGCTCCTTGCCCAACTACGAGAAAAACGTCGTACTATGGGACAACATGACACTAAACGTCTGCTAGGTGATACAATCGAATCCTTTTGTCTTGCACTCACTATAGCGCTGGCTCTTATTCTTGCACAATGGTTTACCGTCGGTATAGTAGTAGCAATGACCTACTTTGCAGTTAGTCTCCTTGCCTATCTCCTAGGGTCATTTTTTGGAGAGCTATGGTGGACATCACGTGTACTCCCTCGCTACGACCTTGAGCACAAGATTAACTACGTTACCAATCTCAATCGCTCTGTCATTTTCCCCTATAACTTGCGCTACTTACGTAGTATGTTTCGCGAACAGCCATCAAGTTCCATGACGCGTATTCGTTCTTTGGAGCACAGGGAAGATTCGCGTCGTGTATAGTTGCTTCTCACAATAGCCATTATATGCTCGGTCTTATGAATAATCGTGCCTGTACTCATATTCTCGCAGTATGTTGTTGGGTCGCTTGTATCGTCTCTTACACCCTACATGCCCGCTGCATTTCCAACCTCATTTCTCCTCAACAGCAGCTATCACCAAGTGCTAGCGTATCAAACAGACTCCAACAATTCCATGCTCCTCACGCTTACTCCTTACAACGCAACACATCACCTTTAGTACCACCACATAAGAACCGCAAAAGTCGTTTGTACACACGTCTTCCCGCAAGATTCTCCGCAACAATAGTTAAGAAAAAAGTAGCAGCACGAAAAAAACGATTGCATGGACAGTATCAGTATTCACGGTTGCTTGCACCGAGTCGTGCCACTTCAGCGCGCGCAAAGCGTGCCACACGCATAGCTCACCCCACATATAACCGTCCCAACCGTCGCGCAAAGTCGTATCGCTACACGCTATCACGTCGGCGCTCAGCATCGCGTCGGTACGTCGTACGCAGTACTAACCTCGGTACTATGCCCCAGCAAATGAAGCCTTTTTCGGAAATTTGGCATGAAACTCTGCGCGACGAGGAGCTCATGCCCGGTGTTCGCTATAAGCACTATATTATCAGCACCGGTAGCAAGCATTCTATCCATGTTATCGAAGTTGATAGGACAAAACCGAATGTTGGGATTGGTGTATGGAAAGCTCATAATATCCTGCGCGGTCTGGCACCACTATCGTCTATAGCACAACACGCTGACTCCCTGAAACCGGGAGCGCTCCAAGCAATGATGAGTGCTAACTTCTGGCATCCGTATTATAAGACGCCGCTTGGGCATACTGTGATGCACGGCGAAGTTGTTGAAATGGCGCAACATAAGAGCTGGTCGTCGTGCTTTTTCGATCGCCAAAATCGTCTATATATTGAGCGTTTTACTATCACTGCAACGCTGCGCACCCGTGAGACAAGCTTTCCAATCGAAACAGTTAACAACCGTACAAGTGCTAACGGCGTCGTTCTCTATAATCGCTACGCTGGCACAGAAGTTCCTGTTTCACCGAGTATTATCCTTGAGAAATCCGAGCTAGCGGTTGTCTCTCCTCTCCCGTCAAAGTTTAAGCCCCAAAAGGCAAAGGTACTTCCTCCCTACGTACCAACGGATGAAGCACCAACATTGAGCCAAATACGCCGTTCTCATGATATACAGCACCGTATGTTTGCCGCCGAACGCCCTTTGTACAAGGCAGTACTGCTCTATGCTTCGCCACCTGCTATCAACGAAGAAATCCCCTGCCGTGTTGTAGAGATAGATACAGGCATCGTTAGTATACCACGCAATGGTGTCGTTATTTCGTTTGGGCGAAATATTGATGAAAGTGAACTACCACGTCCGGGCGATAAGGTATCTCTCATCTTTCGCACCAACGTGTACTCTCATATTCCCTTCATTCATGCGCTGAGTGGTACACCACGCCTTGTACGCAACGGTATTCCTAAGCATGAGGCAATCCAAGAAGGTAGTACGAGATATGACTTCATCGCACAAAAGCTTCCTCGCACGGCTATCGGGACAAACTCTCAGGGAACTACACTGTACTTTGTTACAGCTGACCCAACCGACCCTGATGCTGGAACAACAGGCATGACCCTGAAAGAACTTGCCGAAGGTATGCGGCAAATTGGTGCATACCATGCCCTCAATCTCCACAGTAGTGAGCTGGCACCAATGCTCGTGCGTGGCGATATACAGATGTCCGCTGGAGCTACTATACTTGCCTCAGTAGGTCTCGGCATTGTTCATCAGGATCCAAGCGACCAGCGACTATTTCCCCCGCGCCGCAGGCTTATTACTAAGCCTATACGACGTACATCTGGCACTCAGCCTACTCACCCCTCATCTTCCCAACAATCTGATACTGATCATCATACCGACGAAATCAATATTCAGTCTATCGAGGGTGGCTTAAGTATGCAAGAACTTAGCTTTGAAAAGCCACCACCCGATAATCATACACCTTGATAGAGGCATACAACTACCGACTGATATCGTGCGATATCACTCTACTAGAGCGTTTTTATCCACTAGCACCTAACAATATGCATATTCCATTCCCCCTTGCTATGGCACCACAACAAGGTGCCGACCCAACAGCTCAGCTCCTTTCAACAGTTGTTACATTTGGTGCCATCATGGCAATTTTTTACTTCATGATTCTACGCCCCCAAAAAAAGCGTGAAGATGAACACAAAAAGATGTTGGAAAGCCTCAAACAGGGAGATAAAATTGTGCTTTCATCAGGCATTCATGGAACAGTGTCGAGTGTTGAACCTGATACACTCACCGTACAAATTGCTGATAATGTCCGTGTTCGTGTCAATCGTGTTGCTGTTGCCAGTATCCTAAGCAAAAATGATAAGGCAGACAAGAGCGAAAAGTAGGATACGGACGTAAACCAGATACTCGCTATCACACTCTGCAGTTTTATGCGAACTCAGAACTTGGACGAAGAAATTTTATCAACATTCACCACTTTCTTACTAATTTTGTGTTGCAGTGTATACTGCATTTCCACAAACTTATACTGCATTTCCACAAACTACTGTGCATCAGTAGTCTTCTTCCCACCAAACTAAGGATTGATATGCCATACGACCCTCTGCTTGTTCAACCAATGCGCGATGAGCTCACCCGCATCGGGTTCACAGAAATGCTGACACCAGCAGATGTGGATAGTGTACTGTCGCAGCCGGGAACAACCTTTGTCGTTGTAAACTCTGTTTGTGGCTGTGCCGCTGGCAGTGCTCGTCCGGCTGTGGCAATGGCTTTGCAGAATAAAATACTACCCGACCGACTCGCTACCGTTTTTGCTGGTCAGGACGTTGAAGCAACACAACACCTTCGCACACACTACCTTCCGGGAATTCCTCCTTCATCTCCCTCTATGGCACTGTTTCGTGATGGCCAGCCTGTTGCCGTTATTCATCGCCATCACATCGAAGGTCGAATGCCGGAAACCATTGCTGAGGCACTCAAAGAACTATTCAACGAATACTGCATAGCAGAGCCAGCAGCATAGAACAATAGTGATAATTCATGCGGCGTTGTAGTAGCATATGACTCTCAACGCCGCATTTTTTCGTTCATACATAGACATACTTACACGTCAAGCTACTACACTAGAAATTATTTGCCTCCCACCATCAAGACATCGGGCTTATACAGAGCACACTCGATAGCGTAAGTACTGTCTTTGCAAATGTAGATTGTGCTTTCCTAATGAACCTTCTTAAAAATCTTCCTAGCTCCCCATTTCTTGTCTTTCTCATTGCAGCGGCATTTTTCGTTGCTTACGGATCGTTTCTTGTCATGACACAGCTCGCTGCCAATCCTTTTGTGTTGTTTGCTTCCTCAGTTTTTCTATTATTCCCATTTCGCAATGAATCTGTGCATGTTAAGCGCATGATAGTTCTTCTGTGCTTAACTTTCGCAGCATGGCTTTTTCGTGAAATAGGCACACTTCTGGCACCATTCTTCGTCGCTTTTGCCTTTGCATATCTTTTTGAGCCAATCGTCGTTTTTCTTGGTAAGAGGAAATTTCCACGATGGCTCACAGCAGGGCTCTTAGTGCTTGGATTTATTAGCCTCGTTGCTGCTATTGTTGTTTTTGTCTTTCCAATTATTCTCGCGCAATTGAACGACATTATCCGCGAACTTTCGTCTCTCATCAACCGTGCAACAGCATATCTAGAGAGCAAGCAGTTCTTTCGTTTACTGTCGAGCTATGGCTTGAATTCACCGCAAACACGCGAGCTCATTCAGCGCGAGCTTATTCCTCGCTTAGAAGGCTCATTCAACTTCATTCTGCGGACACTACTTGCTTTTTTGAGCAGCCTCTCCGATGTCTTTACTCAGGTCATGAATATCATTCTGACACCAATCCTGATGTTTTATTTCACCAAAGACTTTGATAAAATCAAAGCGTTTGTTATCAACGTTCTAAGCGGCAACCAAGCAAAACTTCTTTTCGACCTGTATCGCATCAACAGCATCGTCAAAGCGTACATCGGTGGTCAGGCAATTGCTTCTATACTTATCGCTACAGCATCGAGCATTATCTTTCTCGTATTCAATATCCCGTATGCTGGTGTTATAGGAACTGTGTGTGGTTTGCTCAACCCAATTCCATACTTTGGCATGCTTGTGAGCATTATTATCGGCTTTATTACCGTTGTTGTAGTCAGCTCAGGTGATGCAATTCTCTTTTCGTGCGGTATTATTACCGCAACAGTACTCGGTCTACACTTCTTAGACAATTACTTCTTACAACCACGTATTGTTGGTCAGCGAATTGGATTACATCCTCTTGTTCTCCTTGCAGCACTGCTGATATTTGGTCATTTTTGGGGTATTGCTGGACTTCTTCTTGCTGTCCCTATAACAGCCAGCCTCATGATGTTTTTTAACGACTGGCTGACAGCAAAGCTCGCCGCACAAGAATCACTCGAAGCACCAGCAGAGCATACATCTTTCGCATCATAAGAACATTACACAAACATCATTATCGACTTCTACCCATGGATATTCAGCAAGAAATTACACGCCGCCGTACACTTGCAATTATTTCGCACCCGGATGCAGGAAAAACCACACTCACAGAGAAACTTCTGCTCTACTCAGGAGCTATCCGCTCTGCAGGAAATGTTATGGTGGGCAAGCACAAAGCAACTGTCTCAGACTGGATGACTATTGAGCAGCAACGCGGTATTTCTGTGTCATCAAGTGCAGCTCGCGTAGAGTATGATGGCTACATTCTTAATATTCTCGACACACCTGGACATCAAGACTTTAGCGAAGATACCTACAGAACTCTCATGGCAGTAGATAGCGCGATCATGCTGCTCGATGCGGCAAAGGGTGTCGAGGAGCAAACTATCAAGCTGTTTAAGGTATGCCGCGACCGAGGCATACCGATTATTACTTTTATCAACAAGCTTGACCGCCCAGCACTCAACCCTTTTGAACTGCTAGACAACGTAGAAAAAGTTCTTGGCATTACTGCTATTCCAATGACGTGGCCTGTTGGAGATGGAGCAGACTTTCGTGGTGTGTATGAACGCGCAAGTAAGCAATTTCATTTCTTCGAACGTACAACGGGTGGCATGTTCAAAGCACCTTTGCAGCTTGTCGATATTCATAGTGAGCAAATACGCGCGTTGCTGGGCGAAGTTCCTCATGCAAAGCTTATCGAAGATTTAGAACTGCTGGATACTGCTCTCCCCGAATTTACTCAAGCGGACTTTCTTGCAGAGCGCATCACACCAGTCTTTTTTGGTAGTGCAATTACAAACTTTGGTGTCGAGACATTCCTTCAGCGCCTTATTGAGCTTGCTCCGCCACCACAGGGTATGCAGACGTCGCTTGGTTTTGTCGAGCCTAGCGCTTCTTTTTTCTCTGGCTTTATGTACAAAATACAAGCCAATATGAATAAAGCACATCGCGACCGCATTGCATTCTTTCGGATCGTATCAGGCAAGTTTGAGCGCGGTATGGCAGCATACCACATGCGTTCAGGGAAAGAGGTTAAGCTCAATTATCCATTCCAAATTTTTGGTCAAGACCGCTCTGTCATTGATGAAGCCTTTCCAGGAGATGTGATTGGTCTATCCAATCCGGGAATATTTCGTGTGGGCGATGTTCTTTCTAGCGGTCCAAACTTCAAGATTCCACAGTTTCCCCGATTCGCCCCCGAGATTTTTGCAAAAGTAGTACCGAAAGCAGGGTCATTCTCCAAGTCCTTCCGTAAGGGAGTAGAGCAGCTCGGTGAAGAAGGTGTCATACAAATCTTTAGCGATGTACACGGCAGCCCCACGCCCCTTGTTGCAGCGATCGGAGAACTACAACTCGAAGTTTTTCAAGCGCGCATGGAATCCGAATATAACGAGCCTGTACACTTAGAGCGTCTTCCATTCACGCGTACACGCTGGCTGGGTAGCGATGTGCTTCCTGCATCTTCCAGCCTCACATATGCCTTCGATACTCACGGGCACAAGGTCGTGCTTTTTCGCAGCGATTGGGAAATTCAGTATTACATCGAACAGACCCAAGGACTCATCTTACTCGAACGCCCACCCGAAGAAACTCTTGCATAATAGCACAAAAGGTAAGGCTACCGCGTACAATGAAGCAGACAAGAAGCAGTGTGTCCTTGAGAGCAGACAAGAACACTATACGCACCTGATGCAAGACCACGCAGCGACACATGTTCTCGATGTGACCCTTGCCCTTTCTGACCAAGCGCTATTCTTCGAAGCTCTTCACCACTAGCACTAACAATCGCTATTTCCACGTTTCCTTCGTGAGCCATATGATACTCAACTATAACTTCTTCATTGTGTACAGGATTTGGTAGTAGGCGTACAATTTCCACAGCAGCCTGTGGTAACCCCGTATTAGCACTCATACGCCTCTGCCACCTGCTTGCGATTGTCGTACTACGAATACCCATCTATTGGCTCTTCGATAATGACACCTCGCTCTCACACTTGGCGCTCTGTACCTTAATTCTCCCATTCCATACCTACAATCTTCAATATCGTCGTATCACGCTGTCCTGCAACTGCTTGCATTGTAAATGTGCCAAGTATAGCACCAGTGCGATGCATCTCCCACAGTGTTGGTATTCTACAAGCCCCATAACTTGTGTGATGCATGCGTATTGAGCGTGCACTGCTTTCTGCTGCTCACGCAGAACACTTCGGTCAAATGCTACAGGCACACGAATAGACGGTACTGCCGCTTGTGCCAGAGCTTCAAGATTCCCTTCAGCAACAAACATTTCCATTGGAACAGTTGTTCCGGGTGGAACATTATATACTTTGGGACGAATCCCAACCACGACACTGGGATTATCTGCATGAACAAGTCGCACGGTTGCAATGAGGCGTGCTACTACCGAATCGCGCACACCGTCAACTTCCCAGTGTACGATAATACGGGCGTGCGCATCTATTTCGCGAAGAGACGAACAACGAACCGGCACAAACATGGTGTCGCCAGCATAGAGCGTATCGCTACGCATATCTGATGCTATGCCAAAGATTGCCGCCGATTGCCGCCCAAGTTCTCCTGGGCCTTGTGTCTGAACATGCATAGCTCGTAGTATAACCGTCGATGCACTACGATTCAGTATCCGAAGCGCTTTGAGAGCCGTTTTACCCACACGTACTGCTTCGAATATAACATCATCCACACGCAAAGCAGCACCACGCCCACGTATAACATTGACAAATGCTTCCTGACGTTCCTGACCATCATTATACCACAAACGTAGCGTCGCTGTTGTCTGACCCGATTGTACAGGGGCGAAGCGCACCCGCACTGCGAACTCTGCATTTGGCTCTAATCGCCCTTGTATTTTATCAAGTAAGGTAAACACAGTGCTCCGCTCTATGTGTGCCGAATCAAGCGTAACAGCACGTGAAGCTAGATTGACTAGGACACCATACCCAATAGCGTGGTTACCGATAGAACTGTGTCCAGCATCAATCGTACTTATCGCAATATCCATTCCTACAGGTACAACACGAAACTGACTAATAGAAGACTGCTCACCTACATTCCCTAAAGTCAAGGCTCGCACACACCAAAAGTATCGTTCCCCGCGTTCCAACATTTCATTAGCACCTACAAGACACATTGTAGAGTCTGCAACAATACGCTGCACAACAACATGCTCCAAGCGAGCATCACGGGCAATAGTAACTTCGTAGCGCTTGGCACCATCAACGCTACTCCATACAAGGCGTGGTCGGGTAGCAATATTCTCGGCATTATGTGGCGGAAAGATAAGCTCTGGGGCTTCCAGTGCAACATTTGACCCAGTAACTATGACTGCCAGTGAACGCGTAATATTGACTAACTCTGGCAAACGGCTGTTAGTAGCACGGCATACGTAGGTTCCACTCTGCGATGGCTGGATGTGTTCAAGAACAAGCGTCGCTGCTGCTGCTCTCGGTATCACTATACTGCTACGTAGCCACTCATATCTTGTGGCTTCTCCCCCAATACCCGAAGATTACAAGTCGGCTTCCAGCAAGGACTATGGTATCGCGCCTGCGGCAACCAATGCTATCCTGACCTACATAGCAAAACACCTGTGTCCAATATTGGCTTCTAAGCTACCAAACTCCAGGCGATTGCTATCAACGCACATCGTATCAAGACGCTGTGGTGCAAGAAATACTGGTAGACGCTCAAACGCATTGCGTTCTAGCCGTAGCACCCTTAGGCGTGCTGCACGTCCAATACTTTCTGGCGAGCTTCCTTTGAACATGTTCGCGTTAAGCCCCAATTCCTGCAGATGATGTGCAATAATGCTTTGGAATACACCTTCAAAGCGATTATGACTTAATAACAACACCTCAAGACTTTGCCAGTTTGCCTATACTGGCAGGAAGTTCTCCGCCAAGACGATTGTGGCTAAGATTCAAGAACTGGAGCTTTGTCATACTGCCCCATTCCACCGGAATGCTCCCTGTAAATTGATTATTGCTTGCATCAAGTATGCGTAGTGGCGCTCTATGTTCTTGCTGCTCTTGCGCCGCCTTTTGCCCTATCTGCACGTGCGCACCTTCTTCTGTTCCAAATTCTGGTGAAAGTGTACCGCTCAACTGATTATGTTGTACGTACAATTCCTCCAGATGAGGCATAATGCCAAATTCTTTGTGCAGTCCACCGTGAAAACGATTATGAGACAGATTGATAATGCGCGCATTGTGCAGTAGAGTAATGCAGCGGGGTATTTCACCTTCCAAGCAATTATGTGCTAGATTGAGCACACGAATATTTGGATACGTACAGAGAACATCTTCAGCAATTTCGCCGCTGAGCGCATTATTGCTGAGGTTGAGGTACTCCAGCTGCGTAAATTGCCCAAGAGTAGGAGGAATCCGACCAACAAGACCAGCAAAGGACAAATCTAAGTACCGCAACGCACGTAGCCCTGCAATTTTTTCAGCAAAAAGACTTAACGATGTGTGAAGCATACGACCTGGACGCAGAGCTATGCCGACAATATGATTCCCCTCTTCTTGTACGATAACATCGAGCAAGCTTAATCCAAAGGTTTCGAGTGCTTGTACAAGAAGACGATACTCATTTTCACGAGAAAGCGCAAACTGAATTCGCTGCGACGACTCTGTCTGACCAAATGCCCCACGCAATGTCACTGTCCCCGTGCTATTCGTAGGCACACCATTTCCCAAACGACGGTCATATGCGTCGAAGATAGAATTGTAAAGCTCGCAGCAGGGATACTGCCGACACTCACACTCGTTACATGTGTAAAGTTTGTACCTGTTACTACAATCCGTGTACCCGCACCTACATTGTGTGTGGGGATAACACCTGTTATCAACGGCATTCCAGCCAATAGTGCTGCATTGATAATGTGCGCGCTTGTCGTTACGACACCACCGACAGCATGTAGCGATAGCGTCCCGCTTGTAGGCATCATGCTTCCAAGATGACTCGAAGGCATACGGAGTATGATACTGCTGTCACCATCAAGGCGGAAAGGTATATCCATAGTTCCAATGCGCACTCGTATTACCCTGCAAAATGATCACCACGTATGCGAATTTGATCTCCTACAGCGGCGTCAAAAGGCTCTACCGATGCTATTCGTGGTGGGCTCATAACAACAAACAGATTGCTTGCAACAACACGTATTTACACTCAATGCATCAACTGTTACTGCAGCACGATGAGTGCTGGTCGTTGCGTTGCGCAGCAAGCCACTCGTTGGAACAAGAATGGTTATCTGTCCTGAAGAAGACACAATATAGCTTGCCTGAGTACTTCCCAGCTCTGTTCTCAGCCTGAGATCTCGTATTAACTCCAAGTTCTCGCCAGTAACACGTACTCTTCCCCCAGGTACTGTGAGCGTATCTAGCGCTCGGCTGATCACAACAAATCTAAGGGGTCTATGTCGCCTAACGACGGTGTATGATTGTACACGAACTGTGTTGCTGATGTCGTTACACCACCCGGTGTGCGTACAGTAATAAACACAGAACGAATCCAGTGGGAACTCAGCGAAGCATTCTGTTTATCCAGTAAATGCGTAAGCGTAGGGGCATCTTGTGGAGGAAAACGACGCTCATGCGTGTTATTCACTGTTGCTGAACGCGCTGGCACTCTTCCGAAATACACCGATGCTCCTGAAACAAAGTGCTCACCTATAATTGTTACTACTGCACCTGTGGCAGCAACTGCAGGAGTAAAGCTGAGCAAACGTGGTACACCGACAAACGTTAGAGCATTAGTCGAAACGACTGTACCACCGGGCGTTGAGAGTACAATTGTTGCATTGGTAGCACGCGCAGGCACACGAACACTGATGCTACCGTCATCATGAGAAACTAAGTCAGCTTCTGGTACCACGATACCACCTATTGTTAGCCCTATAAGACCTCCACCAAATGTACCCCGTATTCGCACTACCGCTCCTGCGCCGGCAGCATTTGGCAGAACGCTACTAATGAGTGGTGATGGGAAAAAGGTGAACACATCACTCGAAGCAGCACCACCTAATGGGCTACCAACCTGTATCGGACCAGTCGTAACCGGACCGACAATAACGCTGATTGCCGTAGAAGAAAGCACAGTAAAACTTCGTACAGGCATTCCTCCTATCAATACCGTATGTACTCCTGCAAGATTTGCACCCGTCACTATGAGTACCGTCTCTTGACCTCCAGAACGCGGAGAAAAACTTGTAATATTCGGACTATTCAGTAATACCCCTGCGATGGCGTAGTAGCGTTCGCTAGCGTTATTAGCAAGATTACCAAGTAACGAGAGACCCTGACTCAGCGTTGTTAGTACATCACCAAGATTGTGTACACCCCTGTTCTTATTGGGCTAAATGTAAGTCTATGTGCTGCTGTCAAGCTGCTACGAAGAACACCAACACGCGCACCTACGAAATCACCACTCACGCGCTCTATACGCCAGAACTCACTTATACTCAATGCGCCCATAACCCCAACATCTGGCGTTCCTCCCGCCGGGCCAAGATACGGCTTCACACCAACATATGGTGCTGTCGTTCCTGTTGTAGCTTCAGTGAGTGTAACAGGAAGATATGTACTCTCACGCCCTACAGGGAAAAACACAGCGGGAACATGGGCATGAAATTGACGTGCTGGCTTCTCATACTCTTCTCCACGAACATATTACAGAGCATATTTTCGTGGAATGCAAGTTTCACAATGCTCAGGGGACACAGACTGATGCTAAAACGGCGTTGTACGTCTATGCACAATTTCTCGATGTCACGGAGAAGCTATTCGAGCATCAGCACAAAATACAATGCTTCAGTACAAGTAGTGGCTTGTGTCCAATACGCGCTTTACAGGTGATGCTATTACATACGCTCTGCGTAGAGGCAAAACACTTTTTTATCCTCTTACTTGCCTTACGACGCTCAGCACGCAGCAAAAGCATACTCTTCTGCAGCATGGAATTGTTCTATGCTCCGATGTACCAGCACATCTCTCGATGCTCAAAAATACTCTCACACGCAGGCAGAACCAGCTCATATGAACTGAAGTTGAAGAAATCTTGCGCTAGCTTACTGCACTGGTATATGATCTGCTTCTGAGCAGTTTTGATACCATTGTATTCGTTGCTCAATTGCTTGCAATAGGCGCAAAGCAGCCAGGGTTGGGGAAAGAATGTGTGCACGGACCCTATCTTCGAGCTCATGCTGTAACGTCTGTAGCTCCTGATTACGCTCGATGATGCGCTGTATACCATCACGTACAACTGCCTGCATCCACCGTAGCGACTGGGCTGAACGTATATGCTCTAATCGCTGTGTATGAGCGCAAAATTGCTGAATGGTTTGCCAAATATCTTCTAATCCTGTTCGTTCCACAGCACTACAGAGCATCACTGGAACATTCCAATCTTCATACTTAGGAGCAGCATAGTGCAAAGCATTGCGTATATGCTGGGCAGCTCGCTGGGCAGCTTGCATATGTGGCTCTTCAGCTTTGGTAATAACAACCGCATCAGCTAACTCCATAATACCCCGCTTCATGCCTTGCAGTTCGTCTCCCGCACCAGCAAGTGCTAGCACAAGAAAAAAATCCACCATCGAAGCAACTGCAGTCTCTGACTGTCCGACTCCCACAGTTTCTATTAGAACGACATTAAATCCTGCTGCTTCGCAGAGCAACATTGTCTCGCGTGTTCGCCGAGCAACGCCACCCAACGCTGTTCCTGCTGGAGAAGGGCGAATAAATGCGGCGTGCGACCGCGATAGCTCTAGCATACGTGTCTTGTCTCCTAAAATACTTCCCCCTGTACGCTCACTTGAAGGGTCAATAGCAAGAACCGCCACCTTCAACCCCTGCGCGATAAGCATCAACCCAAACGCTTCGATAAATGTACTTTTCCCAACACCCGGCACCCCTGTTACGCCAATTCTACGCGATGTCCCTGTGTAGGGCAACAACTTATTTAGAAGCTCTTGTGCTTGCTCTTCGTCTTCAATACGGGTGCTCTCTATGAGCGTGATTGCTTTAGCAAGAGCACGACGATTACCACTCTGTAGTGCTGCAGCAAGCGCTGCAATATCGTACATTCTCCTACTCCTTCCATACAACATCAAACACCATGCAGGATATGGCAACAACACTACCAGTGTAAGCAACAAGCATTTGGAGACTGTTTCTGGCTTCGCTGAAAGCAACACCAGAGAGCGCTTGGTAGGTCGTTTCAACTCCTACAAACAACAGCGGCAGTACCGCAGGGAACGACAGCACAGGGAATAATGCTCCTTTTGCTCGTGCTTTAGCAATCATAGCTGCAATAATCGTTGTCGCACTTGCCGTAGCAATTCCCCCTATCATAATGCTTACCCAGAACAACAGCGGAGAGCGAAGTTCAATACGACTCACGAATGTGAAGAATGCTGCAGAGGCCAACGCATAGAGCATGAGTGTGAGTAGCACATTGAACAGCAGTTTACCAATGTAGATAGCCAGCAAGGGCGCATGAAGACTAAGCAAAAGCGATGTTCCACGTTCTTCCTCGCTCACGAAACTTCTCTGCACGCTTATCATTGCACTGAAGAAGAGAATAATCCACAGCATCGAGGCCGCAATGCCATTCGATACTACCTCACCAGCAGAACTGAACGCAACAAGGGCAACTGTTGTCATCACAAATAGTGCTAACGCATTCAGGGTATAGCGTGTTCGTAGCTCACTTCGCACATCTTTGAAACAAATAGCCACTGCAGCCGATAGTACAGCACGTAGTGTCTTCATAGTCGTACACGTACTCCAAGATTCAATGCCAGCTGCGCAAGACGCCAATCTCCAGTCTCAACAAGGCTTCCAAGAGCATGTGAGTACAGAGCTTCTACATTAAGACCAATGCTGCGCCACAAGGGAATATTGAGTCCGGCACCTCCCACAACAAATGGTACAACAGCGTTTAAGACTGGTAAATCCCCAACAAAGCTTCGCACAGCATTTTCTGGACGGTCAAGTAGTACAAAATTTTCCGGTGTTACGACAACAGCACGGGTATCGATGGTTTTTGTCAGCGCTATTGCCGATTTTAGCCCAAGTATTCCGTAGAAATTTGCTGAAAGAAACACTTCACCAAGCAGCGATATCGATATATAGGCATTTTGCAAGGCTAAGGTTTGTGCTAGCCACAAAGGAGCAACAGAACCGTCAAGGTTTCGTACTACCCCAGCAGGTGCTCGGTCTGGAGCACGGAGTATAGCAGGAAATTGTTCATGCGCAATACGTGCAGATACGCCAACTATCTGCGCGATGCGATATCCAATAGCTAATCCTGCTCCAAGGAGGCGAATACTTGCACTTGGTTCATGTGTAAATACACCTGGTGCAGCAATGGACTGTAGCGCACTGATTCCGCGTATTTGCTGTAGCTGAGCGTCGTTTGCAGTAATTCCTCCTGTACCGAACACACCAGCATACCAGAGTGTGCGCTTTGGGCAGTAGTCTGTTTCGCCAGCAGTGAGAGCGAGCATATGATCAGTACCTATCGGGTCTTTACTGAAGCACAGCGTGTATAGTGCAGTATTTCCTGCAACATCACGCACCTCGATAAGCGCACGACCGCTAGTAATTTGTTCGGCTTCGTTCAACATCACGCTAGCAACTGGAGCACCAGAACTTGGTGTAATCTGCGGTAGTACGAGGTTTTCAGTACTGCGAATCTGTACGTATTCGAGCCCTCTGTCGATCTCACGGTCATCTCGGAAAATAAGCTTTGGAATGCGGCCTGCGCCTACAGCTTCCACTAAAGGCTTCAAGAGGCGTGGCTGTCTGTCTTGCTCTTCTACAGCCAGTCGAGCAAGCGCTCGCCGGCGCAGTATTTCGTCAAACTGCTCTTCTGCCGATAGTGTATCCGATATCTGTCGTTTTTCTTTGGTATTCAAAGCCTCATTCCCACGACGAGCTTGCCCAAGCTGCTTGGCAGGTTCTGGTGTGGCATTGACGTACATAATTTCTACAGTTGGTGGCAGTGTATCAGGTATAGCACGCAATGCAAGAAACGACTGCCCAACCATGTTACCATAGGCATCGTAGCTATCGTACCCATAGCCAAAGCCGTAGCTGTATAGCCCGAAAGGTTCGTTGCATTCAAACGTATGCGTACCAAAGTTTAAGGATATTTGGGCAATACTGTACCTGCTCTCCCCAAACGGCGTAAATGCTCGCTCATCGGCAGGCTTTCCATCAATACGCAGCGATGATAAGCCAGTGCGCGGCACAACAATGTTGACGAAATGTTTCCACTCGCCTCGAATAGGTGTCGCCATGCGATATTTCTTCAAGAACTGTTGTGTTGGTGTGAGTAAAATCATCATCGGATCACCAATAGAATCGAGGGAATTCTCGAAGCCGTGTGAATACTGCGCGACAAGAATGCGTTTATCGGCGGTAATAAGTGTATGCTCTCGTAGATCGCTATCTTCATAATAATCGCCTGCAGCTAAAAGCGCGATAAGCTGACCGTTCGCGAACACTCTTGTGTCGTTCTCAGCTGCAAGCACACGAATCGTGGACTTTGTTCGACCAAACAATTTACCGATATAGTAATGCCGACCCCATGCAGGTACTGGTGGAAGCTGCTCGATGAGGTGGTTATAGCCCTTCTCACGAACAGGAATATATGCCCCGCTATGTCCGCTAAACACTGCAATCGGCTTTGTCGATTGCACAAGCGTACCTGTCAAGTCCGAAGGCTGATTCTTGCGTGGAGCAGAGGCAATAACTTGGTACACATCTCCCCTGCTGAGCTGAACTGTAAATGGCACGTCGGGCTGGCGACCACCAAGTGTTGGAGCTTTTGGTGTTATAGTAACCTCTGTGCTATCCTGCGTCGCAATGACAGCAAATTGCGCAATCAGGCCCTCTGTGAGCTTGTAGTACGACATAATTCTGTACTCCGTTCCTAGTGCTTCTATGGGCAAGCCCATGTACGAATCGGTTGTTTGATAGCGGTGGCTTAAGCCGTATACGCTAATAGGCTTATCGGACGTTATGTGTACGGCAAGGCGCTCTACAACTTCGCTAGAACGCAGTTGCGCAGCAGTATCAATACGCACACTGATGACTGTTCCTGCACGAACACGCGTCTCCTGCCTAAAGAGCAATCCGTCAATCTCTATACGCACTTTCGCATTTTCGCTCGATGTAATGAAGAGTTCTTGGGTAAGACGCTCTCGCTGTGCAACACGGGCATCGCGTTTACCTAGCTCTGTTTCCTGACCATTCTTCTGAAAGCATACCCAAAACTCTGTCCCCTCGGACGTTGCTGCGACAACCTCACGCATCGCTTGCTGTTTTGCGCTTTGTGCATGTGCTCTCTCAGGACATCGACTTACAGCAAGTGTACACAATACCCAAAACAGCACAGCAGTAGAGGCTCGACATTGTACAAGCATTGCTACCACTTT
>JANWZB010000063.1 GCA_025055035.1 Candidatus Kapaibacterium sp.
ACTGTCGAGCGCATGAATTGCGAACATAGCTACGCGATGTGCATGGTCGGGACATGGCTGAGGCACACCACCAACGACCATATAGGAATCGCCAATTGTTTTGATTTTCTCAAGTTTGTAGCGTTCAGCAAGGGTATCGAGCTCTGAGAAAATCGTATCGAGCATAGCGATAAGGTCTCGTGGGTTAAGGCGAGCAGCAAGGTTTGTGAAGCCAACAATGTCAGCAAAAAGCACTGTGGCACTATCAAAGTATTCAGCAATTGTTGTTTCGCCAGCTTTCATGCGTTGCGCAATTGCCTCTGGCAGGATATTGAGCAACAGGGCATCGGAGCGTTGTCGTTCTTCCTCTGTGCGGTGAAATTGTAAGCGTAATTCTGTATTCATCTTGCGGCGTTGTTTATTCAGCCTAAAAAGGATAATGCTCAACACGATGAATACAAGCAATGCTACACCCGACCCAGTAAGCATCCAGTATTGCATCTGGCGATTGTGTTGCAAAAGCTCGATTTCTGCGGCACGCTTTTCTGCTTCGTATTCTGCTCGTAGGGAGGCTATGCGGCTCGATGTTTCTTCGTTGTACAGAGAATCCCGCAAGTGTAAGAATGCTTGCTGCCACTGAAATGCTTTGGCGTAATCGCGCCGTTGGCTGTAGGCTTGAGTGAGGAGCTTCAGCGCTGCAGCTTCTTCTTCGACAGCAGAAGCCTTGCGAGCATGATATAGGCTCTCTTCTGCTGAGGCAATCGCTTTATCATACTGTTGCTTGTTCATGTACAGAAGCCCAAGACCAACGAGGGTACCTGCCAAGCCCTTGTCGTGGTGGAGCTCGCGTTCTATTGCGAGCGATTGCTGGTAGAAAAGAAATGCTAAGCTGTCTTGTCCAATCGTGCGATAGATGGTTGCAATGCTCGTCAGTGGGGTGATAAGACCCTCGCTGTCGCCCAGTTCTCGACGCAAGCGCAGCGACTCTTGGTAATGCTCAATTGCTTGGTCGTTATGGTGTTGCCTTTCGTAAATTTCTCCAATGCGTAGGTGTGCGTAGGCTGTACCGCGTTTATCAGAAAGCCGTTCAAATGCAGCAAGAGCCCTCAGACAATGTTCTAGTGCCTGTTTGTACTGCTTTTGCTTCATGTAGAGATTGCCAATGTTATTATGGCAATAGGCAATTTGCTTGTCATTCTTGTACTGTTCTGCAAGCTCAAGGGCACGCAGGTAAGAGGACATTGCTTGAGTGTAGTTGCCCATATTGCGGTAAATTACACCGATGAAGTTATAGCTGTTCATCATTTCTTCGTACATGCCAAGCTTTGTTGCCATATCGAGAGCTTGCTTGCCATATTCGAGTGCCCGAAGCATCTGCAATCCGCGAAACTCCCACGCCAGCTGATTCAGAATGCGAACTTTGAGAGTATCGGGCGGATTTTGCATAAGAACTCGCTGTAAGCTGTCTGCAATCCTTGATTGCTGTTGAGCATATAGCAACATGCAGCTTGCTACGCTAGCAAGAGCACTCAGTATCGCAACTACAGAAATATGAGAGGGTACCACAGTGATATGTTCCCGCTGTAGCTTGGTATCTGTACAGTATGGTATATGACAGCGTAGCATGGCTGACAAGCTATGACAAATGCCTTCTCAAGATACTAGTGATAGTGCGGGGAGTTCCACAATGAACGCAGCACCTTTACCAAGCTCGGATTCGCACCAAACTCTTCCATTCATTGCTTCCACCATCCTCTTGACAATACTCAGCCCTAATCCTGTACTGTGCTCGCCACCTGTAGGCTGAGCAGAAAGGCGTGCAAACTTTCCAAACAGTTTTTTCTTGTCGTCGTCGCTTAAGCCCGGTCCTTCGTCGCGCACAATGACGCGAACAGTATCAGTGTGCCGTTCTATGTCAATCCACACATTCTTTCCTTGTGGTGAGTACTTGATGGCGTTAGAAACGAGGTTATCGACAACCTGCGAAAAAGCAAGCATGTCAGCAAGGCAGATAATAGAATGTTCAGGTGGAGAAAAATGCAGGGTGATGGACTTTGCCTCTGCGCGTGTTAGATATCCCTCTACAATAGGCATGATTACCCATGTAGGATTGACAGGCTGTAGCTCATATGTCCAAGCACCGCGTTCAAGGCGATTAATATCGAGCAAGTTACGCACAAGTTCAAGCATTCTATCGGCACTCTGAAGCATTGTTTTGCTGATGCTGCGAATCATCTCTGGTGATTCGCTTTGTTCCTCAAGAATAGTTGCTAGGCCTTGAATTGCACTAATAGGGTTTTTAAGATCGTGAGCAACAATTCCGAGAAATTCATTCTTTTCAGCGTTCAGCATTTGCAGCTCATTGTTTTGAGCTTCTATCTGACGATTTTTTTGCTCAAGCTCTTTAGTGTAGAGTTCCATTTGAATGTTTGCCTGCATCAGGCTCGACGTAAGCTCCTGCAAGCGCTCATTCTTAATGCGCATTTCTTCTTGTTGTTGCTCAAGACTGTCGAGCATGCGATTGAACGCACGATGGATAATAACTGTTTCTTTGGGTGTGAACACCGAGAAATTTTCGCTAATGCGCTGTGTCAAATCGCCCATCGTGGCACGCTCTGCAACGGCAACATGGTTCTGTACTGATTTCGTTATTTGGCGAACAACAAAAAATCCAAAGAGTATCGCAATAACCGAAACAGCAATACCGCTTGAAATAATCGCAGTACGGGTGCGGTTACTCGTATCGATAATAGTGTTTGTTTTGAGAGCAATGACAACTTCGCCACGACGGTCTTCCTCGACAGGACCGTGAACAGGAGCAAGAACAATAACCTCACCGGAGGATTGCTCCAGAATGCGCGTGGAATCTTGCGGCATAACTGTTGCCCCTTTACGAAACGCTTCAGGTGCTTGGTGGACGTGAGCGGTATAGAGGGTATCTCCTGCAGCATCGCGAATAATCATCCACTGGAATCCTGGCAATTTCCCGATGCCTGTTACGGTACGCTCAAAGAGCGCTCTGTCATGAAAGATAACGCCATTAGCACTCCCCGCGGCAGCTAATATTCCGATAGAATACGCTTGGGAACGCAGAAACTCACGGCTTGCTGTGCTCTGATGCCATGAAGCCATAATGATATTTGCTGCTGTAACGAGAATAACAGTGCCACATAAGAAGAATGTCAAAAGTATTGCTGCCGGATAAAAGCGGCGTTGGCTATTGGTAGGAATAAGACGTTCCATAGTAAAGTACTTAGAGAGACGATGATACCTTATATGCGCGCAGAAAGTACGTGTTGATAGTAATGTTTCCCTTCAAGGTTATTAAGCCACGCTTCTCAAAGATACAAGAATCACTGAGGATTTCATAAACCTGCTCGGAGCAATGAATTGCGCCCGGCTGACCGTGGGATTCAAGCCGAGAAGCAATGTTAACGGTGTCGCCCCAGAGGTCGTAGCTAAACTTCTTTTTCCCAATAACACCTGCTACGACACTTCCCGTATGCATACCGATGCGAATTTGTAGTGGCGAGAATCGCTGAACATCGGGATACGGCTGATAACACTCAATAACATGAAGCATATCGAGCGCACAGAGTGCAACATTCAAGCAGTGTTGGGGATGAGGCTCAGGAACGCCACAGACAACCATGTATGCGTCGCCAATTGTTTTAATCTTTTCAAGATGATAGCGTTCAACAAGAGCATCGAACGTAGAGAAAATATCATCGAGCATAGAGACAAGCTCGTTTGGAGAGAGATAGGCAGCAAGACCCGTAAAATTTACAAGGTCGGCAAACAACACAGTAACATCGTGAAATTGCTCAGCAATGCGATGCTCGCCGGCTTGTATGCGCTCAGCGATGGTGTGCGGATAGATATTGAGGAGTAATGACTCAGCGGTAGCGCGGGCTTGAGACAGAAGATTGTTCTTCTCCTGAAGAGCTACATTAGCTTGCCGCAGAGCAAGCTCGGAATGACGTTTCGTACGATAGCGCCAGTATACCATGACAATAGCTAGCAGACTTACTCCTGCAACGATAAGAAGCAAATGGCGCTCCATTTGTTCGCGCTCACGCTGTGATGTTAAAAGTTTGATTTGCTGTGCTTTGCGCTCGGCATCGTAGCGAGCATTAAACTCGGCTGCTTTTGCAATAATTTCTTCGGTGATAAGAGAGTCTTTGAGTTGTGCATATCGCTTGTAGTAGTACAGGGCCCCAGCAATATTGCCGATAGTTTCTTCAATGGTCGAGAGCAGTAAATAACAATCACGCATATCGGGGCGAGCTTGTAGAAATTCTGCCATGGTGATGGCACGGTGGATATGCTCGAGAGCTTCAGAATACCGCTTGAGCTTCAGTAGAACGCTTGCCTTCCCATACTCTGAATTCAGCATACCCTTCTGATGTTGAGCAGTTTGGTAGAGTCGGAATCCTTCATGATAATACTGTAAAGCATCGCCTAGCTTCCCGGCATCTTCGAGGGCAGCAGCAAGACTGTTGAAACTCAATGCCATTCCAGCATGGCTAGGTGTACCTTGTAACGTATTGATTGCCGCTTTATGCATTACTATAGAGGAGTCAAGCTTACCAAGATGACGAAAGACTGTGCCGATGTTGTTGTAGGCAACTGCAACGCTATTGCGCAAATTATTGTGGTGGTATATGCGTAGTGCTTCATATAAGTACGGGAGAGCTGCATCGTATTTACGCTGCCCCATGTAAATGAGAGCAATGTTGTTCATAGAATGCCCAATACCAATACTATCGTTGAGTACACGCCGTGCCTCAAGTGCTTGTGTGTGATAGTGTAGGGCAATTTCGTACCAACCCTGATAGTAGTAAGTAACAGCAATTGCGTTCAGTGCATTGGCGCGACCTTTAGCATACCCAATGCGCTGGGCATGTGTTAGGGCTTCTGTAGCGTAGTGCCGAGAATCTATAAGGTTCCCCGACCATAGCTCGCGTGACAGGTCAACGAGTAGGTTAATGCGTGCTGTATCGGTGAGCGATTGCTGGAGGAGATATTGCAAGCTATCAGCTCTAGAGGAACGCTTTGGTACGGTCGCAAAAGATGAGCGCTGCTGAGCAAGTGTGCTGGAGCACAACACAGTACTGCATAGCAGCAGGTATATTAGCAGAAGAGTACGTAACGGGACATGCAAGGTGCTGTAGTACATATGCAAAATGTATTGCAAAGCGGCTAGCAGAAAAACTATCGCCTGCCTGTACGAATGTCCTCGTAGATAATAGTGCGAGAAGGATCATTGTATTTGAGCTTGTCCCATACCTTATCGTTCTTATACCCACGAAAGAGTTCAGCAAGTTCGCGAAATTTTGCATCAAAAAAAAGCTGAAATAATGCACTGCGGTTTGGTAGTTTATCCTTGAAATCGGCAAATTTGGTGAGAAGATCATCAAGCATTGCTTTGGCTTCGTCGGGTTTATCCCCTAAGTAGTCCATAGCATTCAGATAGTATGCAGCAGTGAGAGTACGGAACTCGGCAAAGCGTGAATCTAAAAGCTCACTAATGATGGTTGTGCGTGTGATTTTGCCGGGTTCGAATGTCGCGTCGCGCCAGCCGTTATCATCGCTCATTCTCACATAGCGGCTCTCAGTACTTGCTGCGAGTTGAAGAATCTGCTGCGCTTTTTGAAAATAGGGCGTTCCGCCAAGCGGGTAGTAGGAGTCCATATCGAAGCCGATAGCGAGAAAGGCGTAGTAGTCTAGAACACTGAGTAAGTCGTCAAAACGAAGCGGCTGATAGGAAAACGATGCCCCGCGTGTGTAAGGAAATTTGAGCTTAGTATCAAGAATTTGCATGGTAACGGACTGCTTCTTCGTGCCATACAACGTGCGCTTTGCAACAACAAGCAGCGTCGCGTTGTAGTATGATGTCTGCGTACCGCTCAGGAGCGTGATAGTAACATTAAGCTGCACGGGCTCATCTTTCCATAAAATTTTGTCTTCTTCGCTTTTCCATTCCTTGCCTGTGAATATCTGTGTATTGAAGTAGGTTTGCAGCTCTTGGCGAAATGACGCAAAGTTGTCTTGTTCGTTAATGTCAAATCCCGGAGCGAAATCGACAGAAACAGTTGCACGAATTTCCTGTCCGTGTGCTACAGCAGACCATATACCTATACAGCAGACAAGAATATTCAGAAATGCGAGGTTAAACAATCGAATGTAGAACATAGGATGTAACGATGCTAGTGAAAGTTATAGATTGATGTCTTTATTCCATTCAATATGATCATTGATATCAGTTGGCATATGTACTCGAGAGTATCTTTATATCTTCGATTTTCTTGTTGCCATTGTCCTTTGAACCTCGTGTTTTCTTCCATTGCTCTTTTAGAATACAACAATAAGTTCTACAGGATAAAGCGGTGACGTTACCATCAAATATTTCCTTATCGAACATCTGTTCGTCTAGAACATCACCCTGCAAGACAAGAGATTTCTTGTAATAGACAATAGTTTTCTCAGTATCTTTATACTTGTCAAATCAGTATTTGGTTAGCTGCTGTATGCTGTGCGTTGCTGCTCATTCTTGCTGAAAGTCAATACTGAGTGAGAGGGTTTTCTTTTGAAAGAAGTTTACTGTACAAATTATGCGCTTGTGCTGATATGACCAAGCTCTATTCATCGCCGTTTCGATGGTTGTCGTCGAGTCAAATAGTTGCAATATGGTGTGTTGCTATACTGCATGGCACGGTGGGAGAAGCGTGTGCGCAGAGCAGTGTAGCGCCATCATTCGATGAGCTAGAACAGGTGTTAGAGTTTTTAGCACAGGCGCACGTCAACGTCCCGAGTGTTGATATTCTCGAATACTACCATCGCTATCCTCTGGTGCTGCAAAAGGCTTCTGTACGCGAACTGCAAACTATTCCTGCAATATCGCTTAGAACAGCGCTTGCTATTTACCGTTTTGTGCGAAAGTATCCAAAAGCCGATTTTGCTATGTTGCAAGACTCGCTTGCACTCTCACCAGTTCAAATAGTGCTACTACGCTTTTGTACGCAGCTATCAGCAACAATCCAAGAGGGCACACTAGACACAGTAATAGTATCGGGAAGTAGTGTCAAGCACAGTACCGTCACACAGCTATACAGCAAAGCCTTGCACGGACGTAGCCCAGATCCTGCATTCCCTCGTGGTTCGCTATGGTATCGTGCAAGAACGCGCTTATGGGCAGTGCCACAACGAGGCTTTACACCGCAGGCAACACCAAGCCAGCGGTTTCAAGGTTCACCGCTCGATATATATCAACGCTTAACAGCTGTCTTGCATGTAGATTCTTCATGGTGCGTTGAACTCAATACAACTGCAGCTAAAGATGCTGGTGAGTTAAGCATTGCCGATTTCCTAAGCGCTTATGTGCGGGCAGAGCATACAACACCCGACCGGCGTATCCATATCCTGTTGGGCGACTTTACCGTAGAGCATGGGCAAGGAATAGCGTTCTGGAGCCTCTACGGTCCTGGAAAGAGTGCTGAGGTTATCACTCCTGCAACACAGGTCAATCTTCAAGTTGTACCTTACCGTTCTTCAGCAGAGCAACAGTTTTATCGTGGTGTTGCAGTTCAGAGTGATATGCGCTGCGGCGAACAGAGTGTTCTTAGAGCTATAGCATGGAGCTCATGGCAACAGCGTGCTGCACGGCTCGACTCAGTGCAGAATGTTATAACATCGCTAGATTTTTCAGGTCTATTCAGAACACGCTCAGAGCTTGCCCTGCGCAATAATCTTGCTGAGGAAATATATGGCATATCGGCTGAGTTCCAAGCATACGATAAAGAAAACGCAAAACGCATGCGCAGCAGTGGTATGGAGTGGATATGGTCGTTTGGTGTAGGAGCGCAATACTTGTATTACGATAAGCAGATAGTATCACGCTCTGTTATGGTATTTCCGTATCGTAGCGGTGCAATTGCATCGGTTTTTGGTACGCTTATGCACGGAGCAACAGTGCTTACAGGAGAAATAGCGCGTGATGCATCAGGAAATATTGGTGGGCGCTTAGGACTGGAAACGCAGTATGAGAACTGGCGCTGTGCTGCTTCGCTACGGGGATTTCCTTCTGAGTTCCGGTCGCCATTTGGGGTGAATTTCGGTGAGCAGAGTAAGCCCACAAATGAAGTGGGGCTGTATCTCGGTACAGTATGGAAGCATAGTCCTGTTCTGCGGCTCAATGCGTATTGCGATATATACTCGACGCTGGCAAGCACAGCAACAGTTGCTGCGCCAGTACGTGGTATAGATGTGCTAGCAGAGGCAGTATGGCGCATGCATAGCGATATCGATTGTACGCTCAGGGTACGGCATGAAACAAAAACTGACCAATTGACACTCGGCTTAGGACGTTCACGGCAGAGAGTTGTCTATGAGCGAGCAAGGACGGGCGGACGCATACACATACAGTGGAGCATTGATGACTATCTGCATGTGCATACACGCATAGAAACAGCTTTTGTGGGCTATGAGGACTACAGAATGCCAGAAATAGGTATTCTTGGTCTGATTGGTGGAACATGGCATATACAGCCATGGATGAGGTGTACAGGCCGTGTGGTTGTGTTCCGAACCGACAGCTACGACTCAGCACTGTGGCAGTATGAGGCAACGGTTCCGGGAACACTGTCGAATCCAGCGTTGTTTGGAGAAGGAGTGCGAGCGTACTTGATGGTAGATATATCTCCTTTGCAAGCCATGACATTCACACTGCGTGGTTCGCTGTTATATCGTTCCGATGTCTCCGTGCTCGGTAGCGGTGCAACGCAAATCAGTGGAAATACCGATGCTCAGGCTGTTATACAGATTGATATACGATTATGAAGGCTTTTGGTGCGTTATTAAGAAAGTTGGCGAGAGGGGTGCCGTTCGGTACTATGTAATGCAGGAGGTGAGGGTGATATACCGACATCACTAATACGGAATTGTCCCACAAGGCGCTGAAGATCCTCAATCATATTACGCAGATTGCCAGCAGTTTGTTCGATGCCTGCCGTTGCTTGAGCTGTCTGCTCAGTAACGGTATTTATATGACCAATATTTGCAACAATATCCTCACTCATTACAGATTGACGTTGGCTTGCAGAGGCGAGCTGAGCAATGATATCAGCTACAGCACCCGTGCGATGGATAATACGTTCCAGTGCCTCAGCTGCACGCGACACAGCCTGCTTCCCATGCTCGACTTCTTTTGTACCTGACTGCATAGCTTGCACGGCATGCACTGTGTTTTGTTGAATTTTCTGGATTGTCTGGGCAATCTCTTTTGTCGCTTTGGTTGTGCGCTCAGCAAGCTTGCGTACTTCATCAGCAACAACAGCAAAACCACGCCCCTGCTCACCTGCACGTGCTGCTTCAATAGCAGCATTTAAGGCTAGAAGATTTGTCTGATCCGCAATTTCCTCGATCACGCGAACGATCTCACCAATTTGCTCGCTTGAGCGACCTAGCTCTTGTACGGTGTTAGAAGATTGTGTAACTACCTCTGCGATTGTGTTCATACCGCGAATAGTTTCAGCAACAATATCGCCTCCTGATTGAGCATCGTGCTTCGCCTGTGAGGATTCGTGAGCTGCTTGAGCTGCTTTCCGAGTGCTATCGTTAATAATAGCTGTAATACCTTCAGCTGCTTCTGTGATGCTTTGAATTTGCCGCGTTTGCTCGTGCATATCCCGTGCGACGTGACGAGAACGCTGCGCGATGTTTTCACTAGCTTGTACCGTAGCATTTACAGCCTCGACAACCTGCATAACAAGATGACGAATATTTTGAACAGCGTCGTTGAAGCCTTGAGCAAGCTGTACGAAAGCATCAACATTATCGTCATCACTAGCCGTGGTGTCGGATGAGAATTGCTGTAAGTGCAGCTGAGCGGTTAGATTGCCTTGAGCGAATTCCTCCATTACGGTAAGGATAGATCGTACGCTTGTAATCAAACGGTCTTGTTGCTGTTGTACGTGGTGCTTTGCTTTTTCGGCTTCTTGAGCCGCAAGGTATGCTTCTAGGCGCTGAGCCTGAAAGTCGTTAATGTATCGTTCGATGTTTGCAACCATCATGTTGAAGCTGTCAGCTAGAATGCCAATCTCATCATTTGTGCGTATCTGAATACGTGTTGTCGTGTCGCCTGCTGCTACCTTCTGAGCTGCATCCTTTAATGCAGTGATGGGACGTAACATACGAGTGCCATAAACAATAACCACGATAGAACCTAAAACGAAAACTACTAGTA
This sequence comes from Candidatus Kapaibacterium sp., assembly GCA_025055035.1. Taxonomy (GTDB): domain Bacteria; phylum Bacteroidota; class Ignavibacteria; order Kapaibacteriales; family UBA4661; genus PH2015. The sequence goes on from JANWZB010000063.1 coordinate 10,223, forward strand.
CCGTAAGCGCAGCAGTGGCTCGATTATTTCTCACATTTTCTTCGAGAGAAGCTCTATTCATACCCACGATCAGATGTCCAACAGATGTTCCTGTCTGTTCGACTTTGATAGTAAAAATGAAGACTGTCAGGGTACCAGCAACAAAAGTGTCATTTCCTGAGCTCAAGGCATTGTTAATTAGAGAGGTGTTTTTTTCAACGCGATCAGGTTTATATGTGCCGAGATGCTTGCCATCTTTGATTGTACTAGCAAATTCTACGTCTGGTACCGCTGATAGGGCACTAAGCGCTTTATTGATAAATGCTTCATCTTCGAAGAAAAGTCCGGACTCAACGCTATGTGCAGTCATTGCAACAATGACCTGTGACTTTTCTATAAAGTACTGATTCATTTGTCGCTCTTGACGCAATGAGAACAAGACAGTAATGAAGCTAGCAATAGTAGTAAGAACCACTGCAAAGAGTGCAATAAGCTTCGTGCGAATACTACGTGCTAGGAGAAGCATGTGTTCCTAATCTTTTTAAGAAGTAGGATAAGTGTACAAGATCTGTGAACCATACAGTATTGTATCGGCTAGTACTACGAGAGCATAAGCTTACTGAACAATTTGAGCGATTTGTAGAAATGATGCAGAAAACTCTTGTCCTTCGCCTTTAAGCTGCTGAAGATGTACAATAATACTTGGTTTCCCACTTTTTACGCCTAAAGCAATGGACGCTTTACCCAAGCGAGTAAGTGTGGGGACACCAGTAATTGAAAGAACCTGATGCTCTGAGCATAATTTATCGAAAGAACTTGAAAGCCCTGGAGTAATGTACAGTGCTTGAATTTTGCCTTTCTGTTCTTTTACAGTGCGTTCCACAGCATCTTCACGCACAGCCAGTGTTTCAATACCGCGCGACTGAAATGCTGCAGAAATGCCGTCGACAAGTGCTGATGATGTGCTGTTGTATACAATAAGAATCTTGATTCTTTTGCCTTCCATCGTGCGATTGAAAACAAAGATTTTACGGAACATTTCAGCTTGACTTTCGATACCCAGGGGCATTTCCTGTGCGCAAACGGAGAAAAAACTAGAAAAAAGCGTGACAAAGGCAATAAGTATGCGGTATAAGAGGGTAAAAGATAATGTAGAGAGGAGATGCATACGTGCTACGAGAAACATGTGAGTAAAAATAAGAATTGGGGCATGATATGACAGTCAACAGATAACACGTATCATGGATATTGCGCTCTATGTGTAGAATGCTACAAGCGCAGTTCAATACCAAAACTTGCTCGAAATGGATGTTGAGGTATACCACGTACAAATACTCCGGTATTGCTGGCAGCCCTTATACCAGCAGCTTCTGGTTCAATACCTGCGTATACTGTATAGTAGCGCGCATCGAGTATATTTGATGCTGCAGCAATGATGTCTAGCCATGGAAGAAGCTCGTAACGTAGAGATCCATTCAAAAGTGCATATCCAGGAAGAGTTTGACGGAGTTGGGGGTTACCGCGCTGTAGCGCAACGGCGCGCTGTGTTCCCATAATTATAGCGCGCAGAGAAATATGAAGTTTACCAAAAGAGCCTTGTAATCCGCCTTTAAAACTGAGAGGAGAAATGTAAGGAATCTCTGCAAATAGAGCATTGATATCATCATTCTGATTAACAATACCTTCCATCCATGTGAAGGACCCGAAAAGTTCTAATCGTGAGTCTCCGCGTCGTAGAGCGAGGTAGCGAATATTTGCTGTTGCTCCATAAGAGCGCTGTTCTCCTTGATTAATAGTAATAAGGATTGTCCGTACGGGAAATCCAAGATATTTGCCGTTATAGAGGCTTTCGCGTGCTGATCCGTCGAGGACTTCAGTAAATAGCCCAGTATAGACGGAATAGTATCCACTGAGAATGACGTTAATGTCGTCAGTAAGAAATGCAGTAATATTAAGCTCACCTGTTTGTGATCGAATTGGTTGCAAATCAGGATTAGGAAGTTTCCAAAAGTCGCTTACATAGCTGCGTGATACTGTGTCGTAACGGAAGGAGCCGTAGTGTTCGAAAGCAACACGTGGAGCAGGGGCAAGGAATGAGGATCCATAGAGAGCTTTGATTGTGAGACGATTTTCTTTACCCACAACAGAGGCACTAATTGGCGACCATACAAATCCCAAACGTGGGTTAAATGTACTGCCAAAGCGGGAGTTGTAGTCGAATCGCGCTCCTACTGTCATCGCCAAATTGGGGGCAGCTTGCCACTGAGCTTGTGCAAATCCCCCTGTGTTTGAGAAGTTGAGTGTATAAAAGTCTGCTCGAATACCTGAAGGATTTTGAGGGTTTGCTGAGCCGAGAATAATGCCAGATATTGCACCTGTTAGATTCACTGGGTATGTTAGGTCTGTGCCTTTCGGCACAGAGAAAAAGCTCTCATATGTTGCACCACCGGTGAGTGTAAGTGTTTCTGTAAAGTTCCAGCTAACAAGCTGCTCAACTTTCATCATTGCACCAAACGAATACTTGTATCCCGGTTCTAAGCCGCTGAACAAATTTCGAAAGTTGGAACTTGGGTTGAGGTCGAATCGACTAAGTGTAAGTGCTGTGATCGCTAGACCTCGATTAAATTCTTTGGTATATGTACCGCTAATCACTGTCAATTCATTTCGCAAGTATGCATTATCATTATACACAGCATTACTTGGGGTATATGGTGTAGAAGTGGGTGTTTGGGCGAAATTGTGAAAGACTGATAAACGAAACTCATTGGTGTACAGTGAGGCAAGTGCAGCATATGAGTGAATAGTAGTTGAAAATACTGGACTAACAGGGGTTCTTGGGCGTTGCGTGCCAAAAGCAGTTTGAAAAATACCTGTTTGTAGCGGATCGACGTTATTCGGTGTAATGTAGTCATTTGGATAGAACATACGTAGATCAGGTTGTGCATCACGACTGTATTGCCCCGATATAGACCATTTCAAACCACCTCCAAAGTTTCCTCCTGCAAGGAGTGAGCCCGTAAACTTGTTGTACATCGCACCTAACAAACGAGTTTCTATAGTACTTGTCATGTCTTCTGCGCGTTTACTGACAATGTTAATCACACCTGTTACAGCGTCAGCGCCATAAAGTGCTGAGGCAGGACCATAAAGAATTTCAATTTGCTGTGCCATATGCACAGGGTAATTTTCAAGAATTGGCATAATCTCATTCGTTGGAGATGAGATGCGAATTCCATCAAGCAAAATCACGAATTTGTCTTGCCCATATACACCACGTACGACAGCAACATTGAGAAATTCAGGGTCGCTGTATGTTTCCATCTTAAAGTCTGGAGCATCCATAAGAACATCAAGCAGTGACTGGTATCCACGTAGGCGGATTTGATCCTCCGTAATCGTGATGATTGTTGCTGGTGCTTGCTTTGCTGATACTTGTGATGTTCGCGAACTACTAGCAACGTCTACCGCCGCAGAGGCAGACAGATCAACATACTCGTTCAAGAGCTGTTGAAGCTCAGCTTGTGCAGTTGTTGTGTCGGTGTTGTTTGGTATTCCCGATGGTTGTTGTGCACAGAGTGATACTGATCCTAGAAGCATGAAGATGCTACAAAATGAGTACAACAGTTTCATACACATGCTAGTACTGTTTGAGTGAAGTAATAGAATAATAAAGAAAGATATAGATATATAGGTGGCAATGCAACAATGTAACAGTGTAACGTTGTTGGGATTGGGTAGATGATGTGGTAGCAGTGGTAGAAAATTCTGATTAGTGTTATTAAGCAGGGCGTCGGAGCACCCGAAGCTGGGCAGACTGTGGGCGTAATAGCTTTGCTTTCCATTCGGGAAATAGTTATTCAACAAAGTTGAGTGGTGAGATACTGCTGTAGCGTGATAACTTAAGCGTGATAACTTATGTGTGCGTTGTGTGCGCATAACTATACGGTGGCATGGCTGCCCTGCATTTGCTCATATATATCTCTATAGTTTAGTTTTCTATTATTTAGTTTAGTATTTAGCATGAGCAGCCCGAAGACGAAGGTAAAAATACTCAAAAATATTTTTGCTGTCAATCAAATTCAATCTCATTTTGTTATGAATACAATCACAAATTGTAAGGTGCGGGTATAATAAAAAATTTGCTTTCAGTACGAACGTAAATTATTGCATTCGCTAGATAATTTAACAAATCGTTTTTATAGATTTATAGAGAAAATTGAAAATACGAACTATGAAGAAATCACATTCTCGCATTAGTACGTTATACAGAGAGTATATCATAGAGCATAGCACACATCCGCATAATTATCGAGTGCTAGATAATGCTACAGCAACAGCTCATGTGAACAATAGACTTTGTGGCGATGACATGACATTATACTGCCGCATTGTTGCAGGACACATTGAAGAAGCGAGTTTTACAGGAACGGGCTGCGCTATTATGAAAGCATCTGCGTCGTTATTGACGGATGCTGTAATGTCCATGCCGTTGGACATAGCGCTTGAGCTTGCAGCAAATGTACAGCATTTTTTGAACGGAGACGATATGGCACTACCGACAATATCGCCATTCCAAGCATTGTCGGGAGTGCGTGGCTTTCCGAGCCGTATAAATTGCGCACTTCTTCCATTTTCCGCTCTTCGGCAGATACTTACTACAAATCGCTAGTGTACCACATATGCTATTATCGAAGTATATGCTGTCTCATACTAGTGTGGATGGAAAGCCCAAGATGGTCAATATTGGTGAAAAGCCTGTAACTCAGCGCTTTGCACGAGCACGCGCAATTGTGGCGCTGAGCGAAGACATCGTGCGGATGCTTGAAGAGCAGGGGGAGCAAGAGCTTCTCACAGCAAAAGGCGCTGTGTTCCAGACAGCAATACTTGCAGGAATCATGGCGGCAAAAGCAACAGATGAACTTATTCCACTCTGTCATCGGTTGCCTCTAGAGCATTGCCATATAGCTATTGCTCTACACAAGCGCACAGAACTACATATTGAATGCACTGTCAGTACTACAGCTAAAACGGGCGTAGAAATGGAAGCCCTTGTAGGGGCAAGCATCGCGGCGCTGACTGTCTATGACATGTGTAAATCTCTGTCGCACAATATCATTATTCGCGAGATAATGCTGCTTGAGAAGTACGGGGGAAAAAGCGATGTGCAGCAAGACCAAGCATTAGACTGAAGGGTAGCATAATCAGAACTATTATGAAACTATTATGAAAGTTGTGGAAAATATCGAAAGTTTTTCCTACTTTCGCTTACACCCACAATGTCATACCACGCATACACATACGATGTCATCTGAATAAAGTAGTCTGTGTGGTTGGCTATAACGCGGTTCACTATTCCTCTCAATCTTAACTCCATAGGTTTGCTATGCTCACGATGAATTCCGCCTTTGTGGAAGACCTATTTTTTGAATATTTGCGCTCTCCTGATGCTGTTGCCCCCGATTGGCGTGCGTATTTTGATGAGCATCGTGTCGAAATTGCCGCAGAACTAGGAATTCCAACAAATTCTCTACCAGCTGCTATTGCCGCTGCTGTGCCGCCAACGCCTCCGAGCAGTGCTGCTGCAGCATATGTGAACAGTTCGCGTAGTAGTGCTGCAACAGAGAGTGCGACGCACAGTAATATTACAAATGGACATACTGCTCCTGCAGCACCGCAGCAGAATCTATCGTCGCAGCCATCTGGAACGCAGTTGCCTCCTTCGATAAGATCAGAACCGAAGATTGTGCTTGGTCCTTTGGATTCTATCGTTCCAATTAGCGGAGTTGCTGAGCGCGTAGTAACAAATATGGAGACAAGTCTTGGTGTTCCTGTAGCCACGACCGTACGGACAATTCCTGTGAAGGCGCTAGAAGAAAACCGCACTGTTATTAATGGCATTCTCGCGCGGCGCCGCAAGAGGAAGATTAGCTTTACCCATATTATTGCGTGGGCAGTAGTGCGTGCGCTTGTGCAGTATCCCCACATGAATGATGCGTTTGCGCGCCAGGATGGCAAGCCTGTGCGTATTAAGCGTGGTGCAGTCAATATGGGACTAGCAGTAGATACTGTACGCAAGGATGGCTCGCGCGGTTTGGTTGTGCCAAGTGTGAAAAATGCCCACGATATGACCTTTGCGCAATTTATTGCTGAATACGATGCTCTCATTGCAAAAGCACGGCTGAATAAACTTGATGTTGCTGACTTGTCAGGAACAACTGCTTCATTAACAAATCCGGGAATGATAGGAACGAACGCTTCCGTGCCACGCCTTATGGAAGGTCAGGGAATCATCGTTGCTGCTGGTGCTATTGATTATCCCCCAGAAATGAAAGCCTTTGCCCCGCAAATGCTAGCAACTATGGCGGTAAGCAAAGTGATGACAATCACCAATACATATGACCACAGAATTATTCAAGGTGCAGAGTCTGGAGAGTTCCTGAACTATATTGAAGAGCTGCTGAAAGGTGAACATAATTTTTATGAACAAATCTTTGCTAGCCTGTATATTCCGTTCGAGCCGTTTAAGTGGACGGTAGACTTGAACAATAACCCTTTCTTTACTGGCGACCAAGCAGAGGTGCTAGAGCAAGAAACAAAGGTGGTGCAGCTTATCAATGCATATCGTGTACGCGGACACTTATATGCGGATGTGAACCCGCTAGGGCTACAGGCATTCTACTATCCAGAGCTTGAAATTAGCCATTACGGACTAACAATTTGGGACTTGAGTCGCGAGTTTGATACGGGTGGCTTGGGCGGTATTAAGCGTGCACCGCTGCGAGACATTCTTACGATGCTGCGCAACACATACTGCAGCAAGATTGGTGTTGAGTTCATGCACATTCCCGAACTTGATAAGAAAGCATGGGTACGCGATAAATTCGAGGAAGTGTATAATAGAGCACAGTACACTAAAGAAGAAAAAATTCGCATTCTCTACAAGCTTGTGGAGGCTGAGTCCTTCGAACGCTACATTCATACGAAGTTTGTTGGCTCGAAGCGCTTTTCGATTGAAGGGGGTGAGGTATTTGTGCCTGCACTCGACAAAATTTTGGAGTTTGCCGCCGATAGAGGAGTAACTGACGTCTTTATTGGCATGGCGCATCGGGGGCGTTTGAATACGCTGGTCAATATTATGGGTAAATCGGCAGCCGAAATGTTCAAAAAGTTTCAG
>JANWZB010000064.1:0-13506 GCA_025055035.1 Candidatus Kapaibacterium sp.
TAGTTCGTGGGATAGCGCACCTGAAATAGCAATTCTCGGCGTACCGAGTGATGAGGGCGTTCAACGCAACAAAGGACGCATCGGTGCACGTACTGCTCCCACAGAAATTCGTCGTGCCCTATATAGACTTACACCCTATAGCTTACGATCCGAACCAGCCCGCTCACTTGAAACACTGCGTATTCTCGATTGCGGTGATATCATGCTTGGCGCAACACTTGAAGAAACACATGAGCGACTCACAGAGGTTATTGCTTTCCTTGTTTCCCATCAAGTTATTCCCATAGTTTTGGGTGGTGGGCACGATATCTCCTACCCTAACTTTTGTGGCTATGCACAGACACTGTCTCATGCTGGGCTTATTAATATTGATACTCACCTTGATTTTCGCCCTGCTGTACCATATCATCACAGTGGTTCATCGTTTCGCCTTATTCTTGATACTCTGCAGTCTAGTATTGCTCCACGCAATATGGTGGAGTTTGGCATACAACCATTTGCCAATGTACAGGCACACTACATTGAGATGCAGCAACGAGGCGCCATCATTATGACATTGCCAAACATCCGCAAGCATGGTATCGCAGTAAGTATGTTGCAAGCACTTAGATACGCAGGGAATAGCACACAGGGTATCATGGTGAGCATTGATATGGATGCGGTGCGTAGTAGCGATGCACCGGGTGTGAGCGCTCCCTCCCCAACAGGATTCATGGCAGAGGAACTTCTAGAGGCTGTTTTTCTCGCGAGCAAAGACTCTCGCGTAGGGCTCATTGATATTGTCGAAGTTAACCCTCAGTATGATATTGATGGACGAACAGCTAAGCTTGCAGCTTTGGTTGTGATGTATATTCTTCAAGGATTTGTAGAACGTTCAGCATAGCACCAGTATGACAGTACTTCTCGATGGGCATTCTTTGCGTATTCGCGATGTCGTATTGCTCGCCACATCTCCACACAATCGTATTGAGCTTAGTCCGAAAGCACAACAAGCTGTACAGCGCTCTCGTGCAATTGTAGAGAACTATATTGCTTCAGACGAGCCTATCTACGGTATTACAACAGGGTTCGGTGAGTTTGCTAATGTGCGCATTTCCCCTCAAGATCTTGAGCAACTTCAAGAAAACTTGATTTTCTCGCATAGTGCGGGCACAGGATCCTGGCTTCCACGCGAGATCGTGCGTGCCATGCTCATTCTGCGTATTAATGCTCTTGCAAAAGGCTATTCGGGGATTCGGCTTGAAACGCTCAATACTCTTGTGCAGATGGTGAACGCAGATATTATACCTGCTGTTCCAGAGCAAGGCTCCGTTGGTAGCAGTGGAGACTTAGTTCAGCTTTCTCACATTGCACTAGCTGCTCTTGGCAAAGGACGCATTCTTTTGCGCAATGGCGAGGCTCAGCCATCAGATGCAATCCTGCGTCAGCACGGTATTACGCCTGTACGTTTGCAAGCAAAAGAAGGACTGGCAATGATCAATGGAACACAGATGATGTGTGCGTTTGGCACCCTTTCTATAGACAAAGCTCTGCGATTAGCCTACCTTGCCGACGTTGCTGGAGCACTGTCGACAGAGGCACTACGCGGCACAGACACTGCGTTTGATGAGCGCATTCATGCTCTACGGGGTTTTGCTGGTCAGAGAGAATCTGCTCGCATGCTACGAGCACTCATGCAGGGAAGCCAGATTCGCGAATCGCACCGTGACAGAACTGTGGATAACCGCGTACAAGACGCCTATTCCATACGTTGTATGCCGCAGGTGCACGGCGCCTCGCGCGACGCGCTGCAGTATGTTGCTTCTGTCATTCAGACAGAAATCAACGCTGCAACGGATAATCCCTTGATTTTCCCAGCCGACGTACCTTTGGGCGGTATTCATTTAGAAGGTGGGAACTTCCATGGACAACCCGTTGCTTTGGCATTAGATTTCCTCGCTATTGCATGTGCCGAGCTTGCGAATATTTCCGAGCGCCGTATTGAGCGCCTTGTGAACGGCTCTTTATCTGGACTACCACGCTTCCTTGCTCCCCATGGTGGCGTACACTCTGGGTTGATGATTGCACAATACACCGCTGCTTCAATTATTTCAGAAAACAAGGTATTGTGCCATCCAGCGAGCGTTGATTCAATCCCAACAAGTGCAAACCAAGAAGACCATAACTCTATGGGAAGCATTGCCGCACAGAAAGCGTGGCGTGTCGTGCACAATCTCGAGCGCGTGCTTGCAATCGAGTTTCTATGCGCTACACAAGGTCTTGACTTTCTTCTTCCCCTACGCTCTAGCGAGCCTCTGGAAGCTGTGCGCACCGCTATACGTTCTGTTGTACCTTTTATGGAGAGCGATCGCGTTGTGTATGATGACATCGAAGCAATACGACAATTGCTTGAGCAAGGTACAATCGAGCAGATAGTACATCGCTACTATCCTTATGACTATTTGCTTAGCAGCGATACTTCTTACTAGGATGCCTTGTCCAGAAGAACACGTGCAGTGCGCTCTCCAATGATGCTTCCTAGAGCAACCCCCATCCCATTACACCCAAATCCTACGGTCAAGCGATTGCTCACGCGCTGAACAATCGGAAGCTTGGTATGATGGAATCCCATAATTCCTGCCCAGCGCTCGGCAATCTGAACGTTAGTGTGATGCGGCAGAATTATTGTACGCAGTATGTGTTCAAGTTCCTGATGAATTGCTGGATTCAGTTCCATACGTGTTGTCGTTTCTTGCTCCAACGCACGATTTCGTCCCCCACCGAGCAAAACACGTTGCCCTTCTGGAGATGATACAGTACGGAAATAGTAAAATCCTTCATCGAAATGGAACACTCCACGAAACGGTAGTTCTTTAAGAGGCTCAGTGATGAGCACTTGACCACGCGCTGGCGTGATACTGACCTGTGGAACAATTTCTCGTATCCACGCATTCGTACAGAGCGCTACCTGTGCTGCTCGAAAGGTAATGCTTGATGTTTCCTCAGATTGCATAGGCGTGCCCTGCCGAACATGGACAGCAACCTCATGTGCACCTTCATCGAGAGCATAAACATCTGCTCCCCAGATAACCATCACACCACGTTCCTGAGCATAGCGCACAAGTGAGTGCATCATCATACCCGAATGCAGTTGTCCTTCGAAGTCGTTACACACAAGAGCGCGAACACGCTCTGCATTCAAACCATATTGCGTAATCTTCCTGCTGCACTCGTAGAATGGATTGGCAGAAAATACATCACGTAATGCAGCATTCACACGGTCAATTGCGCTCAGAGCATCAAGATTATGCTCAAATAGCAGCTCAGCACCGCCATACTGCTCATATCCACACGCATTATCACCAAGCCTTCGGCGTAGCAAGCGCAAGCCTTCGTAACGCTCACGGACAAGCTGTATTGTTTGCTCTTCACCATGCAGTGCCATATCATGCAGCAGTTCCGTTATGCTGCCGAAGCAGGCAAAGCCTGCATTGCGCGTGCTTGCACCAGAGGGCAGAACACCACGCTCTAGAACAGCAACAGAGCAGTGTGTAGCATGTTCTTTGAGAGCAATTGCCGTCGATAATCCAATGATTCCTGCACCTATAACGATGATGTCATATGAAAGCCACGCACTATGTTCCCAATAGCTATGCATAGTTTATGTCGTTTTTTTTTATGATATTTGCTGGCATTGTGGTTTTGCCGAAACCAGTATTCTAGATGTTATGCAAACTGAATTTGTTGCGTATCTTCAACTTGGCTTTCTGCATATTTCCGACCTCCAAGCATACGACCATATTCTCTTTATCACAGCGCTCTGCGCCCTGTACGACGCTCGCCAGTGGAAGCATCTTTTGTGGCTCGTTACAGCATTTACTGTAGGGCACTCTATAACTCTTGCTTTATCAACGCTCAATATTCTCGTGATACCGAGTACTGTTGTTGAGCTTCTGATTCCTCTTACAATCATTGCTACATCAATCGTCAATATCGTAACCTTGCACAGCAACCCTACGGGCATACAGCATATTCATGCCTACAACACACGTGTGCAGGAGTGGCTGAAGTACGGCATGGCACTAACATTTGGTTTCATTCACGGTATGGGCTTTTCATCGTTCTTAAAGAGTCTCCTAGGCAAAGAGGCATCAATTACGCTGCCACTTTTTGCGTTTAACTGCGGGCTAGAATGCGGTCAAGTACTGATTGTAGGAGTGCTTTTAGCATGTACGTTTATCACCACACGCATACTTGGTCTTGCACATCGCGATTGGTCGTTGGTTCTTTCGGGTTCAGCACTGGGTGTGGCGATAACGCTCGTTCTCAAGCAGATTGTTGGTACGTAAGCCCATACTTTCATATGGTCTCGAAGAGCGACGGTAACTGCCCCGAACGAGAAAGACCAAAATGCCTATACGCAAGTTCTGTAGCCTCGCGCCCCCGTGGAGTGCGATTCAGAAAGCCTTGCTGGATGAGAAAAGGCTCATAGACCTCTTCAATCGTACCGGGCTCCTCGCCAACAGCCACAGCAATAGTATTGATACCTACTGGTCCGCCATGAAACTTTGTCATAATTGTCAGCATAATACGCTTGTCCATGTCGTCGAGACCATACTCATCGACCTCAAGTGCTGCCAGAGCAATGTGTGCTATTTCTTGCGTGATAACACCACTGCCTTGTACTTCGGCAAAATCTCGTGTTCTGCGTAGCAGCCGGTTGGCAATACGTGGTGTGCCGCGTGAACGCTTAGCAATTTCCATAGCACCTGCCTCATCAATTTCTACCGACAAAATATTTGCCGAGCGACACACTACCTGAAATAACTCAGTAGCAGAGTAATAGTCTAGACGGCTTATCACACCAAAGCGCGACCGCAGAGGTGCCGTTAATAACCCTGCACGTGTTGTTGCGCCAACAAGCGTAAAGCGCGGTAACGAAAGCTTGATAGAACGTGCCGAAGGACCAGAATCTATCATGATGTCGAGAGTATAGTCTTCCATTGCTGAGTACAGGTATTCCTCAACAACAGGCGACAAGCGATGAATTTCATCAATAAAAAGAACGTCGCCTTCTTGCAAATTAGTGAGCAGTCCAGCTAAATCCCCCGGCTTTTCCAGCACAGGACCTGATGTTACTTTGATGTCGGCACGCATTTCGCGGGCAATAATATGACTCAGTGTTGTTTTCCCGAGACCGGGAGGTCCGGTCAGAAGGACATGGTCCAGGGCTTCCCCTCGCTTACGTGCTGCAGCAATAAACACTTGTAGGTTGCCAACAATTTTCTCTTGCCCAATAAACTCCCTAAATCCCGACGGGCGCAAGGAGACCTCAGCATCATCGTCAACTAAGCGCATAGTATCAAGCACCTCTGCACGAGTAGATCTATGAGAATATATTTCTCTACTGCCAAGCGACGATACGTGTTTTTTTGCCATAGTATTTCGTGCTATGCGGAACTCCTGTACTTAATCTGTTGTCTGCGACAACACTATGCTTCCTTTTGCTTGAAGTGCTCTCTATATGCAGCCTGAGCAGCTTCGTAGTCATTCACACGCCCGATATCGAGCCAATATTCTTGCATTAGATAGCGTCCCACCTTCATTTTACGAGCAAGCATGTCCTTTATGAGCGTATCAATGCCGTAGTATGTATCCTCTGGAATAATATTAAATAGTGCAGGCTTAAGAAAGTAGATTCCCGACAAGATTTCGAACTTAAAATCTGGCTTTTCCTCGACATCTGTGATGTAATCACCTTCTGTGGTAATCTTCCCGAATGCAAAGGGCGTAATAATCTCTTTCGTTACAACGACAAAATCGGCATCAGAAGCTAGTGCGAAGTGATATGCTTTGGTAAAATCTAACGCGGTGAGAATATCACCATTCATCAATAGGAATGGCTCTGTAAGCTTACGCTTAAGCAACGTGATCGGACCGCATGTACCAAGGGGCTTGGATTCCTGACTAAATGTTAAGGTAACACCGTACTTCGAGCCATCGCCTAAGAATGCCTCGACCATTTCCGACTTATAGTTTGTAGCAACATAGATTTCATCGAAGCCATGGCGCTTCAGCATTTGAATTTGCACTTCCATAATCGCTGGCTCACCTTCGCCAAGCGGTAGCAATGGCTTGGGGATAACCTGTGTAAAGGGTCGAAGGCGTGTTCCTAAACCACCAGCCAGAATGACTGCTTTCATATGTTCTTTTCGGTGTGTAGCCTTGCAATCTTACTATTGATTACTCATGTCGAGCATCTAAACGGTCTTTGTACCATGCGTATGTCCTTGTAATGCCGTCGCGCAGACATACTCGAGGCTTAAATCCTGTAAGACGCTGAATTTTCGAGATATCTGGACAGCGCCGCCGAGGTGATCCCGGTGTGTCGGGCAGCTCTTGAATCCTAATTTCTTTGCCCATAATGTGAGCAATATTCTGTACTAACTCACGAATGCTTACTTCTTCAGATGAGTTACCAATATTCACAATTTCGCCCTGTGTGGCATCGTGTTCTGCTGCAAGAATTGTTGCGGTTACCGCATCATCAATGTAACAAAATGCCCGTGTATGATACGGCGAAGCAACATCAATAATCTCATGATCTCGGATTTTGACAAACATCTCAGGAATAACATGTAAAAAACCCATACGCGGACCGTACACATTATGATACCGCACGATAGTGTATGGTACATCGTATAATTTGCCGTACATGCAGCATACAGCCTCACCATAGATTTTGCTCAGCATGTAGGTTGTTCGTGGTGCTGTAATATCATCAAGTGTTAGTGGTTCTGTTTCTGGTGTAGGAATACGGAGGCTGAAGTACTTCAATGTTCCTGCATAGACCTCACTCGTGGAAGAAAAGAGTATCCTCCGTAGATGTGGCAAGCGCTTCGCATACTCACAGACATGGAGTGTTGACAGTGCATTAACAGACAGTACCTTGTCTGGATTTTCTATGACATTCCGTACACCAATTACAGCAGCAAGGTGATAAATATAGTCAAAATTTGTTGGCAAAGTATCAAAGAATTCCACCGATGCTACATTACCTTCGACAAATTCAACATTAGGACGCCGTATAAGCTCCTGCATATCAGCATCAAGGCGTCCCCGCACGAGATTATCAGCAACAACGATGTGATACTGTGGATCATCCGACAAACGACGAGCCAGCGCCTGACCTATGAACCCAGCGCCACCAGTAACAAGAATTCTCAACATACCATACCATCAGGCTTATTGAACGAAGAGATAAGAAATTAGTTTTCGTATGCATACGCTCTAAGCCTCAGAGATACGCAACATACGATTTACATTGAGCCTAAAAAACAATGGGCAGAATCTACGGTTACCCATAAATTCAGCCCATTGGGGTCTCCTATGCGATCTCGTTTCGTCTCCCCTGCGAGATAATTCCTTGGTGTTGGACACAACGTGGTGGATACTTTCTATAACGCTTTTGTCCAGTTTTCTCAGGTGTTGTAGTGGGTAGTATATTTTGGTTAAATATGAGTAGCGTTTACTTCTCAATTTTCGATCTTACATTGGAAGATGCTGTGCGATTAGTATACGGTGCTAGTGCCTAGAAGGCTTATGTCGGGATCGACACAACACATTGGTTACTGGTTACTCACGCGGCAAATATAAAATTCTCGGTAATATCAATCAAGGAAAATTGATACAAGAAAATGTTTTTTGCCGCTACTCGATGCCATTAGCCCTATTACTGTACCTATCCGGCACTGTGCAGGGAAGTACTATGCATACTGTTGTTCCTAGGCCTTGCATGCTTTGAATTGTAAATGTTCCGCCATACAGATGAACAATTTTTTTTACTAACGCAAGACCTAAGCCAACACCTTGCTGCTCATATTGTTGGCGATCAAACTGGCGGAACGCTGCGATATTTCGCACATGCTGCGCCGGTATACCGCGCCCATAGTCTTGTACCGTAATGCTATATCCTTGCGATGTTCTTGATAAGGTGATGCGAATAGGGGTTTTCGGTGCCGAAAACTTTATCGCATTGCCCAAGACTTCACGGAGCATCATCTCAAGATAATACGGCTTGATTGGAAGAACAACGTTACCAATGCCGTCTTCAAGCATAATATCTTCCTCACGCGAGTTTCGAGAAGCTTCTTCTGTAATAAACTCGGCAATTGTATCCCCTGCGTACATTGTCAGCTGCGAATATAAGCGGCTCACGGCAGTTTGATCGGTAGCTTGCTCAGCTTCAAGGAGTGTAAGATTCGCATAATGATTGAGCTGCTCGATAAGCCGATATAGCCGCCGTACAGAAGAATCTATTAAGTCGCTGCACATCAGAATTTCTTCAACATTCAGAGGGTCAAGATTACGCTTAATCAAGTCTGCACACCCCATAATCGCTGTCATTGGAGTGCGCAATTCGTGTGGCATTGCATAGGCAAGGTTTTCTGTGAGCTCTTTAATTTTCCTGTGTAGCACCGATTGTATCATTGCTTGCTTTGTCAGGCGTGTTCGAATCGTTGCAACAAGAGTGCTAGGGGTAAATGGCTTAGTGATATAGTCATCAGCTCCTAGATTCATCGCAAAGCGAATGTCCTCGAAATCTGTCTTTGCCGACATAAACAAAAACGGAATGAGCGCCGTCTCTGGGTGTTTCTGTAGCTCATTGAGCAAAGCATAGCCGTCCATGCCGTCCATCATGATGTCAGACAATATGATATCAGGAAGGTATTGCTGTGCTAACGGTATGGCTTCAAGACCATTCGATGCTTGCAAGACGCTATAGCCGTGCATGCACAGGCTTTCTACAATACTTTCTCGTACAATATCATTATCTTCAACAACAAGAACTGTTTCCATATGAGGAAGAATTTTCGAGTGCAGCACAGAAAGACTATACACAGAGAGGGATAAAGAGTGCCAACAGCGTAGCTTTTGGTTTACTCAGCAATCTTGTACCCACAAACACAATTTTATTCTCCTAATTTCTCTGCTGCTGAAGCCAATGCTCTGCTTCCTGCACAGAAGAAACACGCTGAATACGTATATCACGTACTCGACGCAAAAGCAAGTCCAGTGAGAGCTTACCAATCAACGTTTGTGGTGGAATAACCGCCATATTACGAATACCTGCCGCATGTAAGCGCGGGACTAAGCTCTTAAGAGACCATTGTTCATCATCGCCTGTCAATATAAGTAAATTGCTGATATCACCAATCAAGTTACTGCTTCGATGCTCTTGGGCAATCTGAACTGCCCGGTTGAACGATCGCAGCAAATCTGTGCGCAGGATAACGCTATCATATCCGCTGGTGTGTTGACTCGCCTTGTCCTTGCACATAATATACACTGCCTGAGCCGTTTCATTCCATTCTACTGCAGCAAATTCAGAATCAAAGTGTTTCATAGTGCATTCTTCAACTGTACTGTTAGGTTGTATACACCACATAAGGCATAAAGTAATATGTTTACTCGGTGTGCCGTAGTGTAAGTGATAAACTTTATGATACGCCAAATTCTATGCCAAGCACAGCCATAGCTCCTCAACAAAGGAAACATCGATGCTGTCATTCAGTTAGCAGGGATTAGTAGTCAAAACCTCTTGCGCATCTGTCGAAAATGAGAGTAACTACCGTTTGATATATTTCAAAAATGAGAGAACCATAATAGCAGGTGCATATCCTGCCTTGCATATTCCGCACGAGCGGCATAGTATACACCTGCTACTCTAGGAGCACACTAGTTTTCATTTTATCATGCGTTTCTAGCACTACGGTAGGAGTTCTGCAACAACTATAGCACCATTCATCTGTGGGAGTACCTGGCGCTCTTTTACAACCTTGTAACCTTCGTTCGCTATCCAAATAGTACTCGAGCCTGCTTCACCATTTGCCGGAACAATCTCTAACCTATATGCATCAAATGTTCCTGCTGGAACGCTCACATTTTCGACACCCGCGACTTTGAGCTCAAACTGCTTAAGGCTTTGCGACATTATATCAAAGTTTTGAAGCATTGTTGTATAACCCTCGGCGAGAGGTAATGTTGCTAGGACAGCAGATGTTCCAGTACCATCAGCAAATAGAGAAGCATTGATAGTCTTGTCAATGTTCATAGTCCCCATTGGGCTTTCCATCGTACCTTTGATTGCTGTTGCAGTATAATCGAGTTTGATTTTGACCGGTCCTTGATTCACTGAGCGACGTACTGGCAGCAGCGTTCCCTTCATTACTTCTCCCTCATCAGTAGCCGTACCCATAGGGCTTTGCGAGAGCTCCACAATGTTCCAGTGTTTTCCAGCATCACGAATTTCTACAGTTTTTGTTGTCTCAAATTTGCGCGAGCCCACTTCCACAGATACTTTATACACTGCTTTCATTGGTCGTAAGTCCCTGATTGGCTTGAGTAATGTAGCCTCTCCCGAAGATGGTTGTATCTTTTTCGGCATGTATGATACTGTTGCAACATCCACTATAATTTCTTTGAGGCGTTGTGCAACGTCATCAGGCATAGATTCTTGATAGCGCCCACCAAGATACCGTGCCAAAAATTTCTCTGCTGCTGCAAGAAATGCCATACTATTGACTGGACGGGCGAATCCATGTCCTTCATCAGGAGCAAGCAAGTACTCTACAGGGTACTGTCGGTCGCGCAGCGCCACGACGATTTGGTCAGCTTCTGCTTTTTTCACACGCGGGTCGTTTGCCCCCTGCACTATCATCAGTGGCGTAACAATTTTATCAGCGTGATTGACAGGAGATTGCCGTTCGAGTTGCTTTTTGCCTTCGGGTGTTTCAGGATTACCGACACGCTCATAGAACACTGTTCGTGCAGCTTCCCAGTACGGAGGGATTGAGTTAAGCAGCGTGATAAGATTCGATGGGGCAACAATAGCTACTGCTGCTGCATAGAGCCGAGGAGTGAACGTAACGCCTGCAAGTGTTGCATATCCTCCATAACTTGCACCCATGATACCTACACGCTTTGAATCAACGATGCCCTCGTTGATAAGGTACTGTACTCCGTACGTGATATCATCTTGCATGAGGTCGCCCCACTGTTTGTTACCCGCATTCAAAAAGGCTTTGCCATAGCCTGTCGAGCCGCGAAAATTAGGTTGCAGCACTGCATATCCACGATTTGCCAGAAACTGTGCATATGCATCATACCCCCAATTGTTTCGCGCCCAAGGGCCACCGTGAGGATTGACCACAAGAGGAAGATTCTTAGCGCTTTTAAGGGTATAGCCTTTGGGCAATGTTACATAAGCAGGGATTTCTACACCATCTCGCGACTTATACCGAATTGGCAGCATCGGTGCAAGGTCGCTGACTGGAAGATTCGGACGCGGACGGTACTGAAACGTCAAGGACTTGGACTTGCGGTTAAAAAGGTATGTCGCTCCCGGATCATTGTCAAGTGTAGCAACGATAAGCCACTGTTCTTCATCTTGTGTGCTTGAGCTAAAGTAGATATCAGCATTTGGCAGCTTCTTGCGCAGGAAGTCATAGTCTGCTTGAAAACTCTTATCTTTCCAATACAAGCGCATACGCTCATCTTCATATCCTGTACAGAGTAATTCCCCTGTTTTGTCTGAAAACATAGCAGTACCAAAATCAACACGTTTCAGCGGGTCCTCTTCTACCACCTCTTCGCGCAATGTTGCTGGGTCAAACAATATCAAGCGTGTTTTATCAACGCTATCTGACTTATTCGTTATCATGTATATGCGCTTGTTGTCTTTGTGAAAACGCACTGGATATGCTGTCTCTAGCACGCTGACCGAATATACAGGCACAAGCGTATCGCTTTCGACACGAAGTATCTCTGTCGAACCATCAGTTCTTGAGCGCAGAGCAAGACGCAGATTGTCAGCATTGTCAAATACCCAGCCAACGATGCGGTCGGTATTCTTTCTCAGCAACGTTCGCTTGCCTGTCGAGATACTAAGTTTATATAGGTCGTGCCACGCTGCATCGCGATCATTCAAGCCTATATATACAATATCGGGCATAGTCTTCGGCAGGGCGTATATCACAACACGTACACCCTGCAACTCTGTTAAGTCGCGGCGCAGCGGAATAGTATTATTCTGAGCCTCGGCGGGATCGACAGCATATATATTGAAGTTTTCATCGCCTCCTTTGTCCTGCACGAACAAGATATATTTGCTATCGCGAGACCAAAAATACGCACTGATGGGTCGGGTAGTATCGTTCGTTATTGGCCGGGCACGTCCGAATGGCTCATTGATACTTTTCACCCAAATATTACGCGTACCGTTGAGCGGTTTCAAAAAGCTCATGAACCTACCATCGGGTGAAAGTTGTGCACCCGAAATTTCTGGGTCGCCAAAGAATAGCTTTCTATCGATGAGCGGAGCAGAATTCATCACTTGCCCTGTAGTTTGAGAACGTGCAGACTGTAGAGTCTTCGAGGACGCCTTCTGTTGCTGTGCTTGTACAGGTAGCATACAAATGAGCAAAAGGAACAGCAAGTGGCAGGAACGTTGATACTGTTTTTTCATACAAATGAACCAAATTAAACAGTGTAAAAACAGTGGATTGTTGCGTTGATGCAGTAAGCAGTACCTGATACGACAACACCAAGACTTTGTTACAATATTCTCCGCACTATGATTATACTTGACTTTTGCACAAAAAATCCGTACAATACGTGCAGTAGTTCACCAGCACACGACCGCTTACAGTCTTTGCAATATACTCCTACCGCATAACTGTATTCTGCACTATAACGAGACGAGGTACAGGCATATGGCTGCCACTGCTGTCATATCAACACGACCACCATTTCCGATCAATCCAACACCTGAGCAAATAGAACAGCATGTTGAGGAAACATTGCAGTATCTCCTCGAAGAATGCCGCTCCAATCTTCGTCAATGCAACGAAGCATTTATTGAGAAAGCCTTTCGCTTTTGTGTGCAAGCACACTCACTAGAGCTACGCGCTTCGGGTGAGCCCTACTATACTCATCCTGTTGAAGTAGCAGCAATCCTTGCTCGCGAGGTACGCCTCGATGATGTCTCTATTGTTGCTGCACTGTTGCATGACGTTGTTGAAGACACTGACTATACCCTCAAGGATATTCAAGAAGAGTTTGGCGACGATGTCGCCGCGATTGTAGATGGCGTTACCAAAATTAACGATGTATTCAAAAGCCACGAAGTACGCCAAGCAGCTAGCTATCGCAAGCTCTTACTCTCTATGGCAAACGATGTACGTGTGATTCTGGTAAAGTTTGCTGACAGACTCCACAACATGCGCACGCTGCAGTTTCTGCCGGAACACAAGCAGAAACGCATGGCACAGGAAACGCTTGATATCTATGCACCGTTTGCTCATCGATTTGGACTAGGAAACATCAAATGGGAGCTCGAAGACCTGTCGTTCAAATATCTCAACCGCGAAGCATACGACCAGCTGAAAAATGCTCTCAACATTAAGCGTGGAGAGCGAGAAAAGTATATCGAAGAGTTTGCTGCTCCTATCAAAGAGCGCCTGCATG
>JANWZB010000064.1:13516-17261 GCA_025055035.1 Candidatus Kapaibacterium sp.
ATGAATATGGTATTAAGGCAGATATTAGCGGTCGAGCAAAGCACTTGTATTCGATTTACAATAAAATGATTAAACGTGGGAAATCGCTCGACGACATCTATGACCTGTTTGCTATTCGCATCATTCTCGACACCGATGATATCAATGATTGTTTCGTGGTCTATGGTATCGTCTCCGACATTTATACGCCCGTCCCAGAGCGCTTTAAAAACTACATCTCTGTCCCAAAGAAAAATGGCTACCAGTCACTCCACACTACCGTGATTGGTCATGATGGCAAGAAAGTAGAAGTGCAAATTCGCACACGGGCAATGCATGAAATAGCTGAACGCGGGGTAGCAGCGCACTTCAAGTACAAAGAGCACACCAACGGTACATATATCGAAGACAAAGACCTTGAGGAATGGGCACAATGGGTGCGCGATATTTTTGAGAATGCTGGTGATGAAGCTGGTGAACAAATTTTTGAAAGTTTCAAGCTCAATCTTTTTCAAGAAGAAATCTATGTCTTCACGCCCAAAGGCGACTTGCGCATTCTTCCACAAGGAGCAACGCCCGTTGATTTTGCATTCGACATTCACAGCAAAGTTGGCTATCATTGTATCGGCGCTAAGGTCAACGGCAGAATAGTTCCTCTGAATTATACTCTGCAAAGCGGTGACCAAGTAGAAATCCTCACATCAAAAAACCAAACCCCAAGCAAAGACTGGGAGCGCTTTGTAACGACACACAAAGCAAAGGCAGCTATCCGCAAGTTCTTGAATGAAGAGCATCGCAAACGCGCTGCTGAAGGTCGCGAAATCTGGGAGCGCAAACTGAAAAAGATAGATGCTCGCGTCACAGAAGACGACCTAGAAAAGCTTGCCGCTCTCTTTAAATTTACTCACAAGGGAGATTTGTTTGCTGCTCTTGGCGCAGGAACACTTGATGTTGACATTGTTGCAAAAGTTGCCGAAGAGCGCTTTCCAGCGAATCCAGCAGCACGAGCAAAAGCTCCACTTTCTACGACTAATGACAAAGAAACCTCTGGACTTACAATAGACCAATTCACCTCTAAAGCCCGTACAGAATCAAGCATCACGTTGCATGGTAGTGGCGGCAATATTCTATATTCCTACGCACGATGTTGTAATCCTGTACCGGGTGATGACATCGTAGGCGTTGTAACAATTGGGAGCGGCGTAAAAATTCATCGGCGTGAGTGCAGGAACATCAAAGCAATGGCAGAAACCATGCACCCACGCTTCGTCGAAGTACAGTGGTCATCGCAGTCCAACGACGAGGGGAAATTCCTTGCTGCCATCCGTATTACAGGCGAAGACCGCACTGGTATGCTCAATGACATCACTGCTGCTATTGCTTCCTACAACAATACGAACATTCGCAGTGTCAATATAGACTCCTTTGATTCTGTCTTCGAGGGTGTTGTTACCGTGTATGTCAAAAACATCGAGCATCTTGAGCGCTTGTTTCTTAAGCTCCGCAAAATTAAGGGTGTTAAAACCGTCGAGCGCTTTATCGAGTAAATACACCACATGCTTGGACATAAGAGGGAAGAAGTGTAATTTTGCACGGCTTGTATGCACCACACATTCACAACATATTCGACATTGACAAAAGTGCGTACTATGTTCACCAAGCATTGTGCTCATGGAACCATTCCTTACGCTTCTTACAGGTAGTATTCTTGGCTTATTGATTGCTCTTGCTCCGGAACCAGTAAGCGTTGTTATTCTTCAGGGTACTCTGCAGCATGGCAGGCGTTACGCTCTACATATTAGCTACGGCATTGCGGTGCTTGATGTACTGTATAGGTTTACCTTCTCATTGGCTGCTGGCACAATCCCTCTATGGCTGCAAGCACTAGCACACCGCGTTCCTTGTGTACTTTTCCTCTTGCACGGCTGTCTTATTCTTGCTCTTATCGGGTATGATATCATGAGCCTGCGCTCACCTTGCGCTACTGGATGCGCTCGATACACATCTCAATACCCTGCGCAAGATACCCCAGAACCTCAGTTCTTATATGTACGCTGGATACGGCATCTTGCTACATACGCACCGTTCTGTATTGGTATCGCTCTTTCCTTGACCACCTTGCGAACCCAACGTTTGTTCCTCTTATGACGACACTCTCCTATGCTTCCTCTACCTATGGCTTTATGAAACCCGGGATTATCGTACATCATATAAGCTTTGCCTGTGGATATGCTCTAGGCGTATGGCTATGGCTCACTCTCCTTATCCAGGCTGCATGTTGTTATAGCCATGTGTTTTCCGACACTCTCCTACTTCGCTTCAATCGCATTCTTGGCGTAACGATGATCAGCTTTGGCACATATTGGGGGTATGAGCATCTTGCACATGCTATTCTTCTCATACTTCGTGATGGACTAAAGTTTGCATTATAGCTCGTTTCCCACCACTATCACGCTTTTGCGTCTGACTATGTATACCCGTTGTTTCTTCTTCCATATTCTATATGCTGCTGTAATTACCTTGAGCTATGCTCTGCAACCACTGCAAGCATGTGCTCGTGGCACTAAGCACGTAAGTTTTAGTCTTAACCCTCAACCGCTGTACGTACAACCAGGCAAACAAGCTACTCTTCGGCTTACCATGACCATTGATGCAGGCTGGTACACATATGGTCTTGTGCCTCGCACAGATAACGACGGTTTCGGTCCGCAGGCAACAGTAATTTCGCTTGCTACACCTTCCATACTGCACATAGACGGAAAAATTAAAGCACCCAAGCCAAAACAAAAATTTGACCAAGGCTTCCAAATAGACATCGAGTACTACGAAGGAAGCGTAACATTCGATATTCCCGTTCGAGCTATTTCTTCGCTATTGCCTGGCAAACACACAACAGCCTTGATTGTTACATCTATGACCTGCAATGCTGAACTCTGCCTCCCTGCAACCGAAGACACGATACCTGTCATCGTACAATACTACGCATCTGCTGCAGACACTGCAGTGCAGAAGATGTCATTATCATCTTCGCCGACAGTGCAGAACTTTGACGACACAGTATCTGCGCTACTTCCTTCAGCAAGTTCTGGTACTACACTGACGGAGTCTCAAGCTGAAATTGCTGCGTACCGTACTCAAGGAATTTGGGCATTTTTACTCTTCGCTATGGGCGCTGGAGCCTCAGCACTTCTGACACCCTGTGTATTTCCCATGATACCTATAACAGTATCCTTTTTCACAAAGCGCGCTGAACAGCACCGACGACGAGGACTACGGGATTCTCTTGTGTATGCATTAGGAATTATACTGACATTTACGGCGCTAGGGCTTATCTTATCGCTGTTTTTTGGTGCAACTGGTATTTCCGACTTTGCAGCCAACCCGTGGGTTAATCTTTTTCTTGCGCTTCTTTTTCTAGTGTTTGCCCTCAATCTATTCGGAGCATTTGAAATTCCTCTTCCGACTACCCTACTCAACCGCATGAATGCTGCCGCAGGAAGCGGGGAAAGTATTGTCGCAGTATTGCTAATGGCGATAACATTTTCGATCACCTCGTTTACCTGTACAGTACCCTTCGTTGGTGCAGCCCTAATTTCGGCAGCAACGGGAGAGTGGTTTTATCCTGCTGTGGGCATGCTTGGCTTTTCGTCCGTCTTTGCTTTGCCATTTGTCGCGCTTGCACTGTTCCCTTCGGCGATGCAGCGGCTTCCAAAAGCAGGGGGGTGGATGAATAATGTGAAAGTTGTTATGGGCTTTCTTGAAATAG
>JANWZB010000065.1 GCA_025055035.1 Candidatus Kapaibacterium sp.
ATCTCTCGTTTGCTCGCCAATATCCAATCCTCGCCATCCTTGCTCTATTGCATCAATCGGAACGGTCTTGTACTGCGCTTCATTACTAAATGCGTCTGCCACAACTACGTCGGTGGGAAGCAGCACTGTACAGCTTTTAGCAGCAGCTTTGCGTAGAATGTCTTGCGCAAGCTCAATTTTATCTTCTTCGACCAATGAATCACCTATCTCCTTGCCCATTGCCTTGAAAAAGGTAAACACCATTCCCCCGCCAACGAGGATAGTGTCGCATTTGTCAAGCAGGTTCGTGAGAACATCAATTTTCCCCGAAATCTTTGAACCGCCAAGAATCGCCGTAAACGGTCGAACGGGATTTGCAACGGCATCGCCTAAGTAGCGTAATTCCTTTTGCATGAGATAGCCAGCAGCACGGCGCGCAATGTACTGCGTAACCCCGTGAGTACTAGCATGAGCACGATGTGCCGAGCCAAATGCGTCATTGATATACACATCTCCAAGCGCAGCAAGCTTGCGTGCAAATTCTCCGTCGTTTTCCTCTTCTTGAGCATAAAATCGCACGTTTTCGAGTAAAAGCACATCCCCATCATTCATTAAAGCAACCATTTTCCCCACTTCATCACCAATACAATCTGGCGCCATCATCACAGGTTTACCAAGCAATTCAGCTAAACGCTGCGCAACGGGCTTGAGGGAGTACTTGGGATTTACCTTTCCTTTGGGACGTCCTAAATGCGACATCAGAATGGCTTTCCCCCCCGACGCAATGACTTTCTGAATTGTAGGCAAGGACTCACGAATGCGGGTATCATCAGTAATTGCTCCAGTTTCATCTTGTGGCACGTTGAAGTCCACACGAACAAGAACACGCCTTCCTGCAAGCTCTAGCTGGTCAATTGAGCAAATCATAGCAAGTGTCACAAGAAAGTGGAAGAATGTTCCTAACAACACTACGCAGCCTGCACAACTGTATAGTTTGCACAGACGCAAATATACGTAAGAGCAACAAAGCCAAGAACTTTTTTCCTTTTTTTGGGAAAGAAGCCGTATTTTACCGCATACTGCGTATTTCCTTTTCTTCATCATTCACATTCCGCAACTCGTTCACAGCTATGTTTCGTGTGCTACTTCGACGCTTTAGTATAGCGCTATTTCTTGTTGCTCTTGGTCTTGCATCAGTGCTTTTCTTTGTTCGTTTCTCTCAGCCTCAGCAATCAGAGGCTTTATCTCACACCCACGCTACAAGCGAAGACCACAAACAGTGTGCAGCAAAAATTATTGGCAAGCCACTACCAGCGCTTTCCCTACGTACTACCGCTAATGCGCCATTACCAATGGCGGTTTTCGACGTCTCGGAGCCAGTCATACTCATCCGCTATCTAGGACACACGTGCTCGCACTGCATCGAGCACCTCCTTGCTCTACAGCAATACTCCGATTCACTGAAGCGTAGAAAGATTCGTGTCATTGCTTTTAGTGAGGACACACCAGAAGAAAACCTCACAGTCATGCACAAATATGAATTCGACTCTCAAGTCTTCACCTTAGCATCTGACCCCATCAATGCTTCTGCTCGTACTCTAGGAGCACTGTACACTGAAACCGATGGCACAATAACAGAACTCCACGTTGCTCTTGTTGTCAAGCGCGGGATTGTAACATTTGCTCATTACGACACTGCACCCATGGCAGATATCGCTGCTCTCATAGCACAAGCCCAATAAGACGACACATCGTATGCTCTGGAACGCCGTCAACGTATCCGAATGTCTTCTTCCTTGCAGCGCAGAAAAAAATGTTTGATATATGCAACACTTTCTGCAATTTGCGAGCTTGCATACTGTCATGTTCACTAATTCTTTGTTGTAACGACCTGCTTCCCCTTACGCTATGCTATTCTATTAAAGGATGATAGCAGCGCAAACCATTCCCGATCAATCAACCACATGCAATTATTGACGATGTGCTATGCACCGACCGCATCGTTTGTATTCCACTCAATTCATGACCTAGCGCTTGCAGCACGACAAGCATCTACACGAGAGCAGAATCGTTATGATTCATTCTAGAAGCACCAAGATTTATGGCACTTGGCATTTTTTCTAACGACATTGCAGTTGATTTAGGTACGGCAAACACTCTCATTTGGGTAAAGGGCAAAGGGATTGTTCTTAATGAACCATCTGTTGTCGCATTCGACCGCGTGAGTAAGCGGATTGTTGCTATCGGGCATGAAGCACGTTCAATGGTGGGTAAAACACACCGAGATATTGAGACTATTCGGCCGCTCCGAGATGGTGTTATCGCTGACTTCGAAATTACTGAAGGCATGCTCCGCGCTCTTATTCGTAAAATTTCGCCTCAATGGCAGCCGGCACGCCGTGTTGTTATTTGTGTTCCGTCGGGCATTACTGAGGTCGAAAAACGTGCTGTCCGCGATAGTGCCGAGCATGCAGGAGCAAAAGAAGTGTATCTGATTTCTGAGCCGATGGCAGCAGCAATTGGTATTAATCTCAATGTTGCTGAGCCCGTAGGCAATCTTATTGTTGATATTGGCGGTGGCACAACCGAAATTGCTCTTATCTCACTGTCTGGCATTGTCGGTCATCAATCTATTCGCATTGCTGGCGATGAAATGACCGAAGGCATCGTGCAATACTTCAAGCAAAACTACAACATTCTTATTGGTGAGCGTACAGCAGAAATGATTAAGTGCCAAGTTGGCTCAGCAGTGCCATTTGCTGAAGAAGTAGATATTGAAGTCAAAGGTAGAGACTTGGTTGCGGGCATTCCTCGCATGATTCGTGTCAGCTCTGTTGATATCCGGCAAGCGCTTAATCCAACAATTATTGAGATTATCTCAGCTATCAAAACACTCCTCGAGCGCATGCCTCCTGAACTTTCAGCGGATATTTTTGACAGAGGAATTATGCTTACAGGAGGTGGTGCTTTGCTGAAAGGCTTGGACGAGCGTATACGTCTAGAAACAAACCTCCCTGTGCATGTTGCCGACGATCCCCTTACAGCTGTTGTTCGAGGAACTGGGAAAGTCCTTGAAAACATTGAAGAGTACTCTGCTGTTCTTATTAAGAACCGCCGATATTAAGCTACGACAACGCTCGCACAGTTATAAAGCGCGCTCAGCAGCAACTTACTTTTGCACTGACGCGCTTTCGTTTGCTATGCAATCGCAGTAGGAGTCACACACAACGTATCCCTTTACAACAACACCACAGCATGATACGCATTGTTGAGATTCTTGTTCGCTTCAAAGAATACGTTGTGCTATGTATTCTCGTGGCAATAAGCTTCCTCTTGATGTCTTTTGGCAATACAGCAAAGTTGCGCGGTCTGCGAGTGCTTGTTATTAGTGGTGTTGGTGTTGTGCAAGAAGCATTCGCATGGATACCGAATCCATTGACCATTTTGAGTGACAATGCAGCATTACGCGAAGCGAACTATCGACTGAGTCGAGAGCTTGCCTACACGCGACGCGCTGTTGCAGAAAATCAACGCCTACGTGCGCTCCTAGAATTCCGTGACTCCATACACTACCCTGTACGTCCAGCACGTGTTGTCGGGCGTGTTATGGATAAAGCACGATATTACCTCACTTTGAATGTCGGTACACTCGATAGCATTGCTGTTGGAATGCCAGTCGTTAATGACAAAGGCTTAGTCGGTTTTGTGTATTCCACTGTACGTCATCATGCTGTCGTGCAAACAATTCTTGATAAAGAAACCCGCATTGCAGCAGTAATTCAGCGTAATCGCACCAACGGCATTGTTGTGTGGGAAGGCGGCACAGCTTTATATTTGACAAATATCGCCAAGACAGAAGATGTACAAGAAGGCGACATTGTTGTAACATCTGACTACAGCAGCCGCTATCCCCCAGATATCATTATAGGCAAGATTGTGGAAAAGCGTGATGAACCAACAACTCTTTTTTGGAAGCTTCGAGTTGAGCCAGCAGTGCACTTCCCCTCGTTGGAATATGTTTTTGTCGGATTACAGCCACCTGATGAAGAGCGTATTCTTGTGGAGGAGCTTCTAGAAAAGAATCTAGGGGAAATAGATGCTAGCCGTGAGACTTCCGCCCGCGTCCGCGAAGCCATCCGCGAGGCAAATCGTCTTAGTCGGCAATCGACAAGGAAACTTCCCAAAGAGCTGGAACGTCCTGCTGTTCTAGCAGATTCAACGGAAGAATAGACTTTGTACTTCCGCAATGATCTTAGCTATTTATCAAACGCAATTGCAAGCAATAGTTGTGGATTTTTTTCGTACACGAACGCCCTTTGCAGACCACGATGCTATTATGAACAATCCGGTCTTGCGCTACATTGCTTATGCTATTACGGCGCTTTTGCTTGTAGTAGCATCAGCAGTTCTTGTACCATTTATCGCAATTGAGGATATAGTACCCGACCTGGTACTTTTATGGGCAATTTGGGTAGCACTGCAAGAAGGCCAAATGATTGGCATGATAGCAGGTTTTGGTTCAGGATTATTGCTTGATGTTGTTTTGTTTGATGTTCTAGGATCGAATGCACTTGCAAAAGTTATTGCAGCGTTTATCGCAGGATACTTTTATCTTGAAACTCGCGAGCAAGAGATGATTGGCAGTATGCGCTTCCCTTTGATTGTAGCTTTGTGCGCTCTGACTCATAATTTTGTTTACTACTTCTTTTATCTTCGACCAACAGAGATTGACTTTGTGCGCTTTTTCTTGCGCTACGGTCTCTGGTCAGCAATTTATACTGTCGTACTGTCGCTTATTCCTATGCTTGTCACTTCACGCAGATACGACTAAGGTACTAGACACCCATAAATTATTTTCGATACAGCAATGCAGTACAGCACAATTATTTAAGTATTCTAACTAGTCCCCACAGCAACGGTAGGCAGCATATTCGTTGCTTATTATCCAACCAACTCCTCTTCATTCAGACACAGAGCTCAACACAGCTCTGCACGTTACTCTAACCATAATTACCTATGTATCTATCAGAAATTGAGATTTTCGGATTTAAGTCATTTGCTGTCAAGACCATCGTCAAATTTACCCCTGGTTTAACAGCGATTGTCGGTCCGAACGGTTGCGGAAAGACAAACGTTGTGGATGCCATCCGCTGGGTGCTTGGAGAGCAGAGAGCATCAATGCTGCGCTCCGACAAAATGTACGATGTTATTTTCAACGGAACAAAGCATCGTCGCCCCTTAGGGCTAGCAGAGGTATCGCTGACAGTACAGAATAATCGTGGGTTATTACCCACAGAATACACTGCCGTTACTATCACACGACGACTTTTTCGAAGTGGCGAAAGCCAGTATCTTTTGAATGGCACAGAATGTCGCTTGCGTGATATTACCGACCTATTCATGGACACCGGTATGGGTCCCGACGCCTATTCGGTCATCGAACTTAAAATGGTCGAAACTATCTTGAGCAATCGCACTGATGAACGACGGCGACTCTTCGAAGAAGCGGCTGGTGTAACAAAGTACAAAGTCCGCAGGCGCGAGGCGGAGCGTAAGCTTGAAGCAGTGCAACGCGACCTTGCACGTATCAACGATATCGTTGTAGAGGTCCAAAAACTTGTGCGTTCGCTCTCACGCCAAGCAGCAAAGGCAAAACTTGCAGAAGAAATCTCAGCACAGCTTCGCAGTATCGAGACTCTCCTTTTACAGCATGAATATGCTTCGTTGCTTCGTCGCATACACCCTCTGGACGCCGCTATAGCAAGCGGGTATATGGCAAAATCGGCACATGATCAAGCACTCCAGAAGGCAGAAGCTCGTCTTGTACAGGCAGAAGCTCGGCAGTATGACATTCACAGCCGTCTCCAGCTTGCTGAAAGCACTTTTGTCGAGGCACAGCGTCGCCTCATGTCTGCCTCGCAAGAATGTGCTGTCCTGCAAGAACGTTTAGTCGCTTTGGAACAGAATCGCGACCGCCTGTTGAACGACGCCGAAAAACTACGCATTGCCCTCGAGCAAGCGCACGTTCAACACGCTGAGCACCGCGCTAGTCTTGAGGCATCTGAACAGCATCTTGCTCATGCTGAGGAACACTACCACTACTGTAAGCGTCACGCTGAAGAGATGAACACTCGCGTACATCAAGCTCGTGCTGCTGCACACAAAGCAAACGAAGAGCTTATGACCATTCTTCATCGTATGAACGCCACGCGTGCAAACTCCGAACGCGCTATTGCTGCAATCGACGCACTCAGGCAGCGCATCAGTGAAACAACAGTAACAATAGAACAACAACAAGACAAACTCCTTACTATTCAACGTGAACACGATGCAGCACATGCGCTTCTTGCTGACTACGAGCACCGCATCCAGTGCGCCGAACATGACTTACACACTGCACAGCAACAAGCCGATGCACTCGAAACTACTATTTCTACTCTAGAAGCCCATGCTGCTCAGCTTCAAGCCGAGCTCAGCCGTGAGGAAGCGTCGCTAGAGTTCTTGCAGGGCTTGGTGCATACTGCCGAAACAGTACAATTTCTCATGACAACTGCCGAATGGCAGCCACAGCATCGCACTACGCTTGCCGACTGCATATCAATTGACGAACAGTACCGTGTGGCGCTCACATCAGCGTTAGGAGAAGCTGCAGAGTATATTATCGTTGAGACTTTTGATGAAGCACATGCTGCAATCGATGTACTCCACAGAACACACAAGAGTAAAGCTACCTTCATCTGCTTGGAGCGCGTTCCCAATGTTCCTCTTCCCTGCATTCCAACATCGCATCTTCTTCCCTTGAGCGAGCTTGTCCATACGAACAACGACACACTGCGCAATGTTGTACGCATCATACTAGGCAACACAGCATACGCACCCAGTGTCGAAGAGGCTGACCGTGCTGTGCTTCAGGGAATATGCGACGCCGCCGTCGCGCCTGATGGAACGCTTTTTCGACGAAATGGTCTTGTAAAAGGAGGAAGTACCCAGAGCCACGAAGCTGCTGCCATAGGAAGAGCAGAGCATATCGAGGCTCTCAAGAAAGAAATAGCTCGCAAGCAGGATGAACTCATAGCGCTTCGTGCTTCTATTGCTGACAATCTAGCTCAGCGCAAAAGCATTGAACTTCATACATATACCGAAGCAGTGCGTCGAGCAGAAGCCGCTCGCAATAAGCATTTGCACATTATAACCCAACTTCAGTCTCAGCATGCTGCTCTTATGGAAGCTATACAAGACAGACATAATGATATAGAACGCTTCACTGCTGAGATACACGCCTTGGAACACAAGCTCGCAGCAGACGCTGAGCAAGGACAGGAGATGGAAGCTTTAATACAGCACAAACTGCGTACCGAAGAGCATCTACACAAAGCTCAAGAAACACTTGCCCTAGTGGAAAAGGAATATACACACTGTACCGATGAAGCTCGCATAGCAGAGATGAAATATGTAGAACTCCGTAGTGACCATCGCACCCTTATTCAGACAGTTCAACGCCTTGACGAAGAAATTGAACAGCTGCATAAACGACAGCATGCATGCCAAGCTCAAGCGCAGCGAGCACATGAAGAATACACAAACCTGCAAAAACATCTTGAAACACTTAAGCAGAGCCTGCACACTCTTCGGAATGAAGTGGCAAGCGCCGAAGCCGCCCGTGATGCACTCGTTGCTGAACATGCTGATGTGCGCTTAGAGATTCAGCGCGCAAGCGAAGACGTACGCGCTATGCGTCGCGATGCCGAAGCTCTCACAGCACAACTCCACGCACAGGAACTTGAGCGGACAAGCTTACACGGACAGCTCGAGCATCTTCAGCAACGCGCTCTTGAAGAATTTTCTTTGGACATTTCGTCCAGTATTCATGCTGATGACCATAAGCAATTATCCCCCGATACGGCAACTTTACCATTTGACAGCAACACCCTCGACCATATACGTCATCAAGCTCACGCGCTGCGGGAACAGATTAAAAGCATTGGTACAGTTAATCCGCTAGCTGCAGAGGAATATGACCGCGAAAGTGCACGCCTTGAGTTTCTGGAAAGCCAGTTTAAAGACCTCCAAGAGTCTGAACGCACTCTAAAGCAGACAATTCAAGAAATCAACCAGACCGCTCAAAAGCAATTTTATGAGGTTTTTGAGCGCATACGGACGAACTTTATTCACATCTTCAAAACTCTTTTCGATGAAGGAGATGAAGCTGACTTGCTTATCGACGATGGCGACCCACTCGAAGCTCCTATCAAAATTATCGCAAAACCGCGCGGTAAGCGCCCAACTTCGATTGATATGCTTTCTGGAGGTGAGAAAACATTGACAGCTATAGCACTCCTATTCGCTATCTATCTCGTCAAGCCGAGCCCCTTCTGCATTCTCGACGAAGTTGATGCACCACTCGACGATGCGAATATTCAGCGGTATATCAAGCTCATTCGAGCTTTCAGTGAGCATACCCAGTTTATTATGATTACACACAACAAACTCACAATGGAAGCTGCTGACACACTGTACGGCGTTACAATGCAAGAGGAAGGTGTCTCGAAGCTTGTATCTGTGCAGTTTAGCCAGTATCTTGGTAACGGTGCATTTAGCCACAGCAATACCCCAAACGCGAAAGCTATAAGTAACGGGAAGACATTAGACTCCGAATTACAGCCTCAGAAATAGTATATGAGTTCTCAAAATACTTGCTGCACAACAGAGTACCCTGCACTGCGTACAGTATCCACGAATACTGCAAGCTTACTTTGCCGAACCATGATATAGTCAGTGTCCAATGTAGAAACTGTATGAACAGGTATCGCAGCCTCTGCTAGCGTTTTGGCAAGCTGTACAGAATTCATCGCCAATGATGCTTGCTGTTTTTCTAGACGCACTATACGCCAATTGCTTTCTATACGAGCAATGCTTCCCAAGCCGTAATTGCTGAGGTTTCGCACCACAAGACGTTCTTCGCACACCAGCGAGAGTTCTCTACTACTACGCGTGATTGTATAGAACGAGGATTTCCAGACAAAATCTGGAACATGATGAATGTGTGGAGAAAGATGTATAATAGCAAATGTATCTGGTAGCAGTGTAAGTATCGGTGGCGAAGCGTTTGCCTCAGCACTCTGTAAAGAATGGAGCAACGATACTGTTGCTGTAGAGTCGCTAGAAGTAGTATCAGAAACAAGAATTTTCTGCTCAGCAGAAGAAGCACTGAGGTTATCCGGCAAATTACTGTGCATTGTCTATAACTTTCCTAAAAATCAAGTGCTACTTCTGCATAGGTACGCTCTGTTTCTTGAACGCGCACGCGAATACGCCGCACAGCAACGCTTTGCGACTCCCGAAGACGAAACGCAATTTCTCGCAGCAGATACTGAGCAATATTCTCAGCTGTTGTGGGAAAATCAACATAATTGACTTTGAGCGTGTTTGTGCGGAAAAACTGTACCATCAGTTCGTCCGATCGGTCGCACAGAAATGAATGGTCGAGCTGGCGTATGATTGGCTCTACAACCGCTTTCAAATCAATATAGTCCATCACCATACCGCGATAGTCCGGCGTACCCTCTAATTCAACCCAGAGTTTGTAGGAATGACCATGTATATTTTGGCATCCTGCAGTATGAAAGGGAAGGCGATGTGCCATCTCCCAGCGAAACTCTTTAGCAATGCGCGTTGTCATACTGATCCTACTTCAGCAGCACAGATTATTGGCTTTTCTTATATGATGCTACAATAACCGACGAAATACCACCACGAGGCATCCATTCAGCAATCACTTCCATTTCGAGTGGCTCACAAGCAGCAACAAGGTCATCGAGAATTTGATTCGTTACAGCTTCATAGAAAATCCCCTTGTTGCGAAACTCTAGAAAGTAATACTTGAGAGACTTTAGCTCAATACACGCCTTATCTGGAACGTACTTCACTGTGATTGTCCCAAAATCTGGCAAGCCAGTTTTCGGACAGACAGACGTGAACTCAGGATGAGAATGCGTGATAGTGTAGCGTCGCCCTTGAGGAGCAGGATTCGGGAATGTTTCAATCTGTGCCATGTATTAAGCAGAATACACACAATATTGGGTTGTGATACTATGAACGAAGATACAAAATTTTGCACTTCTTTTGTAACTGAACGTGCATCCCCATCACTCTGAGTACTCTCGTACAGCACCTGCAGCAGTGCACCACTCTCATACAAACAAATACACTAGGTAACGCATTTCTCAATGCCTAACATTCTAGGCTCCACACCCTAGCATACACCTTGCACACGGGTGGAAAAATTTTGGGAACTTTCCGTGAGATTGACAGCGTGAAAAACCGTATATTTGTTTTCTGCATATCTTACACACGCTGTGTGTACCCATGCATGCTTTGCATGCCGAGCGTGTCTTCTCCGCTTGAGTAGCGTACAATTCACAATGCGAATAATGAACCACTACTATGGAACAGCCTGTTATTCTCTCAGCCTCTCGCACAGCAATAGCTGCTTTCCAGAGCACTCTTTCTCCGATGACTGCACCACAACTTGGCTCGGTCGCCATTCGGTCTGCTCTATCTAAAGCAGGCATTCCACAAGAGGAGCTTGCTAAGCACCGCAGCGAAGTTATTATGGGTCAAGTGCTCGCTGCAGGCGTGGGTCAAGCTCCTGCTCGTCAGGCATCCATCTATGCAGGTATTCCCCAGTCTGTTCCAGCGCTGACCATTAACAAAATGTGTGGAAGCGGTTTAAAGGCTGTTATGCTTGCTGCGCAGGCAATTATTACCGGCGACGCTGAGATTGTTGTTGCAGGCGGTCAAGAATCCATGACTAATGCACCATATCTCCTACCCAAAGCCCGAAGCGGATACCGCATGGGCAATGGTGAAATTATTGACTCTATGATGCACGATGGGCTTATCGATGCTTATGACCGAGGCTCTATGGGTGTGTATGGTGATATGTGTGCTCGAGAGTATGGTTTTACGCGCGAAGCACAAGACGAATTTGCTGTCACAAGCTACAAGCGCGCCCAAGAAGCCCAGCAACGTGGTTGGTTTACAGAAGAAATCGCAGCAGTCGAAGTTCCCGACAAAAAGGGAACAATCCTCTTTACAACTGATGAAGGACCTAGCCGCGCACAGTTCGATAAAATTCCAACTCTCAAACCTGCATTCTCCAAAGATGGTACTGTTACCGCTGCAAATGCAAGCTCTATCAACGATGGTGCAGCAGCCCTTGTCCTTACTTCTATAACTAAAGCCCGCGACCTTGGAATTGCACCACTGGCACGCATCATAGCACAAGCATCGTACGCTCAAGCGCCTCAGTGGTTCACTACTGCACCAGTCGGCGCTATACGAAGCGTACTAGCAAAGGCAGGATTAAGACCTGAAGATATTGACCTGTACGAAATTAACGAAGCATTCGCTGTTGTACCGATGGCAGTAGAACAAGATTTGTGCATTCCTCGCGAGCGCATTAACATTCATGGCGGAGCAATTGCTCTTGGTCATCCGATTGGTGCTTCAGGGGCACGCATTCTGACGACACTGCTGTATGCACTGCGCCGCACAGGTAAGCGCATCGGGCTTGCAACACTCTGTATCGGCGGCGGCGAAGCAAGTGCGGTTATTGTCGAAATGCTGTGACGCACTGGATGAGCACATTCAACACATGCATGGAACGCAAGCAATAGCATATTGACTACTCTGGGATTGCTCTCTGAAACCTCACCACAGTACACTCTTCGACAACACAACATTTTTGCCAACGTTAGTTCTAGAATTATGCAACGAGAAAAACTCAATACTCACCAGAAAGCTCTTCGCATCAACCTTGACCCACGCTGGTATGGAACATTTGCGGAAATTGGTGCTGGTCAAGAAGTCGTGCGATGGTTCTTTCGTGTTGGAGCAGCAGCAGGAACAATTTCCAAAAGCATTTCTGCCTACGACATGACGGTGAGCGATGCAATCTATGGCGAATGCGAGCGCTATGTATCGCGTCCGCGTTTGGAAAGCATGCTTGAGTACGAGCATCGCCTAAACCTCGAACGTCTAAGCGAAAGCCGAGGAGACGATACTGCCTTTTTCGCCTTTGCTGACACTGTTGCCGCCCTAACATACAAAGGAACTAATGAATGTCATGGCTGGATGGGTGTACGGTATCAAGCACGCCCACGCGATGAAGACAGCCAAATTATCATGCATGTTCGCATGCTCGACCGCGAGAATGCTCTGCAGCAAGAAGCGCTGGGAATTGTCGGTGTTAATCTACTCTATGGTGCGTTCTATCTTCACCAGGATCCGGAAGAACTCCTAGAGTCGCTCCTCGATGGTCTAACAACAGACCGCATTGAGATTGACATGATTGAGTTTTCGGGTATTGAATTCCGTAACGTGGATAATCGCCTCATGAGCTTGAAGCTAGTTCAGCTCGGTTTGAGCGAGGCTGCTATGTTTGCTGCCGACGGTGAGGTTCTCCAGCCTTCGGAAGTCCTGTACAAACGCCCTGTGCTTGTAGAGCGTGGGAGCTTTCGCCCTGTGTGTTTCGTCAATATCGATATGCTCGAAGCGGCATCAGAAAAATTTGCTCAAGAACCTGACGTACAAGGCAAGCAAATTATTCGGCTTATGGAGCTTACAATGCATAAGCTTACTTCTGGCAGCGATGGAGACGTAGATCCGCGAGACTTTCTCGCTCGCGCTGATGTTCTAGCAGCATCGGGCATGACAGTGATGATTTCTGAATATTTTGAGTACGAGCGCCTTGTCAACTTCCTCTCGCGCTGTACAAAAGAACGTATAGCAATTACGATGGGCGCGGGAAGCCTCATGGAGATTTTTGACGAAAAGTACTACGAGAAGCTTGAAGGCGGCATTCTTGAATCTTTTGGAAGACTGTTCAAAACTGACGTAAAACTCTACATCTATCCCCTACGCGACCCTAAAACTCAAGAGCTGTACACAGTACAGAATCTCCCGGTACCACCGAAAGTACGTCCACTATACGATTACCTTGTCCAAAACAATTACATCGTGCAACTCGATAATTATAACGAAAAGTACCTTCACATCTTCTCACGCGACATCTTGAGAAAAATCAAAGAACAAGACCCAACATGGGAAGACATGGTACCTCCCGAAGTTGCCAAAGTTATCAAGCAGCGCGGCTTTTTTGGATATAAGCGCTCTGCAGTCCGAGTGTAGCAGTATTTGTTACTTTCCGATTCTTTCGTACATGGCACGAATTCTCATTACAGGCGGGGCAGGTTTTCTTGGCTCTCATCTCTGTGAACGCTTTCTTCAGGAAGGCTACGATGTTATCTGCATGGATAATCTTATTACAGGGCGTCCAGAGAACATTGCGCACCTTCTTGGTCATCCACGCTTTCGGTTTGTGAAATATGATGTTACCGAATACATCTACGTTCCCGAAGAACTCGACTATATTCTCCATTTTGCTTCGCCTGCTTCGCCCATTGACTACATGAAAGTGCCTATTCAAACGCTGAAAGTTGGCTCGCTTGGTACACATAAAGCACTTGGTCTGGCAAAAGCAAAGCGTGCACGATTTCTTCTTGCTTCAACAAGTGAAGTCTATGGCGATCCTCTAGTACACCCTCAGGATGAATCATACTGGGGCAATGTTAACCCAATTGGTGTGCGTGGCGTGTACGACGAAGCAAAGCGCTTCGCCGAAGCAATGACAATGGCATATCATCGCTATCATGGCGTTGATACACGGATTGTGCGCATCTTTAACACCTACGGACCGCGTATGCGCACTAACGATGGACGAGCAATTCCAGCATTTATGTCCCAAGCACTGCGTGGTGAACCTCTTACAGTCTTTGGCGATGGCAGTCAAACTCGCTCTATATGCTATGTTGATGACCTTATCGAGGGTATTTATCGCCTCTTGATGTCGAACGAAGTAGAGCCAGTGAATATTGGTAACCCTGATGAAATCACGATGCTCGATTTAGCACGAGAGATTCTAGAAATTACAGGAAGCTCAAGTAGCATTGTGTTCAAACCCTTACCTGAAGATGACCCTAAAGTTCGCCAGCCTAACATTGACAAAGCTCGGCGCATTCTAGGCTGGGAGCCTCGTGTACAAAGACGTGAGGGTCTACTCAAAACTCTTGATTATTTCCGCCGAGAAATTCTCGGCGCATGACGTGCACTGCTCTAGGACTATCTGACACTGTTGTGGTTATGGTTCGTGTTCGATTTGCTCCCTCACCAACAGGATACCTCCATGTTGGAGGATTACGCACAGCGCTATACAACTACCTTTTCGCTAAGCACCATGGTGGCGTTTGCATTCTTCGTATCGAGGATACAGACCGTACACGGTTTGTAGAAGGCGCTGCTGAGGCTCTTATTGAAATCCTCCGCTGGGCTGGCATTGAATTTGATGAAAGCCCTGAAAAAGGGGGTGCATATGGTCCGTATGTACAATCAGAGCGCTTCGACCTCTATCGCCATTATGCAGCTGAGCTTGTGCAGCGCGGAGCAGCATATTATGCCTTTGACACACCAGAAGAGTTGGAAGCAATGCGCAAGCGTATGCAAGATGCAGGCATCGCATGGCGCTACGATCGAACATCTATGCGTAACCAATACACTCTTGGCGAGGCAGAAACACACCGCCTGCTCGAAAGCAATGCTCCGCGAACTATCCGCATGAAAGTTCCCCTGTCTGGCACAATTCGCTTCGATGACCTTGTGCGTGGAACTATTGAAGTACCTGCCCGTGATGTGGACGACCAAATTCTGCTCAAATCCGACAATTTTCCAACATACCACCTTGCCAATATCGTTGATGACCATCTAATGCGTATTACACATGTTATTCGTGGTGAGGAATGGCTTCCCTCCACACCAAAGCATGTGCTCCTATACGACGCGATGGGCTGGGAACGCCCAGCATTTGCCCATCTGCCACTGCTGCTCAACCCTGATAAAACCAAGCTTAGTAAACGGCAGGGCGACGTTGCCGTTGAAGATTATCGCCAGAAAGGCTATTTTCGTGAAGCGCTCATTAATTTTGTAGCCTTGCTCGGCTGGAATCCTAGTAGCAATCGTGAGATTTTCTCCATGCAAGAGCTTATCGAACACTTTGACCTCACTAAAGTCAACAAAGCTGGTGCAGTCTTCGACATTCAGAAGTTAGAATGGATGAACAGCGAGTACTTGCGCGCAAAACCACTCGATGAGCTTGCCCGTGAACTTCTTCCTACTCTGCAGGAGCAAGGAATCAATCCTTCGCTAGAGTACCTTGCACGTGTTATTGGTCTTGTACGAGAGCGTATTCATAAACTATGCGATGTCCCTTCGTTTGCAGCATACATGTTCTCTGCGCCGGCAGAGTATGAACCTGCATACAAAGCGCAGTATTGGCGACCTGACTATGCAGCACCTATGCAGGCTCTAACAGAACGGCTTGCTGAACTAACACCATGGAGCGCATCAATATTGCAGGAGACAGTTAAAGCGTTTACAAAGGAATCCGGATTGAAAATCGGCATACTCATGAACCTTCTTCGGTTGACAATCACAGGACGCTCAGTAGGAGCAGGAATGCCCGAAACGATGGAACTACTTGGCAAGGATGAGTGTATTCGACGTATCACAACCGCACTTCAACAATTTAGCCTAGAGTCCTAGACACTCATCAGTGAGTGCGGATACAACAACCTTATGTATCTAGCAAAACAACATGCTATCTCGTTGTATTTTTTCAGTGCTTGCGTATGACTATTCTCATTGCTGACGACAATCGCGAATACTGCGCCACAATCGGCGACATCATCTCGTCGGAAGGGTGGAATTATGCTGCTGTATATGCACCAGCAGAAGTCCTTGAGTACCTACGCCTGCACAATGGCAATGTTGCGCTGGTGTTGCTCGATGTCGATTTTAACCACCCTCAAATAACAGGCTTAGAGGTGCTTGCAGAATCGAAGCGCCTGTATCCACATATTCCTGTTGTGATGATTTCTGGAACAGGCTCAATCAACGCAGCAGTTCAGGCAACTCGTATCGGAGCAGAGAATTTCATTCCCAAAAGCGACATTAGCCGCGAAAAGTTGAAGGAAGTGCTCTATACAGCTATGGAGCGCCTGAATACCCGTATCGCTGGTGAAGAGACATTACAGTTTATGCACACACATGGGCTTATTGGACGCAGCAAACGCATGATGGAGGTAGCCGAAAAGATCATGAAGTATGGTAAAACCGAGCTTTCTGTTCTCATTACTGGCGAGACAGGCACGGGTAAGAAAATTGTCGCAAAAGCGCTTCATGCTGCAAGCCGCCGTGCCAAAGCAAACTTCGTAACAGTGGATATTCCGAATATTCCCCCATCGCTGTTTCAGAGCGAACTTTTTGGGCACACCAAAGGAGCATTCTCTGGTGCAACAGATGATAAAATTGGCTTATTCCAGCAAGCTCATCAAGGAACACTATTTTTGGACGAAATCGGCGATTTGCCCTTAGAACTTCAGCCAAGTCTGTTGCTGCCTATCGAAGATAAAAAAGTCAAGCGCCTTGGCTCTGTACGCGAGGAAGACGTCAATGTACGCATTATTTCAGCAACTGACCGCAATTTGCCTGAATCTATTCGTGAAAAGCGCTTTCGCGAGCAGTTGTACCATCGCCTGCGGGAATGTGAGATTTCTCTACCTCCACTTCGTGAGCGCCGCGAAGACATTCCCCTTATTGTCGAATTTTATGTACAGCAGCACAACCAACGAATGGGCGAACAGAAATATATCGCGCCTGCAGCAATGGAGTATATGCAAGAACTCTCGTGGGATGGGAATGTACGGCAGCTTACTAATCTACTGAAGCGCGTCCTGCAAACAGTTTCTGGCGACCGCGTGGAGATAGCAGACATTGTTGAAAGCGACCCATCACTTATCCAAAAATATATTGCACCCTATCCAGAATCTCTGCCAGCCTTTGCTGGGCAGCCCATCACTCCTGCTGCTGTACCCCCAGCCTACCCACAGCCATTTACGTCGCACACTGCTGTGCCATCATACTCTTTTCCGATAAGCAGTGGGAATCTCAAAGCAGATGAAGATGAGCTCAAAAAACAACGTGTTATTGCCACACTAACAGCAACAAACGGTAATGTCAGTAAAGCTGCTGCACAAATCGGCATAAGTCGCGAAACACTCCATCAATGGATGAGAAAATTTCATATCGAAAGCCGAGATTTTAAGCGAAAATGATAGTATTTGAGTAGTACAGGCGACAAGAAATCCTCTA
>JANWZB010000066.1 GCA_025055035.1 Candidatus Kapaibacterium sp.
GATTTTTGCTTGTCTTTTTGGTGGTTTTTTCGCATTTTGACCGTAGCATAAGCAGGAAGCGCGTGTCGTGGTGCAGAAATCCAGCAATACCTCGCTGCGCAAGTGCAACGTTCCTGTTTCCTATCCTCATGCGTTTGTGTGCCACTCTATAAAGTGAGTAAGTATCATTGCCATGATAGGTCTTGGATTAGGATTGGAGCTTGGTCTAGAGCAAAAGCTCACACCTCAGCAAGTGCAGTACCTGAAGCTGCTACAGCTCACGGGCTTAGAGCTCGAGCAATATATTGCCCGCGAGCTAGAGATGAATCCAATGCTTGAGGAGGATGTAGGAAGCAGTGACATAGGCGATGATACTGAGTTTACTTCTGTAGAGACTCTCCCTGAAGATGCTCCGCATAGTGATAGCAATGGTAGTGATGATGCTACACCAGAGGATAGCCCAATCTCAGTGGATGCGCAAGAGGAACAGCCGTTTGAGGTATTTAATCCTGAAAGTGGTGCGCACGATGAAGAACAAACATGGATCGATTTTATCGAAGATGAGGCTGATACAGCCAAATACAGCAGTGACGACGATGATGATGAGGGATTCCCTCTGCCAGCATCGCGCTCGGTACTTGATGATATTGAAGACCAGCTTCGCCTTCTTGATTTGACAGAAGAAGAGCAGATGATTGGTGAAGAAATTTTGGGGAGTATTGAGCCTTCGGGATACCTGTATCGTGATGTAGCGGATATAGCCCTTGCGGTCAATGAAAAAATTGACGCGCTGAATCTGCTTCGTCGGCAGGAAGCACTGCATGGTGCTGCGCATACTAACGGGCGCTACTACATGCGTGACTATATGGATATGTATCGTGGTCAGTACGACGAAGACTTCGAACATCAAGACCTTTCACCGATACGCAAAACACCATCAGGAGTATCGCAGGATACTATGCGGGTACTTCAGCATGTTACGCCGAACATCGTGGAATCTGTGCTGCTACAGATTCAAAGGCTTGAGCCACCCGGTGTCGGAGCACGGAATTTGCGAGAGTGTCTCCTTGCGCAGCTCTATGCTCTTCCGAAGCGGA
Organism: Candidatus Kapaibacterium sp.; assembly: GCA_025055035.1. Lineage (GTDB taxonomy): Bacteria > Bacteroidota > Ignavibacteria > Kapaibacteriales > UBA4661 > PH2015. The sequence goes on from JANWZB010000066.1 coordinate 1,077, forward strand.
ACGCTGCACAACAGCTAGCAGTCCTAGTGCTGGAAAAAACCTACGATGCTTTTCGTATGAAGCACTATGAGGTCATTATGCGAGAATTGAGAGTCAGCGATGTTTATTTGCGCGAAGCTCTCAAAGCTATTCGAGCACTTAACCCAAAACCTGGCGGTATGGAATCCCATGCTACAACGAGCTCTATTATCCCCGACTTCTTGGTGTTCTATGACGAAGATAAAAATGACTTTGTCATTCAACTGAACGATGCACGAGTGCCAGCAATTCGTGTCAATAGGATGTACGAACAGATGAAGAATCATGTGCGGGAACTGACTCAGCGCGGTATGAAAAGCCAGCGCATGAATAAGGATACGCGAAAGTTTTTAAAGCAAAAGTACGATGATGCAAAATTCTTGATTCTAGCATTGAAACAGCGTCGCCACACGATGATTCGGGTTATGACTGCTATTGTACATCGCCAACGAGAGTTCTTCTTGCGTGGGAAACATTATCTTCGTCCCCTTATTTACAAAGACATTGCCGAAGATACTGGTGTGGATATCTCGACGGTGTGCCGTGTTGTCAATAATAAGTATGCACAGACGGATTTTGGTGTGTATGAGCTCCGCTATTTCTTTAGTGAAGGGCTGCCAATGCCGAAAGAACTGTCTGTCCATGCAGTGTCATCAGACAGCAACACACGTACTGCTCTAGCAGGCGGCGAAGAAAGTGACAATGAAATCTCAACACGAGTTATCAAAGAGAAGCTCAAAGAGATTATTGCTGCTGAGCCAAAGAACAAGCCCTTCAGCGATGATAAATTGGTACAGGAGCTTGCAAAAGCTGGGTTTACTATTGCGCGGCGTACAGTTGCAAAGTATCGCGACCTTGCTGGTATCCCGCCAGCACGCTTGCGGCGTGAACTATAAAGTCAGTATGTATGACGCAAATGCGAGCGAGATACTGTATAAGCTTTTCACGCATACATTCAGCGTATCCTCGACTCTGGGTGCGCTATAGTGCTTGGTTGGTGCTATGCTGTTGTGCTATATCGCTATCGGTAGCTGTAGCACAGCAGCCTGCAATGTTCATGCTTGAACCATTTATTCCGCGAAATCTGACTGCTCGTGTAGGCGAAACAATTGAAATCCCTATTATGGTACGCCGCCTGAATGCTGTTGCCCTACAAAGCGTTGTTGATAGCTGCCAGTTTGTTTTCCGCTATAACCCTACTGTACTAATTCCGCTGCGTCCTGAAGCGTTCGATGCAACAGTGCTTGCAAACAACCTTATGAATGCTCCTATGACGGTACGCGTGGGCAGGCGCTTACGAGAAAATGATGTTATTGTGCGGATTCCGATGCTCGTATGCCTTGGCGATGTCGATACAACTGAGCTTGCGATTGATACACCCCAAGGATACCCTTTTCGCATCGCTGTTGACGGGAAAGAATACATAAGCATCCGTGCGGTAAGTGGTATACTGAGTATTGCAAATTCTCGCTGGCATACATTGTCGCGTGCAGTCAATGCAAATGTTCATGAGCTTTCTATGAATATTACTCCCAATCCAATACAATCTGTAGCAAGAATAGAAGTGCATGTGGGTAGGCTGCCAGCGCCTCCAGCATTAGGAGTGCCGTCAATAGCGTTCTATGCGATGTCGGGACACGATCTACCGCTTGTCGGTATTCACGATATCAATACGCTCTTGTACAATAGTTTTGTTGGGCGAACATCAGCGACAGTAACAGTTGTCATACCACGTGCTATTCCGCGGGGTCAGTATGTTGTTCGCTTTACGTATGGTCCGTATTCGGTAAGCCGTATTGTGGTGATAGAATGAGCAGCATCAGGTATCGCTGGCAACGGATACTATGGTGGTGTGGCGTCGTATGGTATAGCTCTGTAGTGTGTACTGCAGTATGCACTGCATCTATTTGTGCAGGCGCATGTGTGCAAAACGTAGCCCTTGATACAAACGCTTCTGAGAGCTCTCCCCGCCTATCCATAGGCTTTAGTAGTGGCGCTTCCTACACATTGGCGAATGACCCTATTGCTGGAATCCCAAGCATACCATCGTTCCCAACTCCGCTCGGGGAGTATAGAAGCAGTTTCATACCAGAATTTGGCATTGAAGCTGCGTATCGGGTTCATGCTCAATGGGAACTAGGAGTGCGTGCAAGGTACTATCGGGCAGAACTTGAGGCCTCTGGTAATGAGCGTGTCCTATTGAGCGTTTGGAATCCAGCGCAAAATCGCTTTGTCCCTCAAGTAGGCACACTGCGCAATACCTTACAAGCGCAGGCATCGGTGGTGTCTGCTACTCCGCTTGTCCGCTGGTTTTGGGGCACTATATTTATGAGTGCTGGTCTTCAGGTAGAATTGCCTGTGGCATCATCATTACGCTATACAACGCGTATTGTTGCTCCGGATAATGTAACCTTTGTCAGCAACGGCAGCCAGATAATAGATGTATCTCTCAATCCAGAGGCGCGCGTATACACAATTGCACTCTCTCCTACGATGTCGTTTGGTGTTGCGGTCAATCTAGAGCGATTTCGTCTAATACCGGAGGTGCAAATTCAACCTCTATCATACCTTCTACAAGCTCGTACGCCTAACGAAACAGCGTTGAGTATGCCTTCTGTGCGCCTGAATCTAGGACTCCTGCTCAACGTTTCTTCTTCAAAGAGTGTTCCGAATAGTGCATCTGATAGCTCAGCAGTATCTGACTCTGCACGCAATATGCATGTATCAGCTGTTGTGCAAAGCATACCAGTAGTTGATGGTGAGCGTCATCGCTCACCAAGAGAACAGCTGTCGAGTCTTCGTCCAGAAAATTTCCCTGTAGTGCCAGTACTTGCTGTACGAACCGATACAGTATTCCAGCGTGATACTGTTATTCGTGTTGTGGAATGGAGCAAAGCTGATACAGTGCGCATAGAGCGTAGCACGATTGAGCGGCGTACAGTGGGTAGTACTGAGCAAGTTATTGTAAGTGAGTCGTATGTACACGATGTTCCAAGACCAAAACCGTTGCTTCTTGGAAATCTCGATATTCGCTTTATTCCAGTGGCTGGAGCGCCAAAATATGCGGAACGTAGAAAGATAGCACGTCTTGTGGAAGAGCGCATGATTGTATCGTCGTTTTTGCTGAGTACAGAGTTGACTGGAATGTGGGACACGGTACATGATACTATAATGTCTGTGCGGCTGCCGTGGATACGCTTTACACCGAGCGTATCAAGTGAGGCAGGTGTGCAAACCCAAAAGATTGTGATTGCCTGTGAAAAGAATGCTACGCTTGCAGTACTATACGAAATCGGCACTCGATTCTTGGATTTAGACGCTCAAATTCTTGTCTTCCCGCACATACTACCGCATTTCCGAGAGCGGTTGAAAGGGTGCTGTGCAGTATGCTGTAATAATACACGTAATGTACGGGCATGGTTGCATCTGAGCGATGTTCAAGGTCAGCAAGCGTATACCGATACTGTGCAGGTTATTGTAGAGTCTGCCGAGCATACGCTGTCGCAGCGTGTAGTGTTAACTACGCAGACTAATTCTATGCTCAAGACTGTAACACGCCGTTGGGTGTTAGTACACATTCCACTGGTGCGCACAGCTTCTGATAAACATACCTACAGCTTCAATGTGCAGGCAATACCTATGCTGCGGCAAATGCGTAATGGGCGCCAGCTTGTGACTGCACAAAAACAGCGTACGAAAAAACGTTGTATAGTGTATGCAGTTATTCCAGAGCGGCTATCGGATGATGCTGTGCTGTTGGAACGAGAAATGCGCAATATCCGTAAACTTCTTCATACTGTGGGCAAGGAGCTGGGGACAAGCGTAGAACTTGTTGTTATGCATATGCATGATGCATCTGCGACCACAGAAGAAGTGTATGTTCAAGCGTTGATAGACGAAGCGCCCTACTAGACACTAGCGAGTGTGCAAGGCTTATGACAGATGCTATTATCCAGGTGCGAAATCTCACTGTCCGCTTTGGTGAACGGACTGTTTTCGAAAATATTTCCTTTGATGTACCGCGCGGGAAAATATTTGTCATTCTCGGGGGGAGTGGTTGTGGTAAAAGTACATTGCTGCGCACATTGACAGGGCTCGTAAGTCCGATATGTGGAAGTATTCAGTATGATGGTATAGAATTTCTGGGTAGTACTGGTCTAGAACGGCAAAGTATTTTGCAAAAGTTTGGTATTTTGTTTCAGTCGGGTGGATTGCTGAACTCAATGACACTAGCTGAAAATATAGCATTGCCGCTACAAGAAGCTACGCTGCTGCCGGATGAACGCATCATGGAGATTGTGAGAATGAAGCTCGCTTCAGTAGGATTGCAGGGATACGAAACGTTTTTACCGGGAGAAATTTCCGGTGGTATGAAGAAACGTGCGGGTATTGCCCGTGCAATGGCTTTAGATCCTGCAATCCTATTTTTTGACGAACCTTCTGCTGGTCTTGACCCAATCAGTTCGGCAGCACTGGATAAGTTGATTCGTAAGCTTAATGCAGCGCTCGGAACAACGATGGTTGTCGTTACACACGAGCTGCACAGTATCGAGGATATTGCTGACGAAGTAATTATGTTGGACAAATCTGCGCGAGGCATTATTGCACAGGGTTCGCTTAGTGATGTCAAGGCAATAACAGATGATAGGCGCGTGTATAATTTCTTTCATCGGGTTGTCGAATCATAACTCTATCGAGCAATTATGAGCATACCAACACGCCGTGTCAGTAACCCACTGATGATTGGTATTTTTGTTTTGGTGGGAATAGGAGTGTTAGTCGCGCTGATACTGTGGCTTGGCGCATCGCGGTTTTTTCAGGAATACAACGAGTATAACACATACTTTGATACGTCTGTGCAAGGCTTGGAAGCGGGTCAGCCTGTGAAATATCAGGGTGTGCCAGTAGGCAACATTCAGCGTCTGGGGCTAGCCGATGATGGGAAACTGATTGAAGTGCGGGTGCGAATCAACAAGACTGTGGCAATCAGTGATAGCATGCGCTTGCGCATTGAAATGGCAAGTATTGCTGGCTCACGGTACTTACTGTTGTTCTATCCTACTGAACCTGCGCTATTAGCGCAGCACCCATTGCTGAGCTTCACACCCGATCGACCTGTAATTCCCTCTGCACCGTCGGCAATTGAAGAGCTTCGTGTGAGTTTGAACGAGGCGATTAACACTATTCTTGCAATTGACACACGGGGTATATCGAAAGAATCTGTACGTGCGTTACGGGCTATTGCGCATGTGATGGAAAATCCTGAGATTGCTGAGATTATACGGTACGTGAATGTATCGTCAAAGGGTGTTAGTAGGCTAGTTTCAGAGCTGGACACGTCGAAGATTGTGCGCCGTGCAGGAGACGTTGTAAGTGATGCTCAAGAGACAAGTAAAAATCTTGTGGCAATGAGTACTTCACTGCTACGCATTGCTGAGCAACTGGAGAAGACAACAGCACGCCTAAATAAAGAAATTGACCAGCTACAAATAGCACGCCAAGTGGAGAAAATCATTACACGGTATGATACGACAATGCTGAGTATTCAAAACTCTGTTACAGGACTGATGCGCCGTACTGACAATTCTGTTAGTGATGTAGCAGTCTTGCTCCAAGACCTTCGCACAACGAACCGCGACCTTCGCAAAACCCTGCGTATGATAAGCGACCATCCATCGCAGTTGCTATTTGCTGAACCTGCACCAAGAGAAAAATAAAGGAAACAAGATGGTTGAAGCACTCACAGAAGTATGAATTTTGCTGCTTAGTATTCCCGTTATCTATGCGTATTCTTCTCCTTATCGTTATGCTCGGCGGTGCCAGTGTATCAGCGTGTATTTCGCTGAGATCAGAATATCCCAAGACAACATACTATCGCTTGGAAAACCACAGTGTTCCCAAGTCAGCTCGTACCGTTTCAGAAGACTTGCTTGTAAGACCGTTTACTATAGACAGTGAGTTCGCTACCGACCGCATTCTCGTGATGACTTCAGCGACAGAAGTGCAGCCACTAATGTATCACCGATGGGTCAGTGAGCCAGATGATCTTATCACTGCCTATGTGACGCGATATATGCAACAAAGTGGATTTTTTCTTGGTGGGGTAGTAACACCTGCATCGTCGTTACTGCCATCGCTACTGCTAGAGGGTCATATTGGGGAGTGTATAGCCGTGCAGTCCACGCAGGAGGGAAATGTCGTGCGATTACGGATTCATTGCACTGTGCAGCGCAGGAATGCTGCTGACAGGGTAGAAGTACTCTTGCAAAAGGTGTATACACAGATAGTGCGCCGAGAGAGTGATGCAGCATCGTCTATTGCCCTGGCAATGAGCGCTGCTGTTCACGCACTAAGTGAAGCGCTACTAGCGGACATACAAGCAGTGCTTGTACGGTGAACTACAGGTGCTTGGTATCGTGAATTTGATAGACGATTTTACGCAGCGTATCAAACTGAAGATAAGGATACAGAGCTTGTAGGCGCTCAATTGCCTGATGAGCGCTTAAATGTTGGGCACGAAGCTCTCGAAATGTTTTGCGTATATGCACATCTCGAAGGACTTTCTCGTTGAGCAAACCCATTTTGCGTAGAGTGTGGTATTGCTCATCGCTAATGATATCACGTAGAATATTTTCGTGCATGAGCATGTCGTGTCCGCCTGTGCTAAATGGTGCTGGTAATGTCGGTTGGGATGCTGAAGTGTTGGAATGGCTTACTGCATCGCCCCGTGTTTCGGGAGCTGGTTCTGTAGCATTGGCGTCTATGCTGCTGTAAGACGTTTCCGATGGCTCTGGAAGTGATGAGAGCGATTCGTTGTCGCTTGAGAAGCGTGTATAAGCGATGTGTGTATTCATGGCGATATATTCACAAAAGCAAGGTAACAAAAGCCTGAAGAAGTAATGGTGTAAGAGAGCGACATAGGCTTGGTCTTAGTATGCAGTGTTGATATGTTTTAGTGCAGGAGGGCACCGTGCTACTTGCGGCGACTAAATAATGCACGGTGCAATCGTTAATAGATTTGTGTACATTAAAAAAACAATACTGTACGAGGAAAAGTTCCTTGTGTCGTGTGGGTGCAATGATTGACCATGTACAATATTTCCAGCGCTACAGTATGCAAGAGGCACAGAAACGTGCCTTGCTTGAAGAACTGTATAAGAAAGGTATTCGGAATGAGAGTGTCCTGCGGGCGATCGCAGCAGTGCCACGCGAGAAGTTCTTACCGCATGCACTACAGCACCGTGCGTACGATAATGTTTCGTTGCCCATCGGTTCATCGCAGACAATTTCGCAACCGTACACCGTAGCATTCATGACCGAATTGTTGGCGTTGTCCCCTGAAGAATATGCAACAACTAAGATACTGGAGGTTGGTACAGGAAGTGGATATCAGACGGCAATTCTTGCATATATGGGTGTACGGCGCATATACACGATTGAACGTATCCCAGGGCTGCTCGAGGAGGCAAAGAAACGCTTCAAAGAGCTTGGAATACAACAGATACATACACAACTAGCAGATGGTACACTTGGTTGGGAAGAAGAAGCTCCATTCGATGCGATTATTGTAACAGCTGGTTCTCCAGATGTGCCCCAAGCCCTAGCATTGCAACTGGCTCTTGGTGGGCGGCTTGTCATACCGATCGGCTCGAGAATGCAGCAGCGCTTGTATCGTGTCCGGCGCATTCGAGAAGGCACAGATCCTGGTGCATTCCGCGCTGAAGAATTCCAACATTTTCGCTTTGTGCCGCTTGTTGGAGAACAAGGCTGGCAAGAAGAATGATATGGCATACCCTTAATCTTGTTCTACACTTTACTTACAATAGTATTATGAATCGTTGCTGTTTCGTGCTCTTGAGTGCTCTCCATATAGTGGTGGCGTTCTTGAACGGGCAGACTCTGCCAAAACGAGAATTTCGCGGAGTATGGATTTCGAGCGTCTCAAATATAGACTTTCCGAGCCGCGCTGGCGATACTCCTGATGCTCAGCGAGAAGAGTTTCAGCAGATTCTCGACCAGCATCAGCGGGCAGGCATCAATGCTGTATTTGTCCAGATCCGCCCTTCAAGTGATGCTTTGTACCAGAGCGCCATAGAGCCTTGGTCGCAATGGCTTACGGGTGCACAGGGGCGTGCCCCGTCTCCACTATGGGACCCCCTGCGTTTTATGATTGAAGAAGCGCATAAGCGTGGGATGGAGCTTCATGCATGGTTTAATCCCTTTCGGTCTGTTGTTTCAGCATCATCAAGTATCGCCCCAACTCATATTTCTCAAACACAACCTGCATGGCATCTTGCGTACAGAAGCCCGCATCGCTTGTTGAACCCGGGACTTCCAGAAGTCCGTAATTATGTTCTGTCGGTGATTATGGATGTTGTACGGCGCTATGATATTGATGGTGTGCATTTCGATGATTATTTCTATCCATATGAAGGCACAACGACGCAGGATATTGCAACGTTTCAGCAGCACTCGCGCGGGTTTAGTAATATTGAGGATTGGCGACGTGATAATGTCAATATTTTTGTCAAGGCTGTTTCGGACAGCATTCGTGCTGTGAAACCGTTTATCAAGTTTGGCATTAGCCCATTTGGTATTTGGCGCAATGGTGTGCCGAGCGGTACAACAGGTCTCGATGCATATTCAGTCATTTACTGCGATGCGCTGGCGTGGCTGCAAGCTCGGACAGTGGACTATATTATACCTCAGTTATATTGGAGGTTTGGCGGAGGGCAAGATTTTGCACGACTTATGCCATGGTGGAATGCTCAAGCCATTCAAGCTGGACGGCATATGTATGCGGGGCTAGGAGTGTATCGCTTGACCGATGCTGCATGGACAGCAGATGAAATTGTACGGCAAATAGAGTTTACTCGTTCTCAGCGTGGTGCAGGAGTATCATTTTTCAGCTCCAATGCACTCACCCGCGACATACAAGGAATTCGCACAGCAGTGCAGCAAGGGGTGCTCAGCTTTACTGCATTGCCAACACTGATGCCCTGGAAGGACAGTATTCCACCCCAACCACCGAGAAATCTGCGTGCGATAAGTATGGGTACAGAAATTCACCTGTCGTGGCAAGCCCCACAACCTGCTCGTGATGGCGATACTGCCGTAAAGTATGTCGTGTACGCTTTTTCTGATACAATGAGCATGACTCTTGAGAATCCAGCAGCAATAGTAGCAATTACACCAGAGCTACGCTGGAGAGGTACGCGGCAGCGTAATGCAACAATACGGTACGCAGTAACAGCCTTAGATCGATTGAGTAATGAAAGCGCACCTGTGCATATTCTCGTTGCTCCTACGGCAAGTAGCTTACACCAAGGCTCGTATAAGACAGGTGTACAACGCATTACGCCAAATCCCTCATACGGTCAGGCAACAATTGTTTTTGCACTTGCTCAGCCTGAGCACGTACGCATTGATATGGTGGATAATCTAGGGCGCATTGTTTTGACTATTCTCGACGAACAGCGCTACACTGGTGAGCACAGTGTGGAGTTATCGTCAGACCAGCTACCGAGCGGTGTGTATGGTATAAGGTTTCAGACAGCTTCAACTGTTGAGACAGTGCTACTTGTTGTGCAGAAGTAAGTGCACCTGCATGATAAGAGGTAGAAGCATATTCCCTAAAAATCAGTAAGCGCGCGAAATTGTGATGAGCAAAAACAAAGAAGAAAATACAAGCACCCGACAGTGTGGCTGACTATCGGGTGCTTTAGGTACTGTGCATTCCTATGTAATTTAGGACTCTGGTTGTTCAGTAAGATTGCTGGCGTTTAGCTCTGCGACATAGTTCTCGGCTCCGGGCACGGGATGATGAACATTATATGCATCAATCGTTGCTTGGTCTTGAGTTTTGAGATACTCAACCGCCGAAAGAACAATCTTTTTGGCATCTTTATCAAACTCTATCACGGCAAGGGGGAGCGTTTCATCAACGCGGAAGTAATCGGCAATATTTTTCACTGGGGCAAAGGATAGCTGAGATGTAGGAACAAATCCGTCCACGCCATGTGGAAGCTCAACGATAACACCTTTTTCGATAATCCGTACAATACGCCCCTGTGTGTGAACGCCAACCTTGTACTCTTCTGCGAAGGCATCCCAAGGATTCTCACGTACTTGCTTGTGTCCGAGCGATATACGCCGCTGCTCGAGGTCGATGCCAAGAATGACAACATCGATTTCTTCACCCTTTTTCACAAATTCGCCCGGATGGCGTATTTTCTTTGTCCATGAAAGGTCGCTAATATGAACAAGCCCATCCACACCCGGCTCTAGCTCAACAAATACGCCAAAATTTGTAATATTACGTACAGCACCGCGATGTTGCGAGCCAACAGGATACTTCTTCAAGAGTTCTTGCCATGGGTCTGGTGTGAGTTGCTTCATACCAAGCGAGAGTTTCTTACTCTCACGGTCAATGTTGAGCACGATAGCATCGACAATCTGTCCCATAGAAACAAACTGCGACGGATGCTTAATATGTTCTGTCCATGACATTTCGCTGATATGAATCAGTCCTTCGATACCCTTTTCAATTTCAATAAACGCACCGTAGTCCGTAAGGCTCACAACCTTACCTTGTACACGGGTTCCGGGTTCGTACTTGTTGCCAATAGTGTTCCAAGGATGCGGCGTAAGCTGTTTCATGCCAAGCGAAATGCGCCGCTTTTCTGAGTCAAAATCTAACACGACGACTTTAACTTTTTCATCGAGTTGAACAATTTCCGATGGGTGCGTGACACGCCCCCATGAGAGATCGGTAATATGGACTAGTCCATCAACTCCTCCTAAGTCAATAAATACTCCGAAGTCGGCAATAGCCTTGACATGACCTTCGAGCACGAGACCTTTCTCAAGGCGTTCGAGGACTTCTTGGCGGACACCAGCAAGTTGTTCTTCGAGGAGTACTTTGTGGCTGACCACAACGTTTTCGTTTGGATGATTGATTTTGACAACGCGTACATCGAGCGTTCGACCAATCCATGCGTCGAAGTCACGAACAGGCTTGATATCGATTTGCGAGCCTGGAAGGAAAGCATCAATGCCCATCAGATCAACAACCATACCACCTTTGATGCGCCGCAGAATTTTAGCCTGAACAATTTCTTGGGTCTCGAACGCCTTGTTGATGCGTTCCCAGATACGCATGAAGTCGGCACGTCGGCGTGAGAGTACCATTTTCCCTTCAGAATCTTCAATGTTTTCGAGGAAAACCTCTACCTCGTCGCCAATTTTTAGCTCATCGCGATTAGAGAATTCAGAGAGGGGCACAATCCCTTCGGACTTAAATCCAATGTCAATTGCTACTTCATTCTCATTGATAGCAACAATGCGACCTTTAATGATTTCATTTTCGTTGATAGTAGACAGAGTTTTCTCGAACATTGAGGTAAGCTCTTTCGAATCCATCATTTCAAGCTCGAAATCATCGTCCATGATAGATGTTACCGAATACTTCTTATGAAGGGCTGTTGGCTTTTTCCCTGCAGCAATTGCCATTTGTTCATCGGCAGGATTTGTTGGTACGTGTTCAGACATCGAGTCCTCCAGTCGCATTCCTTCAAGTGCCGCATCTCATGCGTGAAGAAGTTGAAGGTGTGCAGTGTGAAAAAAGATTATGTGAAACAAATAGTGAATTGTAGGTAGCAAAAAGGCTACTAACTTATAAAGTTTCATTGTAATATGCAAGAGTTATGTGTTAGCCTATAAGGCCATGTAGTAAGTCCATACAGCTTGTGAATACCTTTTACGGTGTATCACTGACTATATGTATCAAGTTTGCCAAATGTGTCGTTGCTAGATGCAGATTTTATTGTATCTTTGCGCTCGGTGCTAAAAATGGTTTACAGTGGTTATAGAAACGCAGGCTCAGCGCGTAGTTATATGCCACCACAATTTTCTTCACATGAGAGCATGATATATTTTCTAACGCGCTATCTTGAACAAGCATTTGCTCCACCTGGATTCGGTGTATTCCAGTACGTATGGTTTCGCTCAGCCGCTGCCGCAATTACTGCACTCTTGATGAGTTTTCTGATAGGACCACGTATTATTGACGCCTTGCAGCGTAGGCAAATTGGTGAGCAGGAAAAGCTCGAACTTGCTACGACAGGAAATCATAAAGGCAAAGCAGGAACTCCAACAATGGGAGGGCTTATTATCCTTGCTGCTCTCCTCGCGCCAACACTCTTGTGGGCAAATGTTCTCAATCCCTATGTTATCTTGATTGTTTTGGTGACAGCGTGGCTTGGAGGAGTTGGTTTTGTTGATGATTATCTGAAAGTAGTGAAAAAGTTCCAAAAGGGATTAATTGGCAGATACAAAATCATTGGTCAAGTTAGTATTGGTCTAGTATTAGGAGGGAGCATAGTCTTTTTTCCTGAGTGGTTCGGTACATCATTCTATAAAGTGAGCACACTCACAACAATCCCCTTTGCAAAGAATATCAACCTTGATTTTGGTTGGCTATATGTGCCTATGGTAGTGCTTGTAATAACAGCAACGTCGAATGCCGTAAATCTGACTGATGGTTTAGATGGACTTGCTATCGGGACTGTGAGCATTGCTGCTCTAGCACTTGCCGCAATATGCTATGTTTCAGGTAATGCAAAGTTTGCAAACTATCTGAACATCATGCACTTACGCGGCTCCGACGAATTGACGGTGTTCTGTGCAGCGCTAGTTGGCGCTGGTCTTGGGTTTATGTGGTTTAATGCATTCCCAGCGCAAGTATTTATGGGTGATACAGGGTCGCTAGCGTTAGGTGGCGCGCTAGGTGGCTTGTGTATTTTGGTAAAGAAGGAACTTCTACTCCCAATTTTGGGAGGAGTCTTCTTTGCTGAAACCCTTTCTGTCATTCTGCAAGTGTCGTACTTTCGCTATACAAAGCGGAAATATGGTGAAGGTAAACGTCTCTTGAAGATGGCGCCGCTACATCATCACTTCGAAAAAAGTGGCTGGCATGAATCAAAAATTGTCGTGCGATTTTACATTATCGCTGTTTTGCTTGCGATTATTACTCTGGCAACATTCAAAGTGCGGTAGTCGTTATTGATGCTGCTTAGTTATATGCGTGGGTGTGCGTCTGTGTATATGCTCGCGAAACACAGTTGTGCCCTCAGCTGTGCCGTGGTGCACGACAGTGTCATTGAGTAATGGTGCTCTTGTTACCCTTATTATCATAGTATGAGAATCTTGCTCCAACGTACATTCCGTAGCTACACTCTGTATCGTACGATCATTGCTGCTCTTTTGGTATGGTGTAGTGCTGGTCTCTGCACTACTATGCTGCTCAAGGCTTATGTTCGATACTCCATCTACACGCTCGCCGAACACTATGCAGAAGAGCCTGTGCTGTCGTATGTAGAGCATCCCGATACTCCGCCAATTCTTGGATTATCAGGTCTTACGGCGACAGACCCATACATTCGAGAGCGCGTGCTGGCAGGTATTGATGCCTTTTATTCCATGCGCTACGACCTTGCCACAAGCATCTATGATGAACTCATCGCGAAGTATCCTACCGACCCAACTGGATACTTTTTTCGCTCGCAAATCTATCTCTGGCGTTACTTGTTTGATTATAGTGAGCCGGATTATAAGAAGTTTATCGCTGCCTGCGACAAGGCTATTAGTGTTGCAGAAGAAGCTATAAAGCTCAATCCTGACAATAACTACGCCCGTACAATCATTGGTGCTATTTATGGCTTTCGTGCAATTGCGAATTTTCGTGCCGAAAACTTCGTCAAAGCAACACTTGACGGGCGCTCATGCTATAATTATCTAAGCGAGGTGCTCAAACGTGATCCTAAGCAATATGACGCATACTTGGGCATGGGAGTATTCCATTTCGGTATTGCTGTGATGCCGAGCACTGTGCGCTTTGCAGCAAATTTTGCTGGACTCAAAGGAGACCGGGAGCTCGGATTGAAAGAGATAAGTATTGCCGCGGAAAAATCCCTGTTTTCCCGCAGCGATGCGAAAATATTCCTTGCATTTATCGAAGTGTACTACAACAAAGATTACGGCAAAGGCTTTAAGTATCTTCAAGAACTACTCGAGCAATACCCGAATAATGTTCCAACACTCTACACTATGGGAAATCTTCAAACGTTCTTGAAGAAAATGACCTATGCAAACGAGTATTATCAACGCGTCGTTGCACTAGCTGATACGAACTTCCGCACATTTTACATCTTGGCGAACTACCGAATGGGAGAGGCATATTTTCGTCTGAACGAGTTTGAGAAGGCAAAGGTATGCCTTCAGCGATACTTCAAAGCTCGCTTCGAACGGTCATTTCGTGGAATTGCATTCTATCGTCTCGCGCTCATTTACGAGATATTAGGGAATCGCGCTGAAGCTGTCAAAGGCTACCAGAAGTGCATAGAAGTTGCTCCCTTTGAGCCTGAGGATAAATATGCTATTCGCAAAGCAAAGGAACGCCTGAAAACTCCACTTGACGATATAGAGATTCAGCTTATCAAGGGAACAAACGCTGCGGAGTCATCACGATGGACAGAGGTAGAGCCGTTTCTCAAGCCGCTTGCTGATAATATTTCTCTCTCTAAAGAAATTCGTGCAGAAGCGTGTTACTACATGGGGGAAGCATGTCGTGGGCAGCAACGTTTCCAAGAGGCAATACAGTACTACTTAAAAGCTATTGAACTGCAACCAGAACGCGAGCGCTGGTTTATGCCATGGGGCTATTTCCGCATTGCAGAAATCTACAATGCTCAGAATAATCGGGAAAAATCGCGAGTATATCTGGACAAAGCAAAAGCCTTCAGTGACTACGATTTCCAAGAGCCTCTTGCATTCCTTATTGAGCGTGATATCACACTGCTGAAGTATTAGCAATGCACACATGCTGTACCAACCTGCTTGTACCAACGTAGAAAGGTGCTGTTGACAACATATGGAGGTGTGCTTCTGGATGTGAGATGATCGTGAGAAACAATCGAACTATGGCTCTTCTTGGACGTTCTGCAATCACCCGTGTTGTGATCTTATGCATACTGTCGCTTATTTGGGGTAGCTCGTTCATTCTGATGAAGCGTGGTCTATTAGTGTTCTCAGCTCTCCATGTCGCCGCGCTACGGATTGTTATCTCAGGAATTGTACTTATGCCGTTTGCCATATTTGCATGGTACCGTTTCGACAAGCAATATATACACTATGTGCTGTTGTGTGGTATACTCGGCAATGCGATTCCTGCTATTCTGTTTGCTCTTGCACAGCGCCATTTACATAGTGCAACAACGGCTCTGCTCAACTCACTCACACCTATATTTACCTTGCTTGTGGGGGCTGTTGTATTTGGTTTTGGAGTGCGGCGTTCGCAGGTTTGGGGAGTTATTCTTGGTTTCATAGGTGCCTCGGCGCTTGTTATGGCAGCACAAAGGGAGCTTACGGTGAATGAGATGCAACAATCTCTGTGGTATGCGCTGCTCCCTGTAGTAGCGACGCTATGCTATGGACTAAACGGTAACATCCTGAGCCGATATGTGCGGCATGTGCCGCCCATGACTGTAAATAGCATTGCAATCACAAGTGCTGCATGGCTATTTATTCCATACTTGGTATGGAGTGACTTTTGTTCTGAGGTATTGCCGATGGCAGTGCGTCATCCACATTTTACGCTTGCGCTAGGCAGTATTGTAGTACTCTCGGTCTTAGGAACTGCGTTGAGCAATTGGCTCTTTACGCA
>JANWZB010000067.1 GCA_025055035.1 Candidatus Kapaibacterium sp.
ACTAGGCATAGCATCTGTACGAAAGCCTCAATATTGCGGTCTCGAGGTGTTTCAGAAAACTCACGCCACCGAAACTCTCCGCGCTCAAAATACCGAAATAATAGGCGAGATTCAAGAGCCGTGCCAGAGGTAACCAGAATTCTTATAGAGTCGCGGTATGCAATCTGACGCAAACTAAAACTCTGCACTGTACCAACTACATCTTCAAAATCAAAACTCGTGTAATTTGCTAGCACTTCAAACTGTGGTCGCAGTTCCACACCTGACGAACGAATGCTCATATACGGAGCAAGGCGAATAATGCGATTCCAATTATTTTGTGCGCTCCGCTGTGCCTTGATAAATACTAGATGCGCAAGGCGCATTTCTGCCAGGATTGTACATGACAAGATATGCGAAAAGGAATGTGTGTATGCGGAGTGTAGATTGATAAAGAGTTCATCGCGGTCGTCATTGTTGAGTATGCTAGGAGTATCGTATCGTAGTAGCGATGTAGAATATTCTACCCGCAGAGAGTCATCCAGAGAGAGTGGCAAGGTAGTTTGTGCCCAAAGTGTCCATCGTACACTAATGTTATCTCGTTGCATCTCAGCATTGCGTAGCGACTGTACATCAATATCTGCGATGGGAAATCGTTCGACAATGCGATTTGCTTCGTTGCGATTATCTACCGAAAAGCCTAAAGCATGAAAACCAGAAAAAAGCTGCGCACGAAGTGTTGTATTGATAGAAAACCGTAACTGATCGATATCACGTCGTACTGCAGTTAGTGGCACACGGTCTAAGGGTCTGCCATACTGTCGCCCAACAGCCCATGTCTCTACAAACCCTTGCATTTCCGCATCAACATTTTTCAATATAGGAAGAACAAACCGTGTGTTCATACGAAAGAGACGTTCCAAACGCTTTTCTACAGCAAGCTCAGTAGATACACCCTGCTGTACCATAACATAAAAGTCTCGCTCTAGCCCAGTATATTGTGCTAGTACTTCGAGATATGCATCTCCATCGAATCTACGATTGATGGCAATACGGCTCGTAAGCTGTGAATTGATGCGCGTATTCGAAAGGTTTGTTTGGAAACCGCTGACATCTGCCGAGATTGTGTATCCCTCAAGATTCAGATTTTTCGCTGATACAGCCCCCATGAGCGACCACCCATAGTCGCTTATGCTAAGCTGCTCATTTGATTCCCACCCACCTAATAACCGAGCAGATATCTGCTCAAAGGGCTGCCAAGTTGAATAGTGTTGCTTCCACTGCATACCACCACTTAACCCTAGCTGCATAAGGCGGTTTAATCCAATCGCTCGTGAGTCCTGAGATAGCGCTACAGTATGCGCCACGATTACCGACAGTGATGTATCGAAAGCGAGAGGCTGTTCATACCGTATAAGAGCGTCGGCATCATCGCGTATTGCAAATGTTCTTGTACGCACTGCACTTCCACGATACTGACCGTGAACAAGCAACGTAGCAAGCGGCACAACACTACCAAGGTCTAATGACCATACTTCTGTCAATTCTCCACGAAATAGAAATGTATTTGCAAGCTTATCGGTACTGAAGCGCAGGCGTGATCCCAGAAGCGTCAGTGTAGTATCGGAAAGGAGCAAAAATAGATTCTGTTGAGCACAGACAGAACTTACACATAAGCACATCCCTAATACAAAAGCAGCTCGTGCAACTTGAGATTTCCTTAATAATGCCCTGTTACATTGTGTCCTAAGAAAGGATTGTGGAGCAAAATTCTCAAGCTTCATGAGAAAAGTTCTATGAAAAGGAACTATCAGAATATAAATTACGTTTTTACCCGTAATCTAACTCCTTTTCGCTTTCAGAGCAAGTTCACAACACCTACCCTACTGAGCAATTCTAGCAGCACGTACGCCACTATTTCATACTCACTCACTTCATACTTCACGCACTGTTTCTCAATGGAGGTTGTCATGGCATACCCCACCCCCGAACTTATTCAGGCACTACGAACAACGGCGCAACGTCTTCGTGATACAAACGTCCAGTACTACTGGAGTCATCAAGGAAGCTGCAATTGCGGTCATCTAGCACAGACAATTACCCATCTTTCCAAGGCAGAAATACACAGCTGTGCAATCGAGCGCCATGGAGACTGGGATGACCATGCAGAGGATTATTGCCCAACAAGCGGACATAAGCTTGACTATATCATCACGGAGATGCTTTCAATAGGACTAGAACGCTCTGATATCGGCGAGCTCGAACGCTTGAGCAATACTCAAATTTTGCGTCGGATTCCAGCGCAGCACCGTGCTTTGCAGTATAATCGCCGTGAAGATGTTATTCTGTACATGGAAACATGGGCAACTATGCTCGAAGAACAGCTGCTAGATGAAGCCTCTGAAGCCTTATCCCGCGAACTTCAAATCCTTTGTTCTTCCGCTGTCCCGATCGAAGAACCGCTTTTCTCGGAGCGTCAAAGCCTAGTCGCTGCAGTCTAGGTATGCTCAATAGTCTCTACAACCACAGGGGCGGCGGTAGCTCACATGAGCTATAGTCGCCCTCTTCTGTTTAGTTAGGTGTAGGTGCTAACAATGCAGCACATCTGTCCTACCAATCTGCTCAGTCAATATTCGTAGCGGCTTGAATGTGCATAATCAACGCTATGCGTAGCAGACGAAAAGACATTACGCACCGTACCATCTAGATCAAGATGAATTGCTGTGAGACTAATACCAAATACTGCCCCTGTATCAATATTGATGCAGTTCTCTGACGAGCGAATATCAGGTTTCCCCGTACGAAGAGGTGTATGACCGATAATCTGCAGCTTACCTATGTTCTTGAGACGAGAACGCGTCCAGACAATACTTTCGCTGTGTGTTGTATCAAGCGATTCCTCAATTGTACTCCACACATCAGATACTCCTGCATGGCTGACGAATATTGCATCATTCTGCCAAAACAGTGGACGCTGGCGTAGCCACTCCATATCATCCTCCACAAAGCTATGTCCCTTAGACCTTTGGAAGTACTGTGCTAAGGTAGTGTTTGTTCGACTGTACAGAGCTGCTAATGGTACACTGGCTTGCCGCACCATATCCCAGACTTCTAGCACCATTTCTTCGTGATTTCCTCTCAAAAATACTGTCCTGCTAGGATACTGTTGTTCCAAAAGGCGGGCGTATTGTACTGTCTCGGGAATAAAGTTTCCCCTATCGGTTAAATCACCGAGTTGAATCAAGAGCATTGTTTCAGGCTGCCAATACTGCTCTACAAGAGTGCGAAATGTGTGAAAGCAGCCGTGCACATCTCCTACAACAAGAATAGAGTCTATCATAGTAATTTCCACCTCAATCTACACCTGGCAGTCACCCTAGAATCACTGGGAATTCCATACGCGCTGCAGAACAGACTACGATATGTACTGCTTGTACCAAAGTGCCAGATTGAGAAGTGCATAGAGAGACTTTCCATAATTAGTATGACGAGCTCGCATATGGCGTTGCATAAGCTCTTGGAGCATAATATTGTCAAGAATACCATCAGTTACCAATCGAGACCCCAGTACTTCGTGTTCCCAGTACCGCCGCAATGAGGAGCGAAACCATTCATTCACAGGAGCAGCGAATCCTTGCTTTGGACGATAAATGATATCGTGTGGCAAAATTGCACGCACTGTTCTTTTGAGTAAGTGTTTCGTCTCTCCTCCCTCATGAACTAGACGAGGCACTTTGACGCTTTGTGGAAGCATCATAGTGTATTCTACAAGACGGTGATCGAGGAACGGTACACGAGCTTCTACACCATGTGCCATTGTGATCTTATCAACGCGCATCAGTAACAACTCCGGTAAGCGATGCCGAAACTCAAACCATACCATGTGCATAAGGAAATCTACATCCGGTTTTCTCGAAAGAAGCTCTGCATCGATACGCTCTGCTAGGTTGTCGCTAGTATTTGCTAGTGCTCGAAAGCGAGACCCAAACAAGCGTTTTTGCAGCACTGCAGTAATGTCCACACCACCACCTCGGTAGAGTGTTGTTCGCTCCACCGCGCGGCGTAGATAATCAAGCGCAAGATACTGTCCTTGCCCGTAGGCGAGAGGCTGAGCAACAGCAAATGCCAACTTACGGATAGACACAGGCAGCATAGTGAACCATTTCCACCAAGAGTTGTAGAACCGAAGTTCGCGGTGCATCCACGCATATCCAGCAAATTGTTCATCGCTTCCCTCTCCTACCTGCACCACAATTGTCCCATGCTCCCGCGCTATCTTACTGACAAAATTTAGTGGAATACATACAGGATCTCCATTAGGCTCATCTTCGTGCCATGCCAGACGCTCCATAACTTCCAATGCATCCTGTTCGTCTATTAATATTTCATGATGATGCGTCTTGAACAGTGCAGAGACTCGCCGTGCATAGTGCATTTCGTTGTACTTCTCACACTTCTTGAATCCGACAGAAAATGTATCTACAGGTCGATCCATAAGCTCTGCCATAAGAGCCACGTTTACACTAGAATCGATACCACCGCTGAGAAATACTCCAAATGGAACATCACTCATCATTCTATCGCGTACAGCCTGCCGTAATAGGCGCAATATTTCGCGTTCAACAAGTGAGGTATCCCCACGCTGAGCTTGGGACAGGTGCTCCTGCACATGCTCTGGGTAGCTTTCATACCCTACTAATGGATTCCAGTACTCTTGTATGATGAGCGTTCCATCCTTCTTCAAGCGCAAGTAATGTCCTGGGGCAAGCTTCTGAATACCCTGAAACAAAGTTGACGAACCTGTCATAGAATAGCAAAAGTAGTTCGGCAGTTCGTCAATATTCAGCTCAGGGGTAACGCTCTTGTGCTGAAGCAATGCTTTAATCTCTGAAGCAAAGAGAAAGCGCCCTCCTTGATGGGTGTAGTACAATGGCTTAATTCCAATTCTATCGCGAGCAGCAAAAAGCTCTTTGCTGTGGCTATCCCAAATTGCAAATCCCCACATTCCCACCATTTTATGCAGCAAATGCTCACCCCACTCTACAAATCCATATAAAATTGTCTCTGTGTCTGTTTCGGAACGATAGCGATATCCTAGAGCTTCCAACTCACAGCGCAGTGCTCGGTGATTATAGATTTCGCCATTGAATACAATGGTCAATCGTTCATCAGGAGTTGTCATGGGTTGATGCCCGTTCGCTGAGAGGTCGATAATTGCTAGTCGTCGAAAAGCAAATCCAGCACGGCGGTCTTGTGCAATCCATTGACC
The DNA here is from genome assembly GCA_025055035.1 of Candidatus Kapaibacterium sp. Lineage (GTDB taxonomy): Bacteria > Bacteroidota > Ignavibacteria > Kapaibacteriales > UBA4661 > PH2015. The sequence goes on from JANWZB010000067.1 coordinate 5,249, forward strand.
CTCGTCGTCAGGACCTCGGTGCGCCATGACATCGCTCATGCGCTTTAATACTTCTTCCGATATACTGGGCTCTCGACAGGCGTACTCAATGATGCCTGCAATACCGCACATTATTGCCTTACCAAACAATCAAACAATTGTATAAATGTACTTTGCTTTCTAGTACTGGTGCAAATTAGCGAAAAAGCCAGAGCTACAAAAGGCTTCTCCCATTCTGTTATTGCTAGTACTTCCCCTTGACTTGTATGCTTACTGGTTGTTAGCTAGACAAGTAACACATACAACAAAACGGCTGTAAGCGAAAAGCGTATGCCTTTGCGTATAGGAATCGAATGATGCTGAAAGTAGTCTATCACATAGGCGCTCAAGAGCGTTATCCCTATGACGCCAACAGCAATAATAATTCCTTCAGATACAGTGAGTGAGCGGTATGTATCTCCTTGAGCAATACCTTTGCACCACGGAGTTCCAAATAGTATGATAAGGTGGGTGGTATAGATGTATAGAGACTTCTTGCCTAAACGAGCATAGTACTCTTCAAACCTGCGCACATATCGGTACAGGTATGCCAGAATGCCCATTATCACAAGAACACATCCTGTGCGAATACATACAAAATGGGGACTTGTTAGGTAATAGTCGTGCTGCGGATACAACGTTAGCGGCGCATACGTTCCAGCAATTCCCAATCCAAGAAGTGCAACGCCTATGCTTATACCATACGTGCTAAGCCACTGTTCACGGCGTTCAGCAGGTGCTTCATATAGTAATGCTCCTACACCAACACCAACAAACATATATGCAGAATACGGAATGAGTGTGAACAATGATCCATGCTTAAACGAAAAGTACGCTCCCAACCACTCTGGCATGAAGGCAAACCAGTTTATCATATCAGCAAAGGGTGAGCATATAACAATACATGTAGCAAGACTAAGAGAGCAGAATGCGAAGCCCCGATTACTTCGTGTTATGTACATCAGAATAACTGTAGCGATCAGCGTTGCACCAGATACATGCAAGATATTCGTCTGAAAGAATGCCCTCCAACCATCAGAAGATACAAACGGCAAGTCAAATATTCGATTTGCTGGAAATACTAGTAGATATCCAATCGCAATGAGCATGATTCCCCATTCTATACGCTTTTTCAAGACATGAAGGGGTACTTTACCATTTTCTTCTCGTGCTGTAGCGAACAATTGCACCGCACCAGAAATCATAAGAAACGTTGGAGCTGTCAAACCCCGCAGAAAATGCCATATAGTCCAAGGTACCTCTGCAAAATTTACGTATTGCAGCGACACCATAGCGTCTATGGTATGACCTTGCATCATCATGACCATAGCCACAAGGCGTATAAAGTCTAAAAGGTAGAGGCGGTCATTCCGTACACTACGTGCGCTCATAAGTCATGGTGTATTTTATGACAAAACACTGCTAACCACATTATTCTCAAAAATGTAGGAAAAATTGTATACGCACAATGTACAAACAGTGAATTTTTGTTCATCTTTGACATTGTGCAGCAAAGCTCGAAAGCACACAAAAATATTTTATGTTTGTACCCAAATCTTTGTATAATCGTAAATTTAGTGCTAGATTCAAAGCTCTGAGCAAACTGTAACAACGACGGGACAGCCCTCGAATTATGATGCTTCTGTCGGCTACGGTATTGCATATGTCTTAACAGATGTATAGCTATGGCTAAAAAGGTATCAGCACCCCATACAAGGTCATCCTCACAGGCTGACGATTTGAAGCAGGCTTCTTTTCATGAACCCTCTCTTACTTCTCACGCTGCTGAAGACCTAAGCCCAGAAGAGAAGATTGCTGCTTTGGAGCAGCGCCTTGCTGATGAAATCGCACGTCGTATGGAGCTAGAAGCCAAGCTACAGCGCTCTACGCAGGAGTTTGAACAGATATTGCACCAACGCACTGACCTCTTGCAAGAGCTTATCATGCAGCTGCAAAATGAAATTAGCCAGCGCGACGCTGTTGAGGCTCAATTGCGCAAGCGTACAGACGTGATGCATGACTTTATCAAGCAGCTCGAACAAGAAATGGAGGAACGTCGCGAGGCTGAAGTTAACCTGCGACTGAGTGAAGAGCGCTTTCGTACAGTTATCGAAAAATCTCCCGTCGGAATCTGTATTATTAACTATGACGGTACATTTGAGTACGTCAATCCTGCGTACTGTGCACTCTTCGGCTATGAACCACACGAGCTAAAGAAGAAGCCTTTCTCTATCATCTTTGACAAAGAAGAAGCACAATCAGCAGAAGCCCTGTTTCGCCGCATTTTCGACGGAAAGCTTGAAATGCGCGGTGAACGCACCATGCGCACGAAGCATGGTCAGCGTATCACCGTTCTCACAGACTCTGTGCATAGCGATAGTAGCGATGGAAATGAACAATCTCGCAAGCTGCTTGTATTCGTTTTAGACATCACACAGCGCAAGCAAGCTGAAGACATGCTCCGCCGCGCAAAAGTAATTATCGACAAAAGCCCCGCCGTGATTTACCAATTCTCACTTCAGCCAAATTTCCCTTTGGAGTTTGTGAGCGACAATATCAAGCAATTTGGATTTACAGCACAGGATTTTACTTCAGGAGCAATATCGTTTCTTCATCATGTGCATCCTGATGATCGCGAGAAAGTTCTCGATACCTTTCGCCATCTTTCTAAGGCAAAAGCTGACCACCTGCGCCGGGAATACCGCTTGCTCACAGCGCAAGGTCGTACCGTCTGGGTGGAAGACAATCTTATGGCAGTATACGACGAGCAAGGAAATGTAACTGGCTATCAAGGTGTTTTGCTAGATATTGATGAACGGCGGCGCGCCGAAGAAGAAATCAACAAAGCACTCTTGAAGGAAAAAGAACTTATTGAGCTGAAAGCGCGCTTCGTTACTATTGCTTCGCATGAGTTTCGGACTCCACTTACATCCATCTTGCTATCTGTTGGTATTCTACGGGATTTTGCTCCTATTCTATCAGAGGAGGAGCGCGTGGAAAGTCTTACGAGGATTAGCAACGGTGTACATCATATGACAAGCTTGCTGCAAGATTTGCTTGTGTATGGCAAGGCTGAATCGGGTGAAATTCGACCCAAAAAGTTACCCTTACAGATTCGCTCATGGTGTAGCGATTTTGCGACGCAAGCCCAAGAACGCTTGGGACAGCGACATACTTTGCTCTATGCTCCACCCGCGCGTGAACAGGAATGTATGATTGACGAAAGTATGATTCGTCAGATTCTCGAACATTTACTTTCGAATGCTGATAAGTTTTCACCGGAAGGCTCTCCTATCCACTTTACCGTGGACGTGCAGGATGACAAATGGATTATGGCAATCCAAGACAGTGGAATCGGTATTCCGAAAGAGGATCTGCCGCGCATCTTTGAGCCCTTCCACCGAGGAACAAACATTGGTAATATTGGAGGCACAGGCATGGGCTTAGCAATAGTGCAAAAAATGGTAGATTTTCTCGACGGCGAAATCTCTGTGCGCAGTGATGTCGGAAAGGGAACAACATTCACTATCGTTCTACCTTTGCGTACACTGTCGTAGAACCCAACAATTCTAAAGCGTTTTTGTCTCAAGCATTACCCGCAAAGTCGATATAACGAACAATACAACTTAGCAGCTCTCTGCTAATAACGCGCCAGACGATAAAACTTGTAAAAATTACGCAATTCGTTTGGCCAGATGAAGTAGGACTATTATCTTTATGCGTTTTGTTTTTCGTTACTATTTCTAAAAGCTATGAAGAAGATTCTTGTTATTGAAGATGACGAATCCATTCGCCGTAGCGTTGGAATGATGCTACGCATCTCAGGCTTCGAAGCATTCTATGCTGAGAATGGCTCCGTTGGATTGCAAATGGCAGCACAGAGTATGCCTGATGTCATTATTTGCGATATCGCAATGCCTGTGCTGGATGGCTACGGTTTTATTCAGGAACTCAGGAAGAATCCAGCTACTGCAAAAATTCCCGTCATATTTTTAACAGCAAAGGCAGCGGAAGAAGACATCGCCAAAGGCAAGGCTCTTGGTGCAAATGCTTATCTCACCAAGCCCATCTGGCCTGCAGATTTACTGAAAATTGTCCAAGAACAGCTTGGTCAGAACGCTTAGAAATTGTTGTTTTCTGTCCTCTGCTATATCTTTTCTATTGAGCAATAGGTAGGCAGATATCGCTATCGAGAGTGTATTGCCGGCTTGTAGACCTTTTACGCTGCCCTTGCACTATGTATCTGTCGGCAACTTTTTCTTCGCACTCTCAGCCTTATGCACACTGCCACTATTGCTTTTTTACCTACCAAATAGTTGATATAAAAACGGTTGATATACCAATCTACATATGAAAGCTACACAAGCACACTATAGATTATACGATTTCTTCCACTGCTTCTTCTAACAATGAGGTTACCAATGTCTCACAATATTCGTCGTGTTGCCGTTATTGGATCTGGCACAATGGGTGCAGCAATTGCTGCGCATGTTGCAAATGCTGGTCTCCCTGTTCTTATGCTCGACATTCCAGCAAAAGAAGGCTCGGACCGTAATGCTATCGCGAAGGCTGGGTTGGAACGAGCACTCAATACAAAACCGGCTGCATTTATGAGCAAAGATAGAGTACGTCTGATTACTGTTGGTAACATAGAAGACGATATCGCAAAACTTGCTAGCGTGGACTGGGTTGTCGAAGCTGTAGTGGAAGATCTCGCTATTAAACGCCAAGTTTGGGAAAAGGTTGATGCTTACGTTTCTCCAACAGCAATCATTAGCAGCAACTCCAGTGGTATTCCTATGCATCTTCAGATGGAAGGTCGATCTGAGTCTTTCCGCAGGCGCTTTATTGGAGCACATTTCTTCACTCCTCCGCGCTACATGCATCTGCTCGAGCTCATCCCAACAAAAGAGACTGAACCCAAAGTTATCGCTGAGCTAAAGTACTTTGGTGACCACGTTCTCGGAAAAGGGATTGTCATTGCCCGTGATGTTCCTGGATTTATCGCGAATAGAGTTGGTGTCTATTCTCTCATGAAGGCTATGAATATCATGATTGAAATGGGTTTGCGTCATGATGTCGTCGATGTACTTACTGGTCCTCTTCTTGGTCGTGCTTCGAGTGCAACATTCCGTACGGCAGACCTTAGCGGTATCGACATCATTTATCATGTTACAAAAGGTCTGCAAGAATCTACAGGAGAAGACTTTCAAGTACCTGCGATTATCTACAAAATGCTTGATGCAAAGCTCCTTGGTGAGAAAACAAAAGCTGGCTTCTACAAGGCTACTCGCGATGAAAAAGGTAAGCGTAAGATTCTAGCGCTGAACTTCGATACGCTCGAGTATGAAGACAGAGGCAAGATAAAGATTGAAGCACTAGAGAAAGTTAAGGAGCAACCGCTTGCTGAACGCATTCGTACTGCATTTGCTATGCAAGACGAACATGGAGAGTTTATTCGGCGAACAACCTTTGAAATGATTCACTACGCAGCTAGCAAAGTTGGTGTTGTTGCAGACTCCTACATGGAGATTGATAACGGTTTGCGTTGGGGCTTTGGCTGGGAGTGCGGACCATTTGAGACCTGTGATATGCTCGGCCTAGAAACAGTCATTGCTGGAATACAGGCATTAGGAAAGGACATTCCACCAATTCTTCGTGAATACGCTGATAAAGGTCAGAAATTCTATCCCGAAGACAAACCAATGCCTCGCCCTGAAGGGGTTATCCACATTCCTGACATCCGTCGAGACAAACAACGCATCATTAAAGGCATGGACAACGCAAGCCTACTGGATATTGGCGACGGTGTTTTACTTTTGGAAAAGCATACCAAAATGAACGTTCTCACCCAGGATGTAACAGCACTCATGGAGCTAGCAATAGAGCTTATTCCCAAGCATGGATATGTAGGTCTTGTAATTGGTAATCAAGGTGAAAACTTCTGTGCAGGTGCAAACATTCTACTAATGGCGATGGCTGCTCAAGCAGGGCAGTTTGATGCAATTGATGCAGAAATGAAGCGCTACCAAGCTACAGTACGAGCACTGCGCTATGCACCGTTCCCAATTGTTGCAGCTCCATTTAACATGACTTTAGGTGGCGGCGTTGAAATTACAATGCTTGCTGATGACCGTGTCGCAAGCGCTGAAACATACATGGGTCTTGTGGAGGTCGGCGTTGGACTTATCCCTGCTGGCGGTGGATGTACAGAGCTTCTATGGCGATTTAATCAGCAGCTTCATCCTGAAGCTGACCCGTTTGAATCTGTTAAGCGAGCGTTTCAGCTTATTTCACTAGCAAAAGTTTCTACTTCTGCCTATGAAGCGCAAGAGCTTGGCTTACTGCTCCCTACAGATATCATTACAATGAACCGTCAGCGAGTCATTGCGGATGCAAAACGCCGCGTTAGGGAGCTTGCCATTGACTACAAACCCCCTTTGCCACGCCGCATTAAGGTCCTAGGAGAAGCTGCTTATGCAAATCTCTGTATGGCAATTTGGAGCATGCGCGAAGCTAACTATATCAGCGACTATGACATGTACCTTGCAAAGCAGCTTGCACGGGTTCTATCAGGTGGAACGCAAAACTTCATCACAGAGGTCAGCGAGGAATATATGCATGATTTAGAGCGTGAAGTTTTCGTTGAACTCTGGAAACAGCCTAAAACCCAAGAGCGCGTTATGGCAATGCTTACAACAGGCAAACCCCTGCGTAATTAGTCACAATAGAAGTGCACATTATCCTGCTTATTTCCACTGAATAAACTACCAAACATGTAGCCACCAAACATTGCAACACAGGACAGCAGTTGCTGTCCTGTGCTTTTTATGTCCTCATTTTCTCAGAGATTGTTTGGCTGTTTCACAATTTTTTGCTTATTTAAGACAAGTAGCACTCAAATCTTGCGTTCAGAGATCCAAGCAAACCCTAGAATAACCCATTATCTGTTCAATCCCAACCATACATACAATTCTAGCTAGCATTATGGACACAACAACTGCGGTATATGGCAGCAAAGCTTCGCAAAGCTCGATTTCCTCTGTCCTGCAGGAGCATCGTATCTTTCCGCCTCCTGCAGAATTTGCAAGCCATGCCCATATTAAGTCGCTTGATGAGCTTCGTGCATTGCGCTCTCGTGCTGAGGCAAATCCTGTAGCATTTTGGGAAGAGCAAGCTCATAAGCTTCACTGGTATAAGCTATGGGACACAGCTCTTGACTGGAATTATCCATTTGCTCAGTGGTTCGTTGGAGGAAAAATCAACGCTTCATATAACTGCCTTGACCGACACTTAAGTTCGTGGAAACGAAATAAAGCTGCTCTCATCTGGGAAGGTGAACCGGGTGAGATTCGCACACTAACGTATCAAACACTGCATAGCGAGGTATGTCGCTTTGCAAATGTTCTGAAATCGCTCGGTGTCAAGCGCGGTGATGTCGTAGCAATATACATGGGCATGGTTCCAGAAGCAGTCGTAGCGATGCTTGCCTGTGCGCGTATAGGTGCCACACATAACGTTGTGTTTGGTGGATTCTCTGCAGACGCCTTGCGCGATAGAGTCAATGATTCTCGTGCAGTATGCGTAGTTACCCAAGATGGCGCATTTCGCCGAGGAACGTTTACCCCATTAAAACCTGCTGTTGACAATGCTGTTGCTCAAGCTCCGACTGTTGAAAACGTCATTGTGTTTCGTCGTGCACCGCAAGAGGAAACACCAATGACAATTGGTCGCGACCATTGGTGGCATGAGCGTATACATGCTGTTTCCTACACATGCACACCAGAAGAACTTGATGCCGAACACCCTCTTTTCATACTCTACACTAGCGGCTCAACAGGGAAACCTAAGGGTATCAAGCACACCACGGGGGGATATCTTACGCAAGTTGCTTATACAACACAGATTGTGTTTGACCTGCGCGATGAAGATTTGTATTTCTGTACTGCAGATATCGGCTGGATTACAGGACACTCGTACGTTACTTACGGACCTCTGATGAATGGAGCAACACTGCTGATGTATGAAGGCGTACCCACCTACCCAGCTCCAGATAGGCTATGGGATATGATTGAGCGTCATCGGGTAACGATTTTCTATACAGCCCCGACAGCTATCCGTGCCTTCATGAAGGCTGGAGAAAGCTACGTTTTAAAACATGACTTGTCCTCATTACGCTTACTAGGAACTGTAGGTGAACCCATTAACCCCGAAGCATGGATGTGGTATTATACGTACATTGGCGGCAAGCGCTGCCCAATTGTGGACACATGGTGGCAAACAGAAACAGGAGCAATTATGATATCACCTGTGCCTGGGGCTACACCAATAAAGCCCGGAACAGCTACCATGCCTCTACCCGGAATACTTGCTGATGTTGTGCGTAAAGATGGCACATCATGCGATGCTAATGAGGGTGGATACCTTGTCATAAAGCATCCTTGGCCATCAATGCTTCGAACTGTGTTTGGCGACAACGAACGCTATGTACAAACGTATTGGAGCGAATTTCCTGAGACAAGCGATCGGCGCGGATATTACTTTACAGGCGATGGGGCTCGCAAAGACAATGATGGCTACATTTGGATTATGGGGCGCGTCGATGATGTTGTCAATGTAAGCGGACACCGACTCGGTACAGCAGAAGTAGAAAGCGCTTTAGTTGCACATCCATCCGTTGCAGAAGCTGCTGTTGTTGCTCGCCCTGACGATATCAAAGGCTCAGCGCTTGTGGCATTCGTCACCCTGAAATCTAGTATTGACACAAGTAAAGTTGTACTATCGAACCTCAAAGAAGAATTGCGCCAGCACGTTGCTAAAGAAATCGGACATATTGCAAAGCCTGATGATATACGCTTCTCTGATGCTTTGCCCAAAACACGAAGTGGGAAAATTATGCGCCGCCTATTGCGCGAAATCGCTTCAGGCAACACTGTTACAGGTGATACCACTACTCTTGAGGATTTTTCCGTTCTCGAAAAGTTACGCTCTGGCGATGAAGAATAACACGATAATGAGACTCACCTTTTATATCTCTGAGAGAGCTGTGAACCATACCAATCGCGCTACGGATAATAGGAACACGCATTGATTCAACACTTTGCCTTCTAGCTCAATAGTACAGGCACATTATCTGTAGTCTCTTGCTTCTGCTGGTACTGCGCTCCGATAGTTGCCAGGTGCCGGTTGTATTGCAGTGTGTAATCAACACATATGTACTATGCCTAGGCGTTGTCACTTGTTCGTGCATAGCAGCTATAATTCTCTACACATTCTACAAATACAAAGGATAGCCATATAACGATTAGTTTTTTATTCATCGTGAACAATAGCCCGCCGCGCGACTATAGTCTCCATAACAGCAGCAAGCAATGCTACGATAAGGAATACCTGCCACAACTCAGCTCCGGCACTTGCGCGTAATTCCCTGATTGTAGCTTTGCGGTAATCGGAAATAACGCGAATTTGTTCACTGCGCGCGACAAAGCGCTGAAGCTGAGCTTTCATCTCTTCTCCTGTCAAAATAAGCATGCGTGATTCCGAAGAAGGTGGATTTACTGCAAGTATGTGAACTATTTTCCCCTGCTGATGCTCCGTGCCCGTACTGACGGCATACACTCCTGGATCTTGAAGTCCATTCTCAAATCCTAGCATCATACCAGTTGGCGTCTGTATCGTTTGACGCATTGAAATTGCATTTGTGGGGTCAATCACGCTCAGGCTTGTTCCTTTGACTAAGCGACCTCCTATCACAATTCTTACAGGCTCTCCCACAGACACTTCTGACAATGGCACCGCGCTTGCTGTAAGATACACAGCAGTGCGAAAAATTAATGGCGCAAAAATTCCCGTAACAGGAAAATTGCTCCATCCCATTGTAGGTGGGACAGCACAATATAGCACTTTCCCATTGCCGGGCTTGGCTTCTGCCAAAAAAACGCCGTTAGGCAACTCAATGAGTGCCATCCCGGCGATACGATTCTCACGCTTGAGAGCAACTGCTCGAGAGCAGCGCAGAGACTCAATAACATTCCTCTTACCTCGATTTGTATTCTTGAATACACCACTAAATAGTGGATGCACTTCATCCACTAGCGTGCACTCTGCATCAACACCAATGTTTGTGCCATAATCACTCAGCACTGCTTGTCCTAGTTGCAACGCAGGCAAAAGCACAGTATTGTAGTTTTCTACGTCGCTGTGATTTCCAGCAAATATCATGATGCCACCACCATCTTGAATATACGCTTGTAAGCGGTGAACATCGCTTGTTGAAAAGCGAGGAATATTGATGAGAAATATTCCGTCATACTCATTCAATGCAATAGACGAAAATGACTCGGGAGCAAGTACAGAAATTGTAGAGCTTATATTGCTTGATTTAAGAGCCAACGTTACAAACGCTGCCTCTTCACTTGAACCAATAATAGCAATGCGTGGTTCTGGTGGCAGAGCAAACCCAAAATGACGGTGATTATCAGCGTCTAGTACATCGCCTTCTACTTCCACAGCACATCGCACAAGCGTCGAGTGTACGGCATTTCTACGTTCAGGGGCACGCGCTGCGATAGGTACAGTGCGGGTCTCTCCAGCAGGAATATTGACCGTCCGTTGTGCTACCCGTTCATTGTTCATAGTCAGGCTTACAATAACTTCCTGAGCATCTTGCATAGCGCTGTTCCGCACTTGTACTTCTAATTCCACCAGCTTTCCGGGCTCGAAGATCTTCGTAAGAATGTTAAGAGAATCTACGGAGATATTATGCTCGATAACTTGGGATTCTAAACCAACAGGCACAACAAATACCGCCACAGTCGAAGTAAAAACTGCTATAGAGTCGTTCTGTGCTCCGGGGTCATCAGACAGAATATTGCTCTGATTATCCGTTATAACGAATACCTCCTGATTGATGTTCTGAGATTTTGCCAATATCGACGCTGCAAGACGCAACGAGGACTCTAGTTTGCCTGTCGTGTATGCAATAGGAATACTCTGTATTGCTCGACGCAGTTGATGCATGTCTCGTGTCAGTTCCACAAAGCGGCGATCATCAGGATTTGCCATTAAGACAAGCGCTGCCTCGTCTCCTTCAGTCAATGATTCAATAATTTTTAGAGCAATGTCTTTTGCTTGCTTGAGGCGTACACCACGCTCATCCGCAAGCTCCATGCTGAAGGAATTGTCCACAATAATCACTACCGAGCTTTTCGCCTTCGAACCCAAGCCCGGTAAAGCTGTCGGTACTATTGGTCGGGCAAATGCTAGTACAGTACATACAATAATTATTACTCGTAGTATGAGCAAGAGTATTTGTGTGAGCTTTAAGCGCCGAATTAGTGTTTTTTGCAGTTCTTTTAGAAAGGAGAGTGTGCTGAAATCAACAACTCGAAGCTTTCGGAGATTAAAAAAGTGTAAGACGATTGGTATTGCTGCAGCAACGAGACCAAGTAATACAGCAGGATTCAAGAACGTCATAATACACACAAAAGACGAATAAG
>JANWZB010000068.1 GCA_025055035.1 Candidatus Kapaibacterium sp.
TCTACAGCAGCAGCCTTTCGAAGCAGAGCATATTCTGCTTCATGATGCGACACAGTTGGATACGTTTGATAGAGTATCACACCCTGAAGGCTAAGTTTCCCATCACTGAGAGTTCCAGTTTTATCGAACACCACAACATCAACTTTCTCCGCACGCTCGAGTGCATCAACATTTTTAATAAGGATGCCATGCCGCGCAGCAGTGCCTGTAGCAACAATAATAGCTGCGGGAGTTGCTAACCCCAGTGCACACGGGCATGCAATAATGAGAACAGCAATGCCACGCATGATTGCTTCTGGGAATACTAGACCAGAGAGCCACCATACACCAACTGTCAGAAACGCTACCCCTATCACAAAGGGAACAAACACTGCTGCAATACGATCAACAAAACGCTGTACTGCTGCTTTGGATTGCTGCGCTTGCTCAACAAGGCGAATAACCTGCTGTAGCATACTCTCAGTATCAACAGCAGTAGCACGCACAGTGAGCGTTCCTTTACCATTAAGCGTACCGCCAGTAACACGAGAACCAGTCTCTTTGTAACATGGGATTGGCTCACCGGTCAGCATGGACTCATCAACAAATGAGTTGCCGCGTAGCACCTCTCCATCAACTGGAATGGTTTCGCCCGGACGAACAAGAACGATATCTCCTCGCTCAACGCTACCAAGCGGAATATCAATAGTGCTTTCTTCACGTATAACATGCGCTACACGTGGTCGAAGGCATACCAATGCGTCAATTGCTGATGTTGTTTGCTGCCTTGCGCGTGCTTCCAGCAACCGACCAACGAGCACCAGCATGATAATAGTGCTTGCAGTGTCGAAGTAAAGATACTGTTCAGGGTGTGCAAAGCCGAATACCGATGGGGCAAATAGTACAGTAGCACTCAATATGTAGGCGCTGCCTGTCCCAATTGCTATGAGAGTGTTCATGTCGGCATTTCCGTATTGCGCAGCATGCCACGCTCGACGAAAAAACCTCCTACCTGAACCTAGCACTACAACACTTGCAGCAACAAATGCCAGCACATTCACACCGCGTATCGATATCCCTGCAACGTCCAGCACATACATTCCCCACGAGGTCATAGGAATCATGCTGAGTAGCATCACCGGAACACCGAACATTATACCGACGAAGCAATCGTTCCGAAGAGCAGCATATTCTTGCTCTTGCGTGCGGTGTTGTGCCCCTGACACACTTTGTGTTTGCGTATCAGGCAGCGCTGTAGACGCCCCAAGCGGTATCACAAGCTGGTATCCGGCACGTTCTAACGCCTTTGCGAGCGCCGCTAATCCTACTTTTTCGGGCTGAAATGTGATTGTTACCTGCTCACGCGCAAGATTGGCAGTGGCTGATTCTACACCATCAACCTTCTGCAATGCTCGCTCGACCCGCACAACACAGCTTGCGCAGCTCATGCCTTGCACAGGAAGCGTCATTGTCCTCATTGGTACAGCCATAGATATTATGCATGCAGATCACATACTATCAAGCTTGGCGCTGACACTCGTGGAACAACGTCATAGTGAACCCTGCTTCCGAAACAGCTTGATGGAGAACATCTGTCATCGAGTGAGCACGAAGCGTGTCATCTACCGCAATACGCGCTATACCGATATCAACAGATAACACTTCTACCCCAGAAATAGCATTCAGCTCTTGCGTCAGCACTTGCACACAATGCTTGCACGACATTCCGTGAATGTGCAGTTCATATACAGTGCTCATCATTACCTCACGAGAAACTTTGCTTTTGATTGCACATCAGCCGAAGAACTCTCGTGCTTCTATTTGCGTATCAGAGGAGGAAACGATTGATATTTGGCGAACTTCGTAAACTGAGGAATGCGGGGACGCGAGCGCTCCTTCTCATATTCATAGAGCAAACGTCCTAAGCGGCCTATAAACGGTAAACTCACTGTTTCGTACTCGTATTGCCCATCGTTGAATATCTCGTTGCGATTGGCATATATCACCACTGATAAAAAAAACTCTACCTTGCTGTGAAAATCTACGATGTAGGCATTTTCTATTAAGTATCCATACGCATCACCTACTTTGTTGAAGATACGTATATGCTTTGGTATTGGCTCCTTGCTGTCACCGAACATCGCAAATTTCACATAACTATCCCAGTACTCTGTTGTATCATAGCGTGGATATTGGCTTTCGCGCGGGAATTGTGCCATCGACGAATATATTAGGTCATAGTCATCGTCTGTTAGAAGAAAGCGTTCGTGCGGCTGCACCGATTCTGGAAAGATGACTGCTCTGAGAATCCGTTGTAGCGTTTCCAGGGAGATATAGTTTGATTGCGTAAAATCCATTGGCTCATTGACGAGAGTCTTACCTCGCAGCACACCTTTACCCTGTTTGAGATCGCGCAGCTGCCGGAATGCGTAGGTACGCGTGCTCACACTTGCTGCTTGGCTATATAGCACGCGTCTACCGCTCGCGTCGGTAATTCTCACAGGGTTCATATGCATATCTTGTTCAGGCGTTGAGCCAATCCCTAAGCGACGAGTGATTTTTGCATCTGTATAACCTTTGTGGTATAGCGCTTGGTTGAGCGTATCAGGTGTAATAAACTCCAGCAGACGGTTATGTGCATCGTTATCGCTCACAAGGAAAATTTTTTTGACAAAATGCCCAACACTTGCTTTGCCATTTGGGCTTGTACTATCGCCCGTTACAGGGCTTTGGTCATGGCGCACACTGTCGATATACATTGGCAGGAACTTGTTGCGCAGCCCCAAACGATTCATCTTTTCCAACGCCAGTAGAGCAGTAGGAAGCTTAACCGTGCTCGCGGGATAAAAATACTCATGCGGATCTAAGCGATACGAAAATGAGCGAAACAAAGGGCGATTACGTTTGTCGCGGTCAATTTGCGTATAAAGAATTTGCACACGATGCACTGCTGCATGCTCTAGCACCGATCCAAATTGGTCAGGGCGTGTGCGCATCAAGCTATCAAGAAATGTTGTGTCTCTCCCAGCAGAAACTCTTGGCATGCTCTGTGCTTTTGCTAGAACATTGACACATACCAAATAGAGGCCAAGTATCACTACCTTGCGTCCGATTAAGAGGACAGTACGAAGAATTACGACAGGATGCATACTCGCTGTTCTGTTTGTGGAACATCTTAGATACTGTTGAATCCACAGTAGGATTGCAGTGGTTCAGGGATATGAATCTTTCCACTTTCAGTTTGATAGTGCTCTAAGAGTGCAACCATCAGACGCGGGGTAGCCAAACCACTTCCATTGAGGGTATGAACAAATTCTAGTTTTGCGCCATGCTCTGGGCGATAGCGGATCTGGGCACGACGCGCCTGAAAGTCCTCAAAGTTTGAACAACTCGATACTTCAAGCCATTTCTGCTCAGCAGGAGACCACACTTCTATATCATACGTTTTTGCACTTGAGAATCCAGTATCGCCATCGCAGAGCAATACTACACGATACGGTATCTGTAGTGCTTTCAGAATCGCCTCTGCATCATGTACTAATGACTCTAGTTCTGCGTAAGACTCCTGTGGCTTAGCAAACTTTACAAGCTCCACTTTGTTGAACTGATGTAAACGCAAAAACCCCCGTGTATCTTTGCCGTAGCTCCCAGCCTCGCGCCGGAAACATGCCGAGTATCCACAAAGTTTCTTAGGCAGCTCCGATGCATGCAAGATTTCATCACGGTAGATGTTCGTTATTGAAACTTCTGCTGTGGGAATCAGGTACAAGGCATCAGCTTGGCATGCGTACATATCTTCGGCAAACTTCGGCAACTGCCCTGTTCCTCTCATCGAAGCCTCATTGACAAGAAATGGAACAAAGACCTCAGTATAGCCATGTGCTATGTGGTACTCTAGCATGAAATTCAGCAGCGCACGTTCCAGCTGCGCTCCTTTACCAACATACAACGGGAAGCCGCTTCCTGCAATCTTTGCCCCGCGCTCAAAGTCCACAATTCCTCGCTCCTTCGCAAGAGTAACATGGTCTTTACGAAAACCTCGCTCACACTCGCATGGCTGTATTCCATCGTATCGGCGTATCTCAACATTCTGACTTGCATCGCTACCGTGTGGAACACTCTCGTGGGTGAGGTTAGGAATGAACAAAGCAATTTGCTCCATCTGTTCCTCGACACTACGCAATTCATCATCAAGACGCTTGATAGTGTCTGCAACAGTTTTCATTTCAGTAATAAGGTCGCTAGCGTCTTGCTTTGCTTTTTTTCGGCGTGCAATCTCTTCGGAAACACTGTTGCGCCGTGCTTTTAAATCTTGCGCCTGCTGAATAATTGCTCTACGGCGTTCATCGCATTGTATCAAGCCTTGAATATCGGGGTTTGTGTGTTTTGCATGTGCAACACGTAATACTCGTTCAGTATTCTCACGGATAAACTTTGTGTCGAGCATACTATCCTCGTCAAACGTGAAAAAAGAGCGACGTATAGTCCTCACAGACAGGCGTCGCTCTTGTAGTACAAGATTCACAGTGCTAGCGGACAACGCTTATACGCGCCGATACAGCATGACCGCGCATATCAGCAAGGCGCACAATATATGCACCTTGTGCATAATCACGAACATCAAGAACAAGTGTATGGCGTCCAGCAGGCATAAGCTGCCGCTCACCGCTCCATACTATCGTTCCTTGCGCATCAATAAGCGAACATTCAACTTCCTTCGCTTCTTGTAATTCATACTGTATTGTTGCCCTGTCGCGGACAGGGTTTGGCATAACAGCATGAAGTGCCATCCCTACACTGGAGCTCACCAGATCAAGACGCTCTCGTACCGACGTAAACCCGCCCGGCAAAAGAAATGCACGCCCTGTGCTGTCATTTACAGCAGCAAGCAATCGCACACCCGGACCGCCAAGATTCTGCGCTGGACTAGCGAACCCCGTAGCAGTAATAAGAACCCGCTTCCCTCCAAGATTCTCCGATGCTAAATTGAGTGCAAATGTTCCAAGTGTCATATTCGTAGCACTGAGGCGCACAGCCAGAGTATAATTTATTGTGGGAACTGTCAAGGCAACAAAGCTTCGCCCATAATCTAACGGACCTAGCGTTGCCAGCATAGCGCCAGTAGCATCGCGTACATCGATAGTAACATCCCCCAAATCTGTCACAGAATGCGCAACCAGCAGTCGCGTTTGATTTCTTTCGAGGAATGTTGCTGTATCGGGCAATGTACGGAGCTGGAAGCGTACACTGCGTCCTGATGGATTTCGTACGAAGCGTGTTGTATCTACTACACCCTCAATCAGAGTACAATTACCACCCGAGGCAATGACGTAGTTTGGAACTCGAATAAGCGTCGCACCCGGCAAAGTCCCACTAGTAGCAGCAGTGATAAAGGCTTCTGTAGGACGGTTCGTATTACCCTGCAAAGGAATGCTTGCTGTTGCCGAGCGTAAGAACGTTTGGATAGGAGTAGCAGTACGGAATGCTAAACTTGTAGCCAGCGGGGCAGCCTGCGATCCACCGAAAGCTGCTGTATTGAGCCATAACGCAAGAGGACTAATTAATGGGTCTGCCGACGCATGAATGACTTGCACACTCACATCAGGGAGTCTTACCCCAGCAGGTGGTGGATCTGTTGTGCGCAGTAGGGATGGCTGTGCACTTTCGGTGTTTGGTATGGCGAGCAGACCAAATGCTGCACCGTTGCGATTCTGTGCTGGGTTCAGGAATCCTGTAGCAGCTAACACAATACGCTGTCCTGTGTAACCAAGATTTCGCAAAGGTGCTGCATACGAAGCAAGCAAGCGGCGCGGAGAGCTTTGGTACACATCGAGCGTATAGTTTCCATCAGGCAGGATATAGGGAGCAGCCTGATCAAACGCTAATTGCGATACAAGAACTTCATTGGTCTCACGCACAACCACATCAATTGCAGGAGCATCGGTTACAGCATGATAGACAATAATCCGAATAGCATTTGATGCAACGTTAACTGTATCAACTAGTACACTGAGAATCAAGCGTATATCACCACGCTGGGGATTGGGGGCGAATTCCGATGGGCTTTGTACACCTCGAATAAAA
Organism: Candidatus Kapaibacterium sp.; assembly: GCA_025055035.1. Taxonomy (GTDB): domain Bacteria; phylum Bacteroidota; class Ignavibacteria; order Kapaibacteriales; family UBA4661; genus PH2015. The sequence continues at coordinate 6,064 of JANWZB010000068.1, forward strand.
CCTATGTTTGCACCTCGTCGCAACCGCAACCCCGTAAACTGACCGCCCGGAATGGTTGGCGTTGCTGTTGTACTTCCAACTGGTGTTAAGTGTACAGTCAACGAAGAATCTACAAATAACCCCACTGGAATTTGTACGCCACTGATAAGCGGGTTAGGAATGCTCGAAATTGCTGGCGTTGCATTCCGAAATGACATGCTCGGTGCAGCGGGTAAGAACTGCACTGTCCCAAATGCTGGAATACCAGCCCAAACTGCAACCGGGCTCAACGCTGGGTCAGCCGACAAATGTGCCAATTGTAGTGATGTCGTTACTTGCGCTATCGTTTGTATTCTCGCAATAGAGAGTACCCCAACACCCAAAGCAATCATAACTCGTAAGCAGGATAAGCGTATCATACGCGTACCTCCTCTGCATGTAGCATGGACGAAAAGAGAGTTATTCTCAGCGTTGTGGCTACATCCTTGCAGGAACAATTGCACTTTAATATTCCCGCACACAGCCTCAGCCCGACGCTGCTGTAATGTGTACAATATACAAAATTACGGGCTGGCAACACGCGAAGTGACCGAAAAATTTCTTTGACACTATGGACTCAACACCGTAGCACAGCGCATCAATGCTTGCATGCATTCTTGTTCCGATGTTACCTTGTGTAGCGCATATAGTTTACCCTGCAACCACATTGGAATGTAGGCATCATACCAGTTACTGAAGGGATTACCTGACGTTCCTCCCGGAAACACTCCCCAGCCAACAGGCTTGCCACTAGCAAAATCTACGACCATACGCCAGCTCGCACTGTGGGTTGTTGTGAGGTTTCCCGCTGGTAAAACCGTTGATTGAAAGCCACCAAATGGATACGGACCGCGCCACAGTGCTTGTAGTGCACCGCTACGCGTTAAGTGCCGAAAAACAATTCTGTGATGCTTACCCCACATCCAATCCTTGGCATCTGTACCATATTTGGCTGTGAGCGTATCCAACGCAGCAAGCATTGCCATACGTACAATATCATGTGCTGATTCACGGTGATGCGTTGCAGCATAGTCAAACCATCGAGATTCTGGCTCATAGCGCACAAGATAGTACATCATCGCATCTGCTGGACTACCTCGCAGATTGCCAGCACTATCAAGCATTTCGTCCCAAAGATAACGGCGCATCTCACCAATAAATATATGAAATAGGAGCGCAGCGTTGTTTTCCTTCGTGGCCCTACCGTCCCATGCAAGAAGCGTTTGCAAGGCGTTCTTATGTATATCGTGATGCAGATGCGGCGCAACACTTCGTACAACAGGCTTCAGAAACTCCCACTGCATGACTTTGACATCCGTTTGGAACTTTTCGCAGTCCTGCCAAGTCAATTTCTGCGCGCTATCAAGGTAGTCTCGAATGCGACGGCTGCGCCACACACTGCCCCAGTTGTAATTCAGGTAATAAGGATAATCCGCAAGCGTTGGTGCTTGATTAGACGACGACAGCCATCCGCAGGAGGGATTGACACTGCCCGGAACGGAATCAAACGGGACACGCCCTATCCACGCTCCGCTATCTGCTGAGCCATTATGAATACCGCGACCATGACCGCACTTGCGTATAGGATAATATCCAGCACTGCGAAGAGCAATATTGCCAGCAGTATCAGCAACTACAATATTTTGTGCTGGAACATCCCAGAAACGCTGAGCTTGATGGCATTCTTCCAGTGTCTTCGCATGATTCATGTGCCATAGAGCCTCTAGTACCGTCGAAGGCTCGTGTGCTGTCCAACGCACAGCAAGCTCTTGGCTCTCAACAGTAATAATCGGACCCCAGTGTGTTAGAAGAAGCGTATCTTGCTGTTCCAGCACACCTTTGACACGTAGAGGTTGAATACATTCTTGCATCGGTTTGGATTGACCATTGTACCAATAGTGCTTTTGATGAGTACTATCCAACTGTAGCGCATAAAAGTCTACAACGTCGGCACCTGTGTTTGTTGGCGACCATGCAACGCAGTCGTTAAACCCGATAATAATGAGTGGAGCGCCTGGAATTGTTACACCATACACATTCATCGTTGGAGTACACATTTGCACCTCGTACCAAATAGAAGGTAGCGAAAGCGATAAGTGCGGGTCTCCCGCCAATAGCGGTTTCCCAGATTGCGTTTTTGTACCACTAATAACCCAATTGTTGCTGCCCTTAGCATCTTCATGTTCACTCCAAATCCTTGACACCTTATCACGCTGCTCCAAGAGCGCAGCAATAGCCTGAAAGTGCAATGCTGTAGGCTGCATTGCATCCTCTACACTGCTAGTTCCTGAGTGGAATTTTGAATTTGGTCGGACAATTCCTTGCGGTTCTGGACTTTGCGGAACATGCAGCACTCCATGCTGAGGATAGAGCGCAGTAAATGCGCTATCGCCAATTGTTCTGCGCACCCCTTCTAATACAACATCATCAAGCTGTGGCTGGAACGTTAGGTCGAATGCCATCAGCTGATTGACTAAGATAGACTTTATAGGCGACCACGCTTCTGGCGCATAGTCGAGCAAGCGAAATTCAAAGGGATAATCCGATGGAGTAAGCCGTGCAATATAGGCATTCACACCACGAGTAAATGCTTCAAGGACGGCTTGCATTGTTGGTGACGTGCGTTGTATATACTCCCATGTATGCTCTGCACCAAGCATCATACCCGTTCTGCGCAGGAACTTGTCGGTTTTGATCATGCTTTCACCCAGAATTTCCGCCAAGCGTCCCGAAGCAATGCGCGTTTGGAAATCCATCTGAAACAATCGCTCTTGTGCAACCAGATAGCCAAGAGCTGCAATGGCATCAAGGTCTGTCCGAGCAAGAATATGCGGTACATTTCGCTGGTCTCGATAAACACGTACAGCACCCGCCAAGCCATCAACATGCACTTCCTCTGTACTCGACGACTCATGTGCGAGCCGAGCAGTTTTGTAGACACCATTCCATACATCGAGTACGAAGGCAATAGGTGGAACAGTGCCCCAGGAACGCGACGTTCCATAGATGATTCCTACTAGCAAAACAAATGATGCAAAAACGGCAAGAATGCTTTGTCTCATGCATAGAAATGTTTATTGAAAAACTTTCGCTACACGCAACAGCTTGGATGTTAGGTCTTGCTTTTGAAGCTTTGCCACAGAAATATTGACAAAGACTTTGAGATTTACCGGACTCAGCACTAATACCCAATGCAACTGATGTGCCCTAGACTACCCTGCATCTGACCTCATGAGCACATATGTTAGGTCTCGTATACCCGACCGAATAATTTCATCGCGCTTGATAAGTGTTATCATACTGGGAATCTCTTTCTTGGACCCAGCTCTTGCATGGTAAGCATGTCAGAATTTTGGGCCTTCACCAGAACGACACTTGTACCATATCCAAAACTCAGTATTGCAATCAAGCGGATTATCCAGTATGGAGAGCGCTTCGGTAGCTTTCTTCGCCGCATATACTCCATGCAAGGCGGTGCGGAAGTATTCATGACTATACCTCGAACTCATGACAGGAAGAATGTGTTGACAACAAGATACCTACACAAAGCAGTTGTGGAACTACTACCCCGTAATATTGCGACAAAGCAGAACAATTGGCTTTATGCATTTTTTCCGCAGCAAAGTACAATGTTTATACGAAAATTCCACACAAAAATTTTTTTGAGTGCACACAGCATCATGTTGGTATATTGCTCCATTCTAAGTTCTCTTGTTCACTTGATGCATTAGTGTACTTATGCTCTCTACTATTTCTCAGCGCATAAGCTTTGCAAGCGACAATACTGCAGGTGTTCACCCTGCCGTTCTCGCTGCGTTGGAACAAGCGAATAACGGACATGCTCCAGCATATGGCTACGACAGCCTCACAGCGGCGGCAGTAGAACATATTCAACAGCTCTTTGGTAAGCATACCCACGTCTTCTTCACGCTCAACGGCACAGGTGCCAACGTTCTTGCATTGCAGGCAATGACTCAATCATTCCATGCAATTCTCTGTACAACCCATGCGCACATTTATGTTGATGAGTGTGGTGCTCCAGCAAAATTGACGGGCTGCCAGCTTCTTGCTATTCCCACACCCAACGCTAAACTAACACCGGAGATGATTGCACCGTACCTTCACTGGAAAGGAATCGAGCACCATGCACAGCCTAAGGTTATCGCATTAACACAATCCACTGAATATGGCACAGTATACACCCTCGACGAACTGCAAGCAATTACTCACTTGGCACGACAGCATGATATGTACGTATTTATGGACGGTGCACGCCTTGCAAACGCTGCAGCAAGTCTCAACTTACCACTACACACTTTCACAACAGACGCTGGCATTGATGCTGTAACATTTGGTGGCACGAAAAATGGTCTTATGATGGGCGAAGCAATTGTATTGTGTAATCCTGCGACAGCACCACACCTTGCAGCAAATATTCCGTTTCTACGGAAGCAGAGTATGCAGCTTTGCTCAAAGATGCGCTTCATTGCGGCACAGTTTATAGCGCTACTCAACGACAACCTGTGGCTAGAGAATGCTCGCCACGCCAATACTATGGCACAACGCCTTGCTCAGGGTATGCGCTCCTGCCCGCAAGTATGTATTACACAGAATGTGCAAGCCAATGCAGTATTTGCTACTTTCCCCAAGTCGTATATTACCGCTTTACAGCAGCGCTACGACTTTTACGTGTGGAATGATAACACCAACGAAGTACGCCTTATGACATCGTTTGACACAACAGAACAGGACATAGCAGAATTTCTTCAAGATCTTTATTCCCTTCAGCAATCTTCACCGGTCTAGACAATATTCCTACCACAGGAAAAACCCTTGCAGGATTTAAGGGAAAAGTTTACATTAGTGTAAAATACACACTAACATACAATCACATGAGCTACACATATCCTCAACCCAGACCAGCAGTTGCTGTTGATTGTGTCATTTTTGGCTATGACCATAGGCAACATATGCCAGAACTACAAATCCTATGCATACAGCGCAGCATCGAGCCATTTCGAGGACAGTGGGCATTGCCAGGTGGTTTTCTACGACTACATGAAACACTCGACCAAGCAGCTGCACGCGAGTTACATGAAGAAACTGGTCTGGAGAGTGTGTACATCGAGCAGCTTTACACATTTAGTGCACTCGACCGCGACCCACGCGAACGCGTTATTTCTGTGGCATACTTTGCACTTGTCAACCTAGAACGATACACACTCCACGCAGGAACAGATGCAGCACAGGCAGCATGGTTTTCAGTTGCCAAGCTTCCTGCTCTTGCCTTCGACCACAAAATGATTGTAAAAGTAGCATTAGAGCGCCTACGGGGAAAAATTCGTTATCAGCCTATAGGATTTGAGCTGCTCCCCGACGAATTTACTCTAAGCGAGCTTCAAACACTCTATGAAACAATTCTTGAGCGCTCATTCGATAAACGCAATTTTCGCAAGAAAATTCACGACTACGGATTACTCATAGAGACAGGAGGAATGAGACGTGGTAAGCCTCACCGTGCTGCCCGATTATATCGCTTCGATACTAAACGCTATAAAGCGCTTGAGAAGCGAGGCTTTATGTTTGAGTTATAGGCAATCGGATAATGTATTTTTTACACTACCATTATACAAGCACTATGGATACTACTCAAGCTGACACAGGCGTTATCGTGGGACGGTTCCAAGTCCATGAGCTTCACGCTGCACATCGTGATATTATTACTAGCGTTCTAGAACGGCATCGCAAGGTTATTATGTTTCTTGGTGTCTCACCGACACTTGTTACGAAGCGCAACCCGCTGGATTTTGTTGCTCGCAAAGAAATGATTCTTCAAGCCTTTCCACAACTGACAGTCCTTGCACTACCAGACATGCCATCTGACAAAGAGTGGAGTAAAGCTCTAGACCAGCGCATTCGCGAAGTTGTTCCAGTAGGGAATGTTCTTCTGTATGGTGGACGCGACAGCTTTATATCGCGCTATTTTGGAGAGTTCCCCACACAAGAATTAGAACAGCGGGTTTTTGTCTCGGGGACAGAAGTGCGAAAAAACATCAGCAATGAAGTCAAGAGCACAGCAGATTTTCGTGCTGGTGTCATCTATGCAGCATACAATCAGTATGACAAAGTATATCCAACGGTAGATGTTGCTGTTATCCGCAACGACGCTGTACTTCTTGGTAGAAAGCCCTACGAACCCCGATACAGATTTATTGGTGGATTTGCAGATCCATGCGATGAATCCTATGAGCACAGTGCTATACGCGAAGTATTTGAGGAAACAGGTATTGAAATAGGCAATCTCCGGTATTGTGGTAGCACTCGCATTGATGACTGGCGCTATCGAAACGAATATGACAAAATTATCACACTCTTTTTTACTGCACAGTACATCTTCGGACGTATTCAGCCACAAGACGACATTAGCGAACTGAGATTCTTTCGCCTTACCGAACTCCATCGCAATGACCTTGTGCCAGAGCATAGTGTCCTCTACGACATGTTGCAGCGTGTCTTCCCTGAGCTTGGAACAGCGGCTACCTCAGCACATCCCTAACGATTCCTAATCTTACCACGTTCTTGAAAATTTCACTATAGTCTCACTTCTTTTCTGCAACACCATGAACCGCAACATTATTCTTCTAACGGATAGCTATAAGGTCAGCCACTACAAGCAATATCCACCAAAGACAACAACAATATACTCATACTTTGAGTCGCGCGGAGGCATGTTTGATAACGTCGTTTTTTTTGGCTTGCAGTACTATTTGCGCGAGTATCTAGCTGGACAAGTTGTAACACGAGACAGAATCAACGAAGCAGCGTTATTATACGAACAACACTTTGGCAATCCTCACCTATTTAATCGTGCGGGATGGGAATATATTCTTCAGCGCCACAATGGGCGTCTACCTGTACGTATTAAAGCTGTGCCCGAAGGAAGCTCAATTCCTACGCACAATGTGCTTATGACTATAGAAAACACCGACCCTGCATGTTACTGGTTGACAAACTTTCTAGAGACACTTCTTGTGCAAGTTTGGTATGGCTGTACTGTTGCAACACAGTCGCGGGAAATTAAAAGGCTCATTTCTCAATTCCTCCACGAGACTGGCGACCCATTATTGATTGATTTCAAGCTCCATGACTTTGGCTTCCGCGGAGTTTCTTCTGTAGAATCTGCAGGCATAGGTGGGGCAGCACATCTAGTCAATTTTATGGGCACAGATACAGTTGCGGCGCTAACGTTTATTCGGGAATATTACAACACACAACAGTGCTATGGATTCTCTATTCCGGCAGCAGAACACAGTACAATCACCTCGTGGGGACGAGAACGAGAAGTTGATGCATATCGCAACATGCTCATACAGTACCCTGAAGGGCTAGTGGCATGCGTCAGCGATTCCTACGATATTTTCCACGCCTGTGATGTTCTTTGGGGAGAAATCTTGCACGACGACGTTCTACAACGCAAAGGGACACTTGTCGTTCGCCCTGATTCTGGTAATCCAGTAGAAGTTGTGGTGCAGGTATTGGAAATTCTTGGGAGGCGTTTTGGCACAGAAACCAACAACAAAGGCTTCAGAGTTCTACACCCGAACATTCGCGTTATTCAAGGCGATGGCGTAGATTACACTTCCATTCGCGAAATACTATCTGCTATGAAACATCATGGTTGGTCGGCAGATAATGTTGCATTTGGTATGGGTGGTGCTCTTCTACAAAAGCTCAATCGCGACACACAAAAGTTTGCCTTCAAATGTAGTGCAGCTGTAGTTGATGGTGAAGAGCGCGCAGTGTACAAGCAGCCAGTGACAGACAGTGGGAAGGTATCGAAGCGTGGACGACTGAAGCTTATCCGCACTGAGAATAATAGCTTTGCTACTGTTCCCCAGCATGCCGAAGGAGCAGATATTCTCCAAACAGTCTTCGAGAACGGCTTTATCAGGAAGCAATACAGCTTCGACGATGTCAAACGCAACGCGGCATTGACAAACTAGCACGCACAGGTATCCTTCTCTATGACAAGCGGTGGTTATTCACTCTGCATAACACTGTGACAACTCATTCGTGTATATGGAGAGCAGCGCTCAATGCTGCGTAGTCACGGAGATTCGCTAGGCGTTCTAATGTTCCCAAAGTAATGCCAGATATCGCTACAACACGAAATGTTAATACTCCTGTAGGAACAGGCGGAGCAATCGTATTTGACTGATTAATAAATATTTGTACTTGCCCTACGCGGTACTGAGCATCGATAACTTGAAAAACATTTGTCCCGTAAAACGTAATAGGAAGTTGTTGCCAGACTGGTGCCGACGCTGGGTCAGAAACTTGCATATATATAAGCACCACACCGCTGGCAATAATCGCTTGGGTAATATTCGGAGCATTTTTCCATCCAGACTGGAGAAGCGCACCCGGTGTGCCAATTCCAGCACTACGCCATTCACTTGGCGCAACAGTGATATTGACCACCTGTGCAGATGGACCAGCAGGACCTTGAGGACCAGCAGGACCTTGAGGTCCCGGCGGCCCTTGACAGGAAAACGCTACAGTGCATATCATAACACACGCTCTGTACAGTATGTTTGTTCGCTGCATGCTACTGTCCTTTCTTCGGTATTGTCGATAGATATTCTTCATTATCCTGCGCATCTCAGACGTGTAGAAAAAAGATTGCTTCTAATAGAAGCCAATAGTCTCGCTAGCGGTCAAGAGGTAATAATGACTCGATACGAATTTCTACCATGCGAGAGTAGAAACGCGCTTCTGGTGTTCGCTCATCATATATATCTGTACTTCCCAAGCCTAGTACTACAGGATTTCCAACGTGCTGACCGGCACTGACACTCTGACCTAATGCACGCGCGAAAGCCTGTGCACGAGCCTGTGAAAGCCTCCGATTATCATCGGGATTACCTCGCTTATCGGTATATCCGATAACGGTTACGTAAGCACGCTCCCCAAACTGTGCTTGCACAATGCTACGCAATGTGCGCTCGTGCTCCAGACTTGGTTCTAGAGCATCGCGTGACAGCATGAGGAAACGAAACACATCGATGTGGCGCTCTCTATCATCTGTTCTAGATCGACGCTTCTTTGCAAAGGTTACCTGCTCTACAGGAATTGAAATTGTTGCTGTACCACCTTCACCATTCTCCTCGACAATATCAAGATTACAGCGCAGTGCCTCTTCGCTGCGTGGCACAGTCTGCTGTTCACGCGCAGGATGCCATACAATCTCTGCTTGCGGATCCCCTATACCTTCAACGACACGCACGCGCTGTTTGCCTTGATCAATCTTCACACGCCACTGCTTCACGCGCTCCTTTGCTCGTACCTGTAGTATGAGCTTAATAGCAGAAGGTGTACATTCTCGCACGGTATCGTCCACAACAACTGGTTGCATAATATTCTCATCGCTTGCTATAATTTCCACGCGCCGGTATTCTGCATGCTCCTCTTCTGAATATCGCTGTGCTACCTTTACAGAGTTTACAGGGAATTTGTGCACCTCGATTGCCATACGGTGTTGCGGAATGCGCCAAACGTTGCGTAAATATAGCATTACTGCTTCTGCTCGGCGCTCTGCAAGCATAATGTGCGAAGAATCATTCTTGTACTCATCAACGCTAGCACAGCCAATGAGGCGAATCCGTGCTTGCGGATTTGTGCGCAAGCGTCTACCTAAAATGTTGAGTATGTGATGGTATATATCGAGCGTTCCTACCCGCACAAAATAGTGTTCCTGAAATGATGCTGTCTGCGCTTGTGATAGTCGCACGTAGCGCGAAGGAAGAGTATCAGAGTACTTGTCGAAAAAAATATATGGTAGCACAGGATGCACTTGCCGTGATAACACTTCTTCCACGCGCAGTCGTAGCAAAGGCGACTCATGACCTATAGAATCAAGCGCTAGAGGGATTATGTTGATTGACAAACGCTCCGTTTCTGCTGTGCGGACGATAGCAGGAGGCAAGTACCGTCGAGTCGCTTCTGGTGAGTACCGTACACTAAGAGCACCGCGCAACATATGTACCGACCACGACTGACCGTCAGGCAAATTGTTCAACAATGGAGTAACATTATATGAACACCATAGCTCAGGGACAATGAACCATGTTTCATTCTTATCCACTGGCACAGCATAGCTCACACCAGCAAGAATACTGAGATGCGGCAAAAAAATGTTCGAAAGAGCACGCACTGTATCAGCAAGAATTCGTACCGAATTACTATCAGGGAAAAGCACGCTCTGAGAGGGATCATTCACAATAGCAAAGTCCTGAAGACGTGTTCCCCACATAGCACTTATGCGTCCTCCTATATATACCGACATATGTGGCACAGGATGCCATGCAAACAGCGGCTCAACTGATGAA
>JANWZB010000069.1 GCA_025055035.1 Candidatus Kapaibacterium sp.
CTATACAAGTGATGTTCGCAGATGCTTTTACTAGTGCAGGTGGCATGTGTGCGGGACTATGTTCAATTCTAATATAGTTCACCCTGTTGTTGTAATCGTTGGCGCGTTTCCTCAATATTCAGAAGCTTTGCACGCACTGCAGCACCAAGACAGACTCCGCTTGCATTGGCAAAGTTCATAAGAGCAATAAACACGTCTGCTGTCTCTTCGGCAATAGCATTATCAGCAACAGCTTTACCTTTCCAACGCTTCTTTTGCAGATTCGCTAGCTCGCCTGCCTCACCACACAGTTCTAACGCAAAGAACTCCGGGGAGCGAGCTTGGAAGCAAGCTTTCTGATATGTATCAAACAGTCTTTGAACATGTACCACAGCATTTTCAATAGGCGTATAAAATCCTTGCTCATCAGGCACAAAGCTTGCAGTGTTCATACGCAGGGACTACTCTCCTTTACTCGATAGAGTTGCTTTCGTGAGAGGAAGAATCTTCATCAGGCTCACGCATAATATAGCCCACACCACGCACACTGCGAATCATGCGGCTACTACCATCATCGCCTATTTTATTGCGCAAGCGCTTCACATACACATCAATGATATTCGACTCGGTATCGAAGCTATACGACCAAACATGCTGCTGAATCAGACTACGACTGAGTACACGGCCTTTATTACGCATAAGGTATTCTAGCAGCGAGTACTCTTTTGTCGTCAGTTCAAATTCTTTACCAGCGCGCATTGCACGATGGGTAACGGTATCAAGCGACAAATCTCCACATGTTAGCACGGTAGATTTTTCACTACTTGTGCGCCGCAGTAACGAGCGAACACGTGCAGCAAGCTCTTCAAAATGAAACGGCTTTGTGAGATAATCATCTGCACCCAAATCTAACCCCTGTACGCGATCTTGCATTGCGGCACGCGCTGTCAGCATTAGCACAGGAGAGTCGCAGCCCGACTCACGCAATGTACGAATTACTGTCATACCGTCTTTTTTGGGCAGCATGACGTCGAGGATAATTGCATCATAGCGTGTGTGAAGCGCCATAGATAACCCTTCTTCGCCATCATGCGCGACATCAACAGCGTACATTTCTTCTGTCAAACCTTTGCGAATAAAGCTTGCGACCTTTTTTTCATCTTCAATCACAAGGATTCTCATACTTGTAGCGGGCGCTGGTATCAGAAAAGACTCCTGAACTATAAAGCCGAAAGCATGGCTAATATCTCAAAACCCAAGCATTTTGCCAAACAGAAAACACAAGCGCCGCCTGCCGATACATTGCAAGCAGCGCTCGTGCTTCAGAGAGGAGGCTTCCACACACACTCCACACAAATCGAATATGCACGGTTGCCTCTCCTGCGTATCCCCTTACATATATACGCAGGCGTTCGAGAGTACGTATTCTACTCTGACTGTGATCTTCGCTTTATGCAGAATGTACGGTCGTAGCATGACGCCATAACTTCTGCTTTTCTTGTTGTGCGCGATGCCTCTTACACACTTGCTATTTCGGTTGCAGGCATCATTGCCTCATGTAATAATCTTCCTAAGCGTCGGATACCCTCTCGAATACTGGAAACATCCGAGCACGAATAATTTAGGCGCATCGTATTTTCACCTCCACCACCTACATAAAACGGCGTTCCCGGCACGAAGGCAACATTATGCCGAATTGCCTTATTGAAAAACTGCACTGTCGAAAAATTCTCTGGCATCGTTATCCAAACAAACATCCCACCTTCAGGCTTAGTAGCAATGGCCTCGTGAGGAAAGTGCATCTGTATGGCTTCTGTCATGGCTTCGCACTGCTCACGATACACAGCAACAATACGCTGGATGTGGACATCTAGGTCGTTATTAGCAAGATATTCATACATGATACACTGTCCAACAAAATTTGTATGCAAATCGGTCGCCTGCTTTGCAATAACAAGTTTTTCCATGATCGGTTTTGCTGCTACTATCCACCCCAAGCGAAATCCAGGTGCGGCTATCTTCGAAAATGATCCAAGCATAACACACTGGCTGCCAAAATACGCACGGAGCGATGGAGCACGTGTTCCAAAGAAGCGTAAATCACCATACGGGTCATCTTCTACAACAATTGTATTCCTGCCTATTAACGCCTCTGCCAAACGTTTGCGTGTTTCTTCTGTGTAGCTAATACCTGTAGGATTTTGGAAGTTTGGAATTGCCGAGAACAGCTTCACATTATAATGGTCGTACAACGCTTCAAGCTCATCAACATCCACGCCTTCGTCTGTGAGCGTTACAGGACAGAAGCGCGGCTGATACACAGACAGCGCTTGAATTGCTCCTAAATATCCGGGCTTTTCAATAGCAATAGCATCACACGGATTAATCAACACTTTTCCCAGCAAGTCAATTCCCTGCTGCGAACCACTCGTAATAAGGATTTCTTCGGGGGAAATATCCAGCCCCTGCACTGCTTTATATCGAGCGGCGATATACTCTCGCAGTGGTAGATATCCTTCAGTAGGAGCATACTGTAATGCTGTGCGACCACCTCGAGAAAGTACTCTATCAGCCGCTTCCCGAAATGCCTCAACAGGAAAGAGCGACGGATTTGGTAGTCCACCGGCGAAGGAGATAACATTAGGTTGTATCGTTGTTTTTAAAATTTCACGGATAAACGATGTTGGTACACCACTCATGCGTGCCGCAAATAGTTGCTCTGGCTGAAAATGTGCTCTGTTGGTCATAGTTTCATAGCCTAAGAAGAACAATATAAAAACGTATTGTACTTTGTGGTAAGTACGCTAATGCAAAATTACGGTATCAGTGTTTTGCAAAACAGATACAATATTATAGTTTTGCAACCAGTACAGTTTTATTCTAGCATCTTTGCTCTACAGCAATCATGGATACACCCGAAGAGTTTGTTACCAGCTCGTTTACTCGCATCATACAGGGTAGAACCGTCGTAGCAACGTGTGATAGACGCTTAGCAGAGCAAGTAGCATGGCTTCTTACAACAATAGAAGAAACTGCTGACGAGACTAGCACACGTATTCATGATGCATGGACATTCGAGCTTGGCTTTTCTGTTATTGTACTTGTGGAGCATAACAATACCCTTATTCTTTGTGAGCCAGACTTCGACGACAATCCTTTTGAGCAGGTTGTTGAAGATATTTCACGCTCTTTGTGGATTGCTGTGATGCAAAGGGAAGTTTGTGACATTACCGGCACTACTGCCTACAGCAGTAGTCCACGCTTCGATGAGACAGTATCACTGGGCAAGAATGCTCTCGAACAAGAGCGCATCATTGCTAGGCGCATGAAACCACGCAGTAGTAACGGACTCAGCGTACAAGATTCAGGATGGTATATAGAACATGCTACTACATTACCTGACAATCATATAAGCCACACAACTCCTCTGTATGAATCACGATACCTCTACGAGCTTGTACAGAAGCGTCCAATGATACTCTCAATTCTCGCACTCCCAGAGCAATACTCTGTAATTATTCATGGTGATGAGATTGAAGCCGTATATGACGAGCACCAAAAAAACGTTTGGCATCCGTATGAGAATAAAGAATAGTGTTCATATTTAGCATTCCCATCATACCATGCGAGCACATCTCAAGCCAGAGATATGTTCCAAAGAGCATCTTTCTCCTATTCATGATTCATGAGCGCGCGATGCACCTGTACGAACACATTATACAGGAAATTCGTATGCAGATTGAACACCGCGTTCTGCAACCCGGTAGCCGTCTGCCCTCAGTGCGCAAGCTTAGTCGTCAAAAAGGGATCAGTATTTCCACAGTCTTGCAAGCATACATGCACTTAGAGGATATGGGCTTGATTGAAGCACGACCGCAATCAGGATATTATGTCCGTCAACAACTGCGCTATCTTCCGCCCGAACCAAGCATGCAGCGCTTTGCTCCACGCCCAGCACATGTTGAAAACGTTGTTACTCTTGTTGAAGACCTTATCAATACATACCAATACTCGGACTTTGTGCCACTCGGAGCAGCAATGCCTGCACCGAACCTTTTGCCTATTCGGAAAATTTCGAAGCTTTATGCCTCGTTAGCACGCCAACACACTCACACTATTGCACGCTACGAGCATCCAGCAGGTAATATGGAACTTCGCCGTCAAATTGTTCTGCGTGCTATGGACTGGGGTGGAGTCTTTACGCCCGATGATGTCATCACCACTGGCGCCGCAACAGAAGCACTGACCTTGTGTTTGCGAGCTGTAGCGCGCGAAGGTGATACTATTGCAGTGGAATCTCCGTGTTATTTTGGGATTCTGCGAGTGATTGAAGGGCTAGGCATGAGAGCACTCGAAATCCCAACTGACCCAAAAACTGGAATCTCTCTCGATAGTCTGCACACTGTTATGCGGCGCCATCAAATCACTGCCATTGCCCTTGTATCAAACTTCTCTAACCCTCTTGGCTGCTGTATCCCTGATAATTACAAAGCAGAGCTTGTAGCACTTGCTTCCGAGTATGAAATTCCTATTATCGAAGACGACGTGTATGGCGATTTATATTTTGGTATGCAGCGCCCAAAGCCTATCAAAGCTTTCGACACTGAAGGATGGGTTATGCTCTGCGACTCATTCTCCAAAACAGTTTCTCCCGGACTACGTGTCGGCTACACAATTCCCGGACGCTTTTACGACAATGTATATCGCTTAAAGATAGCATCAACTCTTGCTTCGCCGACACTGCCTCAACTTGTTATGGCACAGTTTCTGCAAACAGGTGGCTACGATCACCACATGCGCACTTTACGAAGAGCTTTTGCTTCACAAATCCAGTCAATGACAAGCGCTATTGGAGAGTATTTCCCCGAGGGTACAAAAGTAACGCGTCCGCATGGTGGCTTTGTACTCTGGGTGGAATGTCCCCGCAACCTCGACACCCTAGCACTCCATACAGCAGCAATGCAAGAGAAAATCAGTATTGCACCGGGCCGAACGTTTTCTCAAACAGATAACTACAACCACTGCCTGCGCCTAAACTGTGGCTATCCTTGGACACCAAGTATACAACAGGCAGTGAGAACACTGGGGCGCTTGGCAAGTCATTTGCTCAATACACACTAACTATTCCCCTACAAATCGCAGAGCTCGAATGCCATTGTCGGTAGCAACTTTCTGAACCTGTGCACGCAGCATATCCTTTGCCTTCTCGGCAATGCCCGACTGCTCGGCCGCAGCACGAGCTTCTGACTGCAACGCATGTACAGCATTTGTACGGTCTTCTGCGGTTATACGATTCCAAAAGCCATTTTCGTCAACTTCTACTGCATACTGCCTCATCTCAACTGATAGTATTTTTGCTTTTGGCAGTGTTGCAGTGATACGAAGCTCAGGGTCGTGCGTACTAGACTTCTCTTCATCAATATCAAGATTGAAATTCTGCCGCAAGTCGAATCCAGCCTTAATAACGAATTCCCCACGCAGCACAATAGTCTTCGTACTCCCCAAAAATGTGTGCGACCAGCGGTATTCACGAAATAGTGTCTCCTCAACTGTCGCAAGCTCCAGAATAGGCTGCGTTTGCTCGATAACTGTCAAACCGTTGATGCTAATGGACGGTGTAATTCCTAAACGCTGCTTGAACGCCTCCGATGCATTTTTTGCAAGATTCTTAGCACTTCTCTCACCACCAAAATAATAGGTTAGTACAGCACCACCTACAAGAAGAAGCAGCGTAAACACCATAAGAGGTATCAATGGCGCTGTAATTTTTCGTAAAGGAGAAACGCGAGGCATACATTCTGCTATCTAACCTATGCATACAGAAGCATCGTGGAGCACACTCAAGACCATCATGCCTTATCCTGATATACACACCTTACTCTACCGTTACACTCTTTGCTAGATTGCGCGGCATATCAACATTACAACCACGCTCAACTGCAATATAGTACGCAAGCAACTGAAGAGGAATGACAGATAGAACAGGCGTTAGCATTGGAAGGGTGTTGGGAATATAAATCACGTGCTCAGCAAACTCTGCAATACGTGCGTCGCCCTCGTTTGCGATGGCAATAATACGACCATTGCGCGCTCGTACTTCCTGAATATTCGAAAGGACTTTATCGTAGATTTCATCGTGCATCGCAATGCAAACAACCGGCATGTTTTCATCAATGAGAGCAATTGGTCCGTGTTTCATTTCTGCTGCAGGATATCCTTCTGCGTGGATATACGAAATTTCCTTGAGTTTGAGCGCCCCCTCCAGCGCTACAGGGAAATTGTATCCACGCCCCAAGTACAAGAAGTTTTTTGCATGTGCGTATTGCAGAGCGATAGCTTTAATAGTGTCGGCGCGCGTTAGGATATACTGAATTTGCTCTGGAACGCGCTCTATTGCTTGAGCAATCTCCATTCCTTCTCGCTGCGATAGGCGCCGCGTACGCCCCAAGTACAACGCAACCAGCATAATTGCTGCAAGCTGTGATGTAAACGCCTTCGTAGAAGCAACACCGATTTCTGGACCCGCATGAAGATATATCCCTGCATCAGTTTCGCGAGCAATTGAGCTCCCTACGACATTTACAAGCCCTATAGCCGTTGCTCCTTTTAGCTTCGCTTCTCGAACAGCAGCAAGCGTATCAGCTGTTTCCCCACTTTGAGAAATTGCAATAACGACATCATCGGGTGTAATGACAGGATTGCGGTAGCGAAATTCTGAAGCATACTCCACTTCTACGGGGATACCAGCAAGTTGCTCTATCATATATTCGCCCACAAGCGCCGAATGCCACGACGTTCCGCATGCCGTAAAAATAATGCGCTGCGCCCGCCGCAGTTTATCAAGAACAGGTGTTAAGCCTCCAAGGCGGACATTCCCTTCTTGCGTTAGTAAGCGTCCGCGAAAGCAATCACGGAATGTACGCGGTTGCTCATAAATTTCCTTGAGCATAAAGTGCTCAAAGCCACCTTTTTCAATACTTTCAAGGTCGAATTCAACTTCATGAATAATGCTATCTGTCGCCTCGTTGTCGATTGTTTTGGTACTGTACCCCTCGCGCGTAAGGACCGCCATTTCATCATCTTGCAAATAGATAACATGGCGCGTGTGCTGCACAATTGCTGAAGCATCTGAGGCAAGAAAATGCTCATGTTCGCCAATGCCAACTAACAACGGGCTTCCACGTCTTGCACCAATAAGTTTATCCGGTTCATATATTGAAATAACAGCAATACCAAATGTTCCTTCTACTTCGCATAAGGCAAGGCGTACTGCTTCGGCAAGGTCTTGTGTTTTACAATACAGCGAGTGAATGAACATTGTCAATACTTCCGTATCGGTCTCGGAGCGAAATGTATATCCTTGCTTGAGCAGGCGCTGTTTAATTGCAGCATAGTTCTCAATGATACCGTTGTGTACAAGGGCAATGGTGTTATCCATATCTGTATGAGGATGTGCATTCGCATCTGTAGGAGCACCATGTGTCGCCCAGCGCGTATGACCGATACCAAGCGAACCATACAGCTCTTGATGCTTCACCACCCGCTCCAGCTCGGCAACTTTTCCAGCTTTTTTGCAAATATCTAATTGCACATAACCATTCACACCACCTACAAGCGCAATGCCGGCAGAATCATACCCACGATACTCCAAACGTTTGAGACCCGCAAGGATAATAGAGGTGGCATTTTTCGAGCCAATATAACCAACAATTCCACACATACACTAGCATTCCCTGATATTGCATTCAAGAATGACACACTGAATAGCGTGTGCACGGCATATATCAACACATTTCTCGTACTAACAGCTTGATAGCACAGAAGTACCACAAGCCTGATACATAACAAGAAGAAAGTGCCATATACACTGTGCACGCGATGCGCAAAGTTACGCTTTTTTCACGAGACCACACACATACAGGTTTTGCCTTTCTATACAGGCAGCTGAGCAAGTGTGCGCAAGCCTGCTGGCACGGTAAACTGCTGCATAGTTTCTTCTAAATGTGCTGTCAGCCGATTCAGCTCTTGGATAGCATGCTCTATGCGCTCAGAGTCCTGAACAGAAGAATGAGTTACTTCGCTCATAACACTAAGATTACGACGAATTTCTTCGCTCCCTACCACTTGCTCATTGCTGATAGCAGCAACATCTGCGATCACTTCCGCTACTTGGCTTGTCTTGCCAATAAGCGTTTTGAGAGCATTATCTGCTTTTTCTGCTAGGTCTTTTCCAGCATTTGCTTGTTCTGTTCCTTTGTGGATAGCACGCACCGCCGCATCGGTATCACGGCGGACTTGATCAATGGTACGGATAATTTCTTTTGTTGCTGTGGAGGTTTTTTCAGCGAGTTTTCGTACTTCGTCAGCTACAACAGCAAATCCCCGCCCTGCATCGCCTGCACGTGCGGCTTCAATTGCTGCATTCAGGGCTAACAGATTCGTTTGGTCAGCAATTTCCTGAATAACCTGCACAATCTCACTGATACGCGCACTACTCTCGTTCAGTGCTTGAATATTCTGCGCCGATGCTAAAACACCATCAACAATCTTCTGAATGCTTTCCAGTGTTTGAAGTACAACACGCTCACCACTGCGGGCTGCTTCGCCTGCTTCTTGCGCTACTGCCGATGCACGCTCAATACGAGCACTACTACTAGCAATACTTTCGGCAACCTCTCGTACCGCTTGTGCTACGTCCTTTGCACGGTCTGTTTGCTTGCGTGCATTAGCAGACATCGAACCAATATCTGATGAAATCTGATTTGCTGCATCTACCGTCGACAGTACTGCGTTTTTGATACGTGCAATCATAATGCAAATATTGTCGAGCGCATCATTAAAGCCTTTGTACAAACGACCGATATCGTCGTCGCTTGTAATCTGTAAGCGCACTGTGAGATTACCTTGTGAAAAACGTTCCATTTCGTACAGGATTTTCTCAACGCTCTCAGCAAGATAGCGCTGCTGAGCTTCGGCTGCAGAACGTGCCTCCAGGGCTTTTTGTGCTTCAGCCGCATGTTCTTGACTTTTCTTTCGCGTCTCATGAAGTAAGCCGTCAATATTTGCCACCATAGCGTTAAAGTTGCTTGCTAGCGAGCCAAGTTCGTCGTGTGATGTGCTATGTACCCTTACATCTGTTGCTCCTTGAGCAACACGCGTTGCTGCTTCGGCAAGGCGGCGTATTGGCGTGCCAATACCCCGTGCGAGCAGAATTCCTAGTCCTGCAGCAACGCATAACGCCCCAACTGTAATCATGATAACTTGACGCTGCAGCTCCACAAATTGCTGCGAACTAGCCTCTTTCAAGGCAACAGTCTGCTGCGTCTTTGCACCAATGAGCGCATTGAGTGCAAGATACATACCTCGCGATGCAGTTTGCCCCGGACCTTTACGATAATAGACAGTTGCCGAATCTCGCAAACCTTCGTTAATTAGGCGAATGACCTCGTTGAACGTTGCGCGGAAAAACGCTAGACTGTCCATAAACTGCCGAAAGTACTGCATTTCTTTATCGTCGGTAATGCTTGCCTGATACAGGGCTGTCAGGCTATCAAACCGATTACTCATCTGCTGCACTGTGCGCTTCATTTTCTCTATCTCGCTGGAGTCAGTAATGACAAGAAAATTCAAGGCGTAGACGCGTGTGCGCTGGAAATTATCATTAAGGCGATAGAGATATTCCATAGGGACAAATTGGCTTTGATACATCGTTTCTGCATTCCGTGCCATTGTCGCCGTTGCGCGATAGCCGCTATAGCCCGCTCCAGCCACAAAAATACCAGTGAGCAAAAATGCGCTCACAAGCTTTGTTTGAATTGAAAGGTTTTGTATCCATTTCATAGCGAACCTCACAGAAAACACGGTGGAGAAGCTCGATGTCAAGGGCACATGGATGGCAGCATAGTACAGCTCTAGCACCTCATACTACATTCACTTACCGTACTCCTGCATTTACATGGCGTACACAGCGGGCAGCATAAGTACAGCCAATACCAGCATAACAGGCTGAAATACTATGTTTTCAGATACTGTGCGAGCCATTCAAAAATAACAGTATGCCAGAATGCACTATTCTGCGGCTTGAGCACCCAATGTCCTTCATCAGGAATATAGAGAAAGCGCGATGGCACACCTCTACGCTGAAGTGCTGTAAAGTATTGGATTCCTTCTTGCAAGGGCACACGGAAGTCATTCCCAGTGTGAATAATCAGTGTCGGTGTTTGGGCATGTTGTATAAACTTGTGGGGTGAATACGTATCAAAATCAGGATTCTCCCATGGAATACCATGTTCCCACTCATCAAACCATACTTCGTCTGTCGTGCCATACATTGAGTGGAAATTATATACTCCACAGTGTGAGACAAACGCTTTGAAGCGGTTTGTTTGAGTGTTCATCCAATTCACCATATATCCACCGTAGCTTGCTCCAGCAGCAGCCATTTTTGTACTATCAAGAAACGGAAAGCGACGAAGCACGTAATCTACACACTGCATAATGTCCCGATACGGTGTACCGCCCCAATTTTTCGATACAGCATCCACAAACTTTTGACCAAATCCGGTACTTCCTGTAGGATTCGGAGCAACAATCACGTATCCCTGCGCTGCCCACACCTGCATATTCCAGCGATTCGACCAACTATTGAGCCATGCACTTTGCGGTCCGCCGTGAATAAGAAACACTACAGGATATTTCTTTGTCACATCAAAGTTTGGCGGCAATACCATCCATGCTTGATTCCTTACCTCTGCACCCATATACGAGATTTTCTCAACGCTCCCCCACACAATATCTGCCAGCATTGCACTATTTATTGACGTTATTTGCTTCATCACAGGCTGTTTGTCCTTGATATTGAGCAGCATGATTTCGTGTGGTCGGGTAAGTGTGGAATGTGCAAACGCAATACTACCATTCTGTGCCACAGAAATTGCTGAAGCAGCGCCTGTTTCTGTAAGTTTTCTCGGTGCTGTTTTTCCATCTACCGACAGGGCATATAGTACACTTTCTGCATTATCCTGTACATCAGCCAGTATTGTCTTACTATCTGCTGTCCACTCGATTTGCTCAACGCTGTAATCCCACGTGTTTGTAAGGCGCATTGTAGAGCCGTTAGCACGATTCAGTAGAATAATATCCCATTTATCCGATTCACAACCTGCACGGCTCTGGGCACGATACGCAAGCCATTTGCCATCGGGCGAATACCGTGGATAAGCATCTGCTGCTAGATTATTACCCGTTAACGTTTTTTGTGCACCCGTTTGCACATCAACAACCACGATATCCAGATTCGTTCGCCATGCCTCTTCGCGTGCTGGCATGACCCCTGCACTATAAGCAATTTCCTTGCTATCAGGCGACCAATGAAAATCATCCCCAGCAGAAAATGTCGAAGAATTCGGCACAGCATCACGGTCTCCGGGTGTAAGGTTGCGAGGCTCTCCACCACGCACTGGAACAACAAAGATATGCATACGCTTGAAGTCTGTCCATGAATCCCAATGGCGATACAATAAGCGGTCGAACACAACACCCTTCATTTTGCTTTGTTCTCGCGCTTCGTCGCGCTCGCGGGTACGGCGCTGGCATTCTACAAAACTCAGCGTAGAGTATTCGGGATATACCGACGATACAAATGCTATCATCGTTCCATCGGGCGAGAACATTTGCAGTGACGCACCACTATAGTGGTTTGTCAGTTGACGTGTTGCACCTGTTACAATATCATATAAGTAAATCTGCGCTGTTCCCGATGAAGTCGAGAGATACGATAGTGTTTTGCTATCTGGCGACCAGCGTGGGTGATTCTCTGAGAACGGCGAAGCAGCAATAGCACGCGGTTCACCTCCACTTGTCGGTACAAGCCAAACGTCTGTATTCGTGCGATTTGCCTCTTTGTCCACCGTTCCGACAACGTATGCGATGTACTTTCCGTCAGGCGACAATTCAGGATCGGACAATCGCTTGAAGCGAAACAAATCGTCTACCGCTATTGGGCGTTTTGTTTGTGAGACTCCCTCTATCACAGCAGCAACAAGCACAACAACGAGTATTATGCTCCAAGCAAGCATATAACGAAGAATTGGTCTCATAGCTTTGCCAAAGAATTATACACAGAGAATTTGATGATTGACAGAGTGTAGCAAATGTATGCATACAGTTACGTAAGCCTTCTTGCCACAATTCTGAGGCGCACGTAATCTGCTATCCATGTATCGCTATCGTTATTATACAGGGGTGTACTGCGTAGCAATTCTTGCGCTCGGTGCTTTACTTGCTGGCGTACAGTAGCATCAATCTCTGGAAATATCGCACCACCAAACATTTCAAGCCAATCAACAATACCGTTTGAGCCTTCAAGCGGTGTCGGTCGGTCGAAGTACCACAGCGCATCAACACGGAAGCCGTAGCGCTCTAGCAGCGAAGCGTACTCAGCCGGTGAAGGAAAGTAAAATCTGTCGGGAATATCACGACCGAGTATCTCTAAGAGAGCTTGCCGCGCAGCTCTGCGAATATGGGCTACATTTCCTTTACCACCAAACTCTGCCACAAAGCGCCCTCCCGGCTTCAGCATATCGTGCACACACTCTAGCACAGCCTCTGCTCGTGGAATCCAGTGCAGTGCTGCATTGCTGAACACCGCATCAAATGGTTGTTCTCTACTAACTGTTTCCAAAGAGCAGGTGGTTGCGTCAGCCTCAACAAAGGTAATTTGCGGATAGAGTCGTCGAGCTTCACGCACCATGTCGGGCGATGCGTCAATACCAATAACTTCTGCACCAGCCTGAGCGATACAGGACGTCAAGTGCCCTGTCCCGCAACCAATATCAAGAATCGTCTCACCAGATTGAGGCTTTAATACCTCAAGGACTTCTTGACCAAAACGAAACACATACGCGTGAGAGTTGTCATACAGCGCTGTATTCCACTTGTGCATAGTGTTCATGACTAACTACAACGACATACAACAAGAAGAAAGGCGCATGCATGCGCCTTAAGAAAATGTAGAATTCTTTGATACCGCACAAGTTCTACACTGCTTGAAGAGCCTCTTCAATTGCACGTTTAATGCCCTCTCTGTCGCTAATTCTACGTGGTGCATCAAGATACGGACATAAAATTGTAAGAGTTCCTTCCTCGAACGCTGCTCCTGAATGTTCATGCGACTTGAGAATAATTCCACACACTGAGCTTGTCAATACTTCATATCCCTTATCTTCTTCGTCCATAATTTCCGTGAGTGCGTCAAGCACAGTAGCAACTTCCTCTTTGAGGTTTCGCAGTGCAGAAGCGCCTGCAGGTATTGTGTCCCAATCTATATCACAGGTCAAGTTGAGCTTCTTTAGCGTGTTAAAGTCATCCATGTACTGTGCGATAAAGCGCTTGACGTCTATTCTCGTTACAATCTCTTGTTCTGCTGGAATATGAGCTTTATCATTGAGAAATTTAGCAATCGTGTGAGCATCAAGAATGCTCACACTCATGATAGCATTTGTTCGCACATAAATCAAGTCATAGTGTGGAAAGCGGTGTTCGCCTCGTGGAGAGTGGAGCACGAGTGTTTCTTCATTGCGCGGAGAATCCACCGCCACAACATACCCCTCAAGTTGCTGACCGCTCGATAACGTTACTTGTACAAGTGGAAGTGATACTTTGCGTCCGGCGTTATACTGTGCGCGTAGCATTGCAAGATCGCTCAGTATAGCATTCACAGTACGAACAGGCAGCGTCGCTAAAAACCCATTCCATTCATGTTGGCTCATCATACGCGTGTATAGAAATGTTGAATGATACTGAATGTGATTGGCTCTATAAGAGCATTCAGAACAACGGAATCCAATAGCCTCCCGCTACACCAGCAAACGTCTTGATATCTTCAGTGTTTTACACTTATAGACTTTAACAGAACATACGACGAAGAAAGAACATAATCAAGAAAATTGTCATGGCAACATGACACCTGTCATACACCAGGCATATTCAACAGATTATACCGTGCACATTAAATTACAGTAACATCTACTTGCCATTGTTTGTGGTATTGTCATGTTTAAATAATTTTGCGCTCAATGTTTATCACGTTCTCTTCATCTCTTATGCCACGACGTTCTATGTTCGACACACTACCATTTTTCCGACTATCCATACACCACTCTTGTGATTTTCTCAGTGCTATGCGCAGTATACTCATGAGTATAGCTATAGTACTCAGCTTTTGTGGCACTGTACAAGCAGCACCTTGCATTAGTAGCACACCTGAGGATTCTGACAACGCTATCCGCAGCCCATTGAGTCTTATTCAGCAGCCATACCAAACATTACTCACCTTTGGCGGGCTCTTGGGCATATCAACACAGTATGATGCTTATCACTCTCCATTACTATATACTGGCTTCACTAGCGGGCTAGAAGCAGAGCTGCGGTCGTATTCAGACCATATTTTCTGGAATGCTTGTGTGATTGCTGCTAACAGTCGAACAACACCAGTTCCTGAGCAACCTTTGAATCCAAAGGCAGCAATTGCTATTGTTCAGTCAAATCTGTCGGCAAACCTAGGATTTCGTGTTTATGAGCAGCGTGAGCAGCCGCTGCGAGCATTCGTAGGTCCTCTGCTCAATATCATGCTACACACCAAAACAAACACGACGTTTCAGAATAACGCTCTTGCGATAGACGCACACATAGCACTAGGTGCTATGACTCGCATCGAGTACGATTTTGAACTCTTAGGCAAGCAGTGGCGAGCATATACGCACCTACAGCTACCAATACTCGGTGTAGGACTTCGTCCGTACTATTCAACAAATTTACCATCAATTATCGCGAATGAGGATGGCGAAGATATCGAGGCAATACTGAAGAACTTCCGAACAGTTAGCATCATAAATTTCCCCAACATTACATCACGAATCGGCTTAGAATATATGTTGGACACAGGAAACTGGCTCAGCATCGCATACCAATGGAACTACTATGACTACGCACTCTTTAACCGCGTTGTGTTTGCTCGTCATGCACTCGTCTTTTCTCTGCTAGCAAGAATTTGAGTGACATATACAAACGTCTCCTTCCACTACTCTACGAGGTACTGTATGAAAATTCGCCCGAGATTGTCTATTTGTACAGCCAGTAGTATACTACTCTTAAGCCTTGTCTCCTGCGAACGCCTACTACTACCCACCACACCTGCACATGATAACGCTACTGTCTTTGATTCCATGTGGAAAACAATCCACGAGCGCTACACATTCTTTACATTTAAGCGTATAGACTGGAACGCTGTCCGAGCAAAGTATAGAGAACGAGCGATAAGTGCGCGCAACGAGCAGGAACTCTTCGCTGTTTTGGCAGCAACGCTCAACGAACTTCAAGACGATCACACCAATCTTGTTTCTACATTCGATGTATCACGCGCCGAGCCTTTTTACAACGACTCAACAAACTACGACCAAGATATTCTCGAGCGGGTATATTTGCGTAGAAAGCAGTGGTTCACGGGTGCACTAACACATGCTATTCTGGAGCGCAGAGGCAAAAAGTATGGATACATCAACTATGGCAGCTTTTCTAATGATATCGACACCGCTGCATGGAACACCGTTATTCGACGCTTCCGCCAAGAGAACGTAGCGGGCATGATCTTTGACATTCGCAGTAACGGAGGCGGCAGTATAGGCAACGTTATTTTCCTTGCATCACGCCTTGCTCAGGCACCATCTGACGTACTTCTTGAAATGACAAAAAACGGACCGGGACCTAATGATTACAATCCTCCGAAAAAACTTACTATCCGACCAGATACCGCAGCGGATGAGCAAATGTATCGATTTATCGATAGACCTGTTGCAGTGCTCACAAATCGACGCAGCTATAGCGCCGCATCATTTTTCCCCGCATGTCTGAAAGCACCAGAATTCAAGCATGTGCGCCTTATTGGCGACCACACAGGAGGTGGCAGCGGTCTGCCTATTGATGCACAGCTTCCTAACGGTTGGACGTATCGATTCTCTGGTACAAAAACATTCATTCCTGCAGGGCGCATTACAAAGGCACAAGCACAAGCTGTTGCTCCACAAGCAAATCATGATGCAGACTGGTCTATCGGCTATAACTTCGAATGGGGAGTTCCTATTGATATCCGCGTCAATATGAACCTTGCTGATCGTAGCCGCGATGCTATTCTTGAACGTGCAATGGATTACATTGACACAGGGCGATAATAAAACGCGTATCCCTCGCTTACTTTCCT
>JANWZB010000006.1 GCA_025055035.1 Candidatus Kapaibacterium sp.
CAGATAGTGCAGCAAATGGTGGATTTACGGGGGTATGCTGTATGCCAAATACGATACCTGCAGTGGACAATGCACCAACGCTTGAATACGTCTTGAATCGCGGAAAATCAACACTCACAGAAGTATATGCTTGTGCGGCAATTACAAAAGGGCGCGAGGGGAAAGAGCTAACACCAATGCTGGAGCTACTTGAGCATGGCGCTGTCATGTTTTCCGATGATGGTTCGTGCGTCATGAATGCTGAAGTGATGAATAGAGCATTTAAGTATCTTCAGCCTGTGGATGGCTTAATTTCCCAGCACTGCGAGGAACATACGCTCACAGAAGGCTTTGCTATGCACGAAGGGGAAGTTTCAGCTATTCTTGGATTGAAAGGGTACCCGAGTATTGCCGAAGAAATTATTGTCGCACGTGACATTATGCTAGCAGCTCACAATGGAAATTGCCGATATCATGTGTCTCATTTGAGTACGGCAGGGAGTATTGACCTTGTGCGTCAAGCAAAACTGCGCGGGCAGCGCGTTACATGCGAGGTAACGCCACATCACTTTACGCTGACTGACGAAGCTGTTCGGCACTACGACACAAATGCAAAGATGAATCCACCTTTGCGAACAAAACTCGATATCGAGGCTATCATTGCAGCCATTAAAGATGGCACTGTGGATGCAATCGCCACCGACCATGCACCTCATGCTGTTCATGAGAAAGAACTTGAGTTTGCTCTTGCTGCAAACGGTATTACAGGCTTGGAGACATCCTTCGGTCTTGCAATGACGTACTTAGTCCATGCTGGACATATTGATATGATGCGTCTTGTTGAGCTTATGTCCACAAAGCCTCGTGAAATCTTGGGAATTCCTCAGGTATCATTAATCGAGGGTGCACAAGCAAATCTGACTATTGCTCATTTGCATGAAGAGTGGGTGTTCGATGCCAAGAAATCGCGGTCAAAGTCGAAGAATACTCCTTTTCATGGCTTTGTGCTAAAAGGTAAGCCAAAGTTTACTATTAACAGGGGACAGATATGGAAGTGCGAACTGTAAAGGAAACTTTAGTTACTATGTAGTAGGCTGTGTATGAGCGTAGAAACTTGACCGTGAACGTATTATGAAATCGTTACTATGTAGGAAAACTACAAACAGGCATATTGCGAATCTCTAGCAATCAATGATATACTCACTATCGAGGTAGCGTATGAACGTGTACTATTGGCATGTGCTCTGCTGTATTGCTATATCAACTGCTTCAATGCTGAAGAGCGCGACAGACGTTTCCATATATGAGCCTGTTCGGGCATATATTCATAAGATTCAACAGGAACATATCAAAATTACTGAGGAGCGCAAGCAGCGCCTTGACAAAGTTATAGCGTTTATTCAAGCAAAGCTTGATAACAATGAACCTGCACATCTGATGTTTGTTTGTACGCATAATTCTCGCCGTAGCCACTTATCGCAGATTTGGGCGCAAACATTGGCAGCATATTACGGGCTAGATGGTGTGCGAGCATATTCGGCAGGAACAGAAGTAACAGCATTTAATGAGCGTGCTGTCAGAGCACTCCAAAGAGCAGGTTTTGCTATACGCAAATTGTCGGAGCAAACAAATCCGATATACACAGTACAATATGCACACAATGCACTCCCAATACATGTATTTTCAAAACTAGTCAGCGATACAACAAATCCGAGTAAGGGCTTTTGTGCTATTATGAATTGTTCTCAGGCAGAGCAAGCCTGTCCGGTCGTTCCCGGAGCTGTTATGCGTGTATCACTACCGTACGACGACCCCAAAGAATTTGACGGAATGCCTCAAGAAGAGAAACAGTACGATGAATGTTGCCGCCAGATAGCACGAGAGCTTATCTATGTCTTCTCACAAGTTCGTTCGCCAAAAGAGCGAAAGTAAGGCGATAACTAATGCTGGAGCTGTGCAACAACGATACAACGAGGAGCATCAGGACTGAGAGGATTACCTGTATAGTCCCCAAATATAGTATGAATTGTAAAACCATGTGCTGTGAGAAGGTGCTGTAGGTCTTCAGGCTCATAGAGGCGAACCCGTTCAACAAATGTTTGCGATGAGCTATGAGGCAAATTGGTATCGGAAGTCTTACCTAGAACGCTATACGTATTGCTGCATGTGTGGTACTGTACGGTGATGTGCTTTACAACAAAGCCTTGCTCGATACTGCGCTTCTGGGTAATAGTGAAATCGTCGAATACTAGTATGTCAGCTGGAACAAGATGAGAACGCACATACTTGGCGTTAAAGAAGTCAAGAAAAAAGTATCCACTTGGATTCAGTGCCTCGCAAATGCGCCGTATGACGGTTGTATCGTCTGAAGGGTTATCAAAGTAGCCAAAGCTTGTAAAGAAATTGGCAATGCAATCATATGATCCTTCCGGATACGGAGACCGCATGTCACCTTGGTATAGACGTACTGGTAAACCTGCCAGCTCTTGCCGTGCTAGATTGAGGAGGTTCTTGGATAAGTCAAGTCCTACAACATCAAATCCTGCATCATACAGGGCTTTAGTGTGTCTACCCGATCCGCAGCATAAATCAAGTATCCGTGCACCGCGCGGCAACGATATGCTGCGAAGGAGAAGTTCTACTACTTGCACTGCTTCCTTATCGGAGCGATGGCTGTATAGGGAAAGATAGAGAGGGTGATCGAACCATTCGGCGAACCACGACGAAGGAACAAGCATATAGGGCAGCCAGTAGCAAAGATAGCACGATAGTGAAAGTGTGTGGTATATCATATCAGTCTAGGCTTCTACACGTCCTTGAAGTGCACGCGAAATGGTAGCTTCATCGGCGAATTCTAAGTCGCTACCCATAGGAATGCCTCGGGCAAGCCGCGAGATTCTTATGCCTAGTGGTTTAAGAAGTTTCACAAGGTACTGGGTTGTAACTTCGCCCTCGACATTAGGATTCAGTGCAAGGATAACTTCCTGTACGGTATCGTTACCCAAGCGGTGAAGTAATTCTTTGATTTTTAGGTCGTTTGGGCTAATTCCTTCGAGTGGGTTAAGTGCTCCGTGCAAGACATGGTACATGCCGTCATACTCATGCGTGCGTTCGATAGCGAACAGGTCGCTGGGTTCTTCCACAACACAAATAGTAGTGTGGTTGCGCTTAGGAGAGGTACATATTGCACACGGGTCGGCTTCGGTAAGATTACAGCATTGTGAGCAATAGCGCACCTTCTCTTTCATTGCAAGAAGAGCGTACGCAAGGCGCTCGACATCTGCCTTTGGTTGGCGCAGAAGATATAGCGTAAGGCGCTGTGCTGTTTTGCGTCCAATTGTCGGAAGGGAAGAGAGAGACTCAATAACTGACTCAACAGCTTCTGATGTGTATATCATGTGGTGGAGAAGTCATACCTCTGTGGAACATCTGCATGCTGGGTGTTGGCTTGGTAGGTATGTACCATACTAAACAATCGAGTAAACTCCGAGCTTTTCTATCACTTCAGAAAATCTAGCCCAGGAATGTGTGGCAGAAGCCCGCTTACCTTTTTAAGTTCTTGTTCATTCATCGCTCTGGCACTATCTATAGCCTTATTGACAGCAGCGACAACTAAATCTTGTACCATTCCTACATCTTCGGGGGTAAGGATGCTAGGATCAATCTTCACGGAAAGAAGGTCGAGAGCGCCGTTCATAACAACACTAACCATTCCAGCGCCGGCTTCGGCGGTAACGGTCTTGCGAGCAAGCTCGTCTTGTGCACGTGCAACATCTTCTTGTAGCTTCTTCATTTGCTCCATGATGCTGCTAATGTTCAAATTGCCAAAATTGGGAAAATTCATAGTATCACCTGTAAGAAAAGTATTAAGCTGGAAACCGAGGTACGAAAATACACAATTCTTCACAATTTTTTCTCGTTCCACGCGTTTTTCTATTGTATTTTTGTGAGCAATATAGCAATAACAACCAAATAACGCCTTGCTGTTAGGAAGATGACGATGCTTCCGTCCTCAGAGCAAAAACTCTCGTGCACCGACATCAACCCACTATCACTATCAACCTGATATTATGGAGGTTATATCATGGGAATTTTTAGCCGTATATCAGACATATTCAAAGCGAATGTGAATGATGCGCTTGATAAAGCCGAAGACCCAGAAAAAATGCTCAAGCAGATGGTGATTGAAATGGAGGAATCGGTAAATAAAGCCACACTTGCTGTTGGAAATGCGATTGCGAACGAAAAAACGCTTGAGCGCAAGCTGCTGAAGGCTCGTGAAGAAGCCAATAACTGGCATCAAAAAGCGATACAAGCGGTCAATGCTGGGCGTGATGATTTGGCAAAAGCTGCACTTGAGAAAAAAGCGTTGTACGAACGCAATGCAAAAGATCTAGAGCCAACATACCAACAGGCAAAAGAAACGTCGATGAAAATGCGAGCACAACTTGATGCGCTCAAGGCAAAACTCGACGAGGCACGAACCCGCCAAAATACATTAATTGCTCGCTCGCAAGCGGCAAAAGCGCAAAAACAAATTGCCCAAGCCTTCAGCGGTGTAGGCTCGGATGCGTTTAGTAAGTTTGAGAAATTTGAATCCAAAGTTGAGCAATTGGAGTCACAAGCAGAAGCCTTTGGTCAACTTGCTGGTGAGCAAACTGCACTCGAAGACCAATTTAAGCAGCTAGAACGGGCAAATACTGATGCCGAACTCCTTGCTCTCAAGGCGAGTCTTGGGAAATTACCCCCAGCATCAGGTGATACAACTTCTACGTCGGCATCCGATGATCCAGCAGTGCTAGAGCTTAAACGTCAGATGGGTCAGGTACCCCCGCAACCGTGAGCTTGCAAAGTGAATACACCATAAGTGTATTCCGTCGCACTGGACTGTGCACGTATGCCTTGTGCGCAAGGAAAGCATCTAGTAATAACGACTTCATAACTCATGAACTGTATCTTCGTTAATTGTAGGATATCATGGCAACACAAGACTTTCTCACGAAATCGCATGGCGACGCAACGCCTGAAGAGCTTTTAAAGGCAACTGCTGTAAAAGTTGAAGAAATGCTCAAAGAAATTTATCCTGATTATACATCATTCGGCGATGGCTCTTTTACTATTACTCAAGGGTCGAGCGTTGTGAGCATTATTGTCCGTCCTTTTACAGCAACCGAAACATGTGTTGAATGTACAGCGAACGTTGTCTATGGTGCAGAAATTTCCCCAGCAATTATGAAGTTTCTCTTGAGAAAGAATGCAGAACTCCATTTTGGTGGGTTTGGGCTTCTCTTTGATGGCACAATTACGTTTTCTTATTCTTTACCGGGTATGCACCTCGATAAAGAGGAATTTCATACAGCGGTGCAGGCTGTTGCTATTATCTCGGACTACTATGATGATGAAATCGTTGTCGCTGCAGGTGGCAAGCGTGCTGTAGACATGAATATTGTGGATTTGGAAGCAAGCTAATGCTGATCTGCTCTAGCGGTAATAGTATCTTATCTCTCACACACCACACTCAGATATAAGACTGTGAGCAGTGAGGCTGCTGACAGTTTTTTGTTTATATGCCCCGCATACTGAATGCTCTGTGCTGTTTTCGTTTCAATTATCCTACGAGCTTGGGCTATTCGACGTTGTCATGTTCAGGTGTGTGAGCATTTTCGAGGTGGCTAGTAACGTCAGCAGACTGGGGGAGTGCTTGCGCAACGACACGCTCGGCACGTGTAGCGAGCGTGTGGGCTTCCTCGATAAGCACGCCGTTAGGAAATTGAAGGTGAAAATCAATGTAGATTCGCGAGCCACTTTCGCGCAAGCGAAAGCGGTGAAAACTCAAGTTTTCTTCTGAACAGAATGTTCTAAGCGCTTGCGTAGCAAGTGCTTCGAGTTCTGGATTGCTTGCGTCCATAAGACCGTCAGCTGCACGTCGTGTAATAACAAAGCCTTCGCGCATAATATATACAGCGAAGGCAATAGCGATGAGGGGATCGAGTATATTCCAACCTGTCCACCATGCCATACCTAGACCTAATGCCGCTCCTACGCTTGTCCATACATCGCTTAATACGTGCTTCCCATTCGCAATCAGGATAACCGAGCGCTTTGTTGTGCCTGTTCGAACAAGGTATATGCCCAGTATGGCATTGAGGGATGCTGCTGCAAGCAGCAGCAGCATCCCTTGGTCAATATCGTGTAAGCGGAGACCTCCAATCCACTGCTGAATGGCTTCATAAATGATGATACATCCTGCACCCATAACAAGAACACCCTCAATCCCTGATGAGAAATATGCCATTTTATCATGGCCGAAATGATGCGTATTGTCGGGAGGGCGATATATGACGTGGAGGCTGTATGCAGAAAATGCTACTGCTGCAACGTGAACAATCGTTTCTATGGCATCGGAAAATGCAGCAGCTGAATCGGTAATGTAGTATGCCGACCACTTGAACACTAGCATAACAATGCCAGCTGTGAGCGAAAGATGAATAGCGATTCTCTCATCGCGGGGTGCTGTACGCATGGAAGCTCAGGATACAACAAGTTTGAAACTTTGAGAGAAGACGCAAGAAATATACAAAATCTCTTCATAACATTGCCGAAAAAAGGGATCTCTGCTTGAATCTGCAAGAAAATTCTTCTATCTTTGCGCTTGAATTTTTGAGTACCTGTGCTTTGTGTGTCTATGCCATTTCTGCAATTTCCTGCTACGTTCCATTTTGGAGCATCCTCGTCTGCTCACCAAGTAGAAGGTAATAACTATCACAATCAATGGTGGCGCTTCGAACAAGAATCAGGGAGAATTAAAAATGGGCATGTTTCAGGGCGTGCTTCCGACCACTACTATCGATATCGCGAGGATTTTGCAGATCTATATTCGATGAATCATACAGCACACCGCTTGTCGCTTGAGTGGAGTAGATTCTTCCCAGAATCGCCAAGTAAGCTCAACATGGAAGCTGTACGCCATTACCATGATGTTCTGGATACACTGATACGACTCAATATTGAGCCATTCGTAACAATCTTTCATTTCACGATACCGTGCTGGTTTGCTGATATTGGTGGTTTTGAAAAAGAAGAAAATATTCGCTATTATCTTGACTTTGTGCGCTTTTTAGCACAAGAATACGGTAATAAAGTGCATTTTTGGTGTACGATTAACGAACCAAATATTTATGCCTCATTTGCTTATCTAATAGGTGAGTATCCACCAGCGTACAGAAATCTGAGACTAACACTCAAGGTGCTCGCAAACCTTCTGAAAGCGCATGGCAAAGCATATCGGATTTTGAAGCAAGAGCGTCCGATGTCGCAAGTAGGGATTGTTGTGCATTTGCCAGTATTTGCACCTCTGCGCAAGGGAAGTATAGGCGATAAAATAGCTGCCCGTCTTGCAGATTGGGTGTTTAATGAAGTTATTCTCGAAGCGCTCAAGACTGGCACAATTCACTTTCCTGCAGGGTTCTTTGAACACCATGAATTTCTCAAGGACTCCAATGACTTTATAGGTCTGAATTACTACGTGCGCATGTTTACTTCACCACGTCATGCTGTTGCAACACTTCTGAACATGCTACGTGCGGATTTAGGTATTTTTCAGCGCACGGGTGTAGAGCGGCTTACGCAATCGGGGTGGACTGTATATCCCAAAGGTCTCTACAAATGCCTGAAGCGTCTGCACAAGAAGCTTGGCTTACCAATCTATGTGACGGAAAATGGTATCGCAACTGATGACGATGAATGGCGCAAGGTTTTTATCCGTAAGCATCTTCGTCAAGTGCACAAAGCTTTGTCGAAAGGTATAGATATTCGAGGCTATTTTTACTGGTCGAATCTTGATAATTTTGAATGGTCGTTCGGCTTTGAACCGCGCTTCGGCTTAGTACATGTAGATTACGACAACGATTGTCGGCGCACCATTCGCGGAAGTGCATGGTACTACGCTGAAATTATCCGGCAGCGAGGATTTTGGCAATATAGTGAGCGCGAGGAGTCAGTCGGGAGTGTGGAAGCGCAAGATGCAGCAACGGAAAGAAAATGAAAGGAAACATTATGCTAAATACTGTTGTCGTTGTAAATTGTGCCAACACACAACCCACATTCATAGTTTATGCGTTCGCCTTTATCGCATCGTTCTGTAATCGTGGAACACCGAGATTCAGACAAGGAGCGGCGTTATCAACAATCTCGCAATGATGATGCCGAGCTTATTCGCCGTGCTGCACAAGGCGAACAATCTGCGTTCAAGCTGCTAGAGAAAAAGTATCGTGCCTCTATTACAAGCTTAATTCGCCGCATGATGGCAAGCCATCCAAATGATGTCGATGACCTCGTGCAGGAAACCTTCATTAAAGCTTTCCAAGCGTTGAAAAACTTCAATAACGAATATGCCTTCTCTACATGGCTGTACAAAATTGCTTCAAATCATTGTATTGATTTTCTCCGGAAAAAGCGCCTCAAGACGTTCTCAATTGATCAGCCTATCGAAACGAAAGAAGGAACAATCGAGTATGAAATTTACGACGATTCAACACGTCCGGATAGCGAACTTCATAGTCGGGAGCGCACGGCACTGATTCGGCAGGCTATCGACGAGCTTCCTGAAAAATATCGCGTAGTGATTCAGATGCGCCACGAAGAAGATATGGATTACCAAGAAATTGCAAACCGTCTTGGTATTCCGCTCGGCACAGTTAAAGCCCACTTATTCCGAGCCCGAGCAATGCTGTACAAAAAGCTCAGGAAAAATATCCCAAGCTTTTACTAGGAAAACTAGTGTAATACAAATAGCCACC
This sequence comes from Candidatus Kapaibacterium sp., assembly GCA_025055035.1. Classification (GTDB taxonomy): domain Bacteria; phylum Bacteroidota; class Ignavibacteria; order Kapaibacteriales; family UBA4661; genus PH2015. The sequence continues at coordinate 8,778 of JANWZB010000006.1, forward strand.
ACTATGCTTGAAATCTAGATGATGAAACGCAAGTTTCGAACGCTGTACAACACCGTGTGTTCATTAACTGTATTCCCACAAATTATGAGAATTATCGATTGCGTTCCCGCACTGTGCTTTATCGTTTTGCTGCATATACCGGCGTTTACGTATGATCATTCCTGCGTAGCGTCAGCAGATACTGAAGCGCCATTTAAGGTCGGGTTAGAGGTTTTGCGCGACTTAGGCTTTGCTCCGCTTCAGGGCAAAAAGGTTGGTCTGATAGTGAATCATTCGGCGCAAACACGTGAAGGAGATCATGCTCTGGACATGTTGTATAAAGCGGGAATTGTTGTGCGATTGTTCGCTCCGGAGCATGGAATTCGAGGAACAAAAGATGAGCTCATCAATAGTAACGACATTGATTCTGCGACGGGTTTGCCAGTTATTTCTCTGTACACTGTTAAGAAAAAAGGTCCTTCGGCTGAAGATTTACGTGGTCTAGACGCACTCGTCTTCGACATTCAAGAAATTGGTGTTCGGTACTATACGTATGCGACAACGCTTATCTATTGCATGAAGGCAGCTGCAGAAGCGGGAATTCCTATTTATGTGCTCGACCGTCCCAATATGGCTGCCCCGCTTGGTGTATACGGACCAATTCTTGAGAAAGAGTTTCACGGTGGATTTACAAGCTACTATCCTATTCCGATTGCGCATGGCATGACAATTGGTGAGCTTGCACGGTTTTACAATGAAGAATTTGGTATTAAAGCAAAGCTACGCGTTGTGCCAATGCAGGGATACGACCGTACTAAATTCTACGATGAGCTTGGCTTTCCATGGCGAAACCCTAGCCCGAATATTCGCGAAATGAATGCTGTGATTGGATATCATTGCTTAGGAATGCTCGAAGACATGACATGGAGTGTTGGTCGGGGCACGCAAGCGCCATTTTTAACATACGGTGTAGCCCTTCCCAATACCGCAATGCAGGTAGGATTCAATTTCGTCAAAGCTCTGCAAAGCTATCGGCTGAGCGGAGTTGATGTGAACTTTGTGATGTTTAATCCAATATCCTCAAAGCTTCAGGGGCAAACATGTATGGGATTTCAGCTTGTCATTACCGATCGGCGAAGTATCAATCCCATGCGTGTAATGCTAGCTGTCTTTCGCGAGGTGGTCAAGCTGTTCCCTGACTCGATTCGGAACAAGGAAATTGACCGCACTGCACGCAGTGTAGGAAGCCGTAAGCTTTTAGCAATGGTCAAAGCAGGGAAGAGTATTGACGAGATTGAGCGTACATTTCGTAAGGAAGCACAAGAGTTCGAGGAACGCTCACGGCGATACCACCTATACTCACCAGCAACTATAGGGCGCGTGATACAGTCACTATCGTTCGAGGATGCAGAGGCATCAGCAAATACCAAGAGCATCGAATATACCGTACTGCCACCGTATGAGCAGGTGCATGTTCGTGTGAAGAAGGTCATAGAAGAAGCAATAGCTGACCAAGCATTCCCGGGTGCATCGGTAGGAATTTGGTATCGCGGTCGTGTGATTATGCGAGAAAGCTTCGGTACAATGAGCTATGCGCAGGACTCGCCTAAAACCCCACATGATGCAATCTATGACATGGCATCGCTGACTAAGGTTTTTGCGACAACGATGTGTATAATGAAGCTGTACGATGAAGGACGAATAAACCTGGAAGACAGCGTTGTGCAGTACATCCCTGAGTTTGCAGCACATGGTAAAGCACATATTCGTATAAAAAATCTGTTGCTGCACAATAGTGGTCTTGCAGCATTTCGCCCTTACGATTTGCGAGTGAAAGGTGCGGAAGAAGCAATGAAAGCGCTGTATACAGAAAAACTCGTCTATCCAACGGGAGACTCAACAGTGTATAGCGACTTGGGATTTATCCTGCTCGGCGAAATTATTCGTCGTATAACGGGAAAGGCACTCGATGTCTACTTTGCGGAGGTAATTGCTCGTCCTCTGGGGTTGGCGTCAACGGTCTTTAACCCCGACAGTGTATTACGTCGCAGAGTAATGCCTACGGAACACGATACAACGTGGAAACAAGATTTTGCACGCCCTCTTGTTCATGACCCGCGAGCTGCGTTGCTGCATGGGGTAGCGGGTCATGCAGGATTGTTTTCTTCGCTCGATGATGTGCTGCGCATGATGCAAGTGCTTATTGAGCCTGAAAAGGTGGTAGTACAGGGAAAACCGTTGATTATGCCTCAGACTGTTCGCCTGTTTACAACGCGCGCCAATGCAAAATCAAGCCGTGCTCTAGGGTGGGACACTAAAGCTCATGAACAGTGCTCGTGTGGAAATCTATTCTCCCCATTATCGTTTGGGCATACAGGATTTACAGGAACAAGCGTGTGGTATGACCCAGAGCGAAAACTTGGAGTAGTCTTTCTCTCAAATCGTGTGCATCCTAGCTCGCAAAACATCAAAATTCGTGCTGTGCGCCCTTTGCTCCATGATACAATTGTCAAGGCTCTTGAGCAGTAAGGCGCTAGTGTGAAAAAACCTCTCATTTGCCATTTATATGAAATCACCAGAACGCCTTGTGTCGCTTGATGCCTTCCGAGGTTTTACTGTTGCCGGTATGATTCTCGTGAATAGTCCGGGAAACTGGAAGGCTGTATATCCTCAACTTCTTCATGCGCAGTGGAATGGGTGGACTTTTACCGACTGGATTTTTCCGTTCTTTCTCTTTATTGTTGGTGTTTCGACAACGTACTCTATGGCGCACCGTGTGGAGCGTGGCGATAGTAAAGCAATGCTTCTGCGCCAAATTGTGCGTCGTGCGTCAATTATTTTTCTACTTGGCTTGATTCTGAATATCGTACCACACTTCGCATTTGCAACGATGCGCATTCCCGGAGTGCTACAGCGCATTGCTCTTTGCTATGCAGGAGCCGCTGTTATTATGCTCTACGTCCGTCCTCGTGCTCAGGCGGTATGGATTGCTGCTCTGCTCATAGGCTATATGGTGGCAATGTATTGTATTCCTGTTCCGGGTCTTGGTGCAGGGCATATGGAGCCAGGTAAAAATCTTGCTGCGTACGTTGATTCTCTCATATTGTCGGGACATATGTGGTCGCAAACGAAAACGTGGGATCCTGAGGGTATCCTGAGCACATTTCCTGCACTTGCAACAACACTGTGCGGTTCTCTTACGGGATATATGCTGCGTTTGTCGCTGTCCCGATCTGAAAAGGCAGCATGGATGCTATTTTCAGGGTTTGTCTGTTTAGTCGTTGGGGGAGTATGGGATTGGTTCATGCCCATAAATAAAAGTCTATGGACAAGTTCATATGCTGTATTTATGGCTGGCTGGGCACTGTGTATGTTGGGTAGTTGCTATTGGCTCATAGATGTGCAAGGCTGGCAGCGTTGGGCAAAGTTCTTCGTTGTATATGGCATGAATGCCCTTGTTAGCTACTTTTTGTCAGTACTTGTCATGAAGCTTCTCGTGTTCTACACTATACCGTATGGTGGCAAGGAGGTTGCTTTGAAAAATATTCTGTACATGACTGTGTTTGAGCCACTGTTCTCTGATGCACGTAATGCTTCACTGGCATTTGCTATTGCATATAACATGGTGTTTTGGTGTATTGCATACATTCTGTATAAACGAGGCATTTTCATCAAGATTTAAGAGTGATGCGGTGCTTAAATGTGCCGTATTGAGAAAAGCCATTATGCACTGGTTCTGGAAGGCATTGAGAAGACTCACGTTCACATTATTGGTAAAGGCAGCCGCATGCGGTATAGGAATTGTGCTATTGGCAGGATTTTCTGTACCGCTTGTTCCCAAAACTGATGCACTACCACGCTACGTTGTAGAGCGAGTATGTGGAGATATTGTCATTGACGGCTATTTATCTGAAGAGTCGTGGAGACGTGCTGCAACTATGGGCAACTTTGTTCTATCTGATGGCTCAGGCGTACCACAATCCACAACACGAGCGACGATGCTATGGGATAGTACCTACTTATATGTGGGATTTGAATGCTACGACACTGACATTATTGCAACAATGAAAAAACGCGATAGCAAGCTCTGGGAAGAAGAAGTAGTAGAATTGTTTCTTGCTCCGTCTGCGCCAGAGCAGCGTGGTTATACCGAAATAGAAATTAGCCCACTAAATACCGTTCTGGATTTGTATGTTCGCGAAGTGCGTGGAACGATGCCGATAGCACTGCCATACTCTACATACAATCTTAGCATTCGTTCGGCGGTGCACGTGCGTGGAACGCCAAATATTTCGACAGATACTGATACGCTCTGGACGGTAGAAATCGCACTACCGTTAGAAGAGTTGCAACTTGTGAATCTGCCGCCAATAGCTGATGGAGACGTATGGAACGTGAATCTCTACCGCATCGAACGGTTTCCACGACGAGAACTGATTGCTTGGTCGCCGACAATGCAGAATAAATTCCATGTTCCTTCGCGCTTCGGCAGCGTTCTATTTTCTATGAAGCAAGTAGGTAAGTAGCAAAAACGAACTATCATTTCACTCATGCTGTTGTATGTGATTTAATTTATTGAAGAGTGTGCCTTATGCAAATTCAGCCCGACCCCCAAGAACTGCGCCGTAAGGAGCGCATCCCAACGCGTATTTTCGCAAGCTCTGTCGAAGCTTCTCTGGCTGTTGCTCAAGAGATTGCCCACCTTATTCGCGAAAAGGCAAAAATTGGCAAAAATGCTGTGCTCGGTTTAGCGACAGGTTCAACGCCTACGCGCGTTTATGCTGAACTTGTGCGTATGCACAAGGAAGAAGGATTAAGCTTTCGAAATGTGATAACATTCAATCTCGATGAGTACTTTCCTATGGAGCCCGACGCGCTGCAGAGCTATGTGCGATTTATGAACGAGCATTTATTCGACCATGTGGACATCCTACGAGAAAATGTTCATATTCCTGATGGACGGCTTGCTCCATCGCAGGTGCCAGCATTTTGTGAGTATTACGAGAAGGAGATTGAGCGTGTTGGGGGAATTGATATTCAAATTCTTGGGATTGGGCGCACAGGACACATTGGTTTCAATGAACCCGGCTCAGCTGCCGACTCACGAACACGCATGGTAACGCTCGACCGCATCACGCGCCTTGACGCTGCAAGTGACTTCTTTTCAGAGGACAATGTTCCTCGCAGAGCAATTACGATGGGCATTGCAACGATAATGTCGGCACGGCGTATTATTCTAATGGCATGGGGAGAAGGTAAAGCGCGTATTATCCAGCGGACTGTCGAGCATGAAGTAACCGATGCTGTGCCAGCAACATTTCTCCAGCGCCATTTTAACACACTTTTTGTTCTTGATGATGCGGCAGCTGCAGAACTCACGCGAGTAAAGACTCCATGGCTTATTGGTCCGTGCGAGTGGACGGAACAGCGCGTACGCTCTGCTGTCGTATGGCTCTGTCAGCAAGTTAAAAAGCCAATTTTGAAGCTTTCCGATGAAGATTACAATGAACATGGTATGGGTGACCTGCTGACAGCGCGCGGCACGGCATATGATATTAACATTCACGTTTTTAATCAACTCCAGCGGACAATCACTGGATGGCCGGGTGGCAAGCCAAATGCCGATGATTCTCATCGGCCTGAACGGGCAAAACCTTTCCCAAAAAGAGTTGTTATCTTTTCTCCACATCCCGACGACGATGTCATTTCTATGGGTGGCACATTTATTCGCCTTGCTGACCAAGGACATGAAGTACATGTTGCCTATCAAACATCGGGGAATATTGCTGTGTTCGATGATGATGCTATTCGCTTTGCGGATTTCGTTGTAGAAATGAACAAGCACCTGGGCTTCAACACAAAAGAGTCAGAGAAATTCTATAAAAAAGTGCTAGACTTTCTGCACAAGAAGAAGCCGGGTCAGGTTGATTCACCCGAAGTACAGCAGATTAAAGCCTTGATTCGTCAGGGAGAGGCAAAAGCTGGTTGCCGCGCTTGTGGTATTCCCGACAGCAATGCACACTTCTTGAATATGCCTTTTTATCAGACAGGTACTATCAAGAAGAATCCGCTGGGTGAAGAAGACATTAAACTTGTGATGGATTTGCTGAACAAAATCAAGCCACATCAAATCTATGCAGCAGGCGACCTTTCCGACCCACACGGTACGCATAGAGTATGCTTAGCAGCAATTATGGAGGCGGTAAAGCGCATCAAAGCAAGTAATGCACGCTGGATTAACGATTGTTGGGTATGGCTGTATCGCGGTGCATGGCAGGAATGGGGAATAGACCAAATCGAAATGGCTGTTCCTCTATCGCCACAAGAAGTGATGCGGAAGCGCAAAGCCATTTTCAAGCATCAGTCCCAAAAAGACGCAGCAATGTTCCCCGGTGCGGATAAACGTGAGTTCTGGCAGCGCGCTGAAGACCGCAATCGTGCTACAGCAGAACTGTACGATGCTCTCGGGCTTGCAGAGTATGAGGCTATTGAAGGCTTTGTGCGCTGGCACTTTTAGAGCAAACTCTTAGAAATCGGTTGAGTACAGACATGGTTAATACCCATGCTAAGCAATACGACGTCATCATTGTTGGGGCAGGTCCGACAGGACTTGCCTGTGCTATCGAAGCACATAAAGTTGGACTCTCGTACGTTGTGATTGAACAGGGCGGAATTACCGATGCAATTCGGCGCTTTCCCGTGAACATGACGTTTTTTTCGACGCCCGAACTTCTTGCGCTCGATAACCTGCCTTTTACAACAACACATTTGCGACCTACACGTGCAGAAGCTCTCCAGTACTACCGTAACGTCGTTACATATTATGGGCTGCACCTCATGCTGCACACAATGGTGCATTCCATACAACGAATGCCAGAAGGCGTATTTAGTGTGGAGACTGCTAGAGCAACAATACGTGCACAGCGAGTGATTGTAGCAACAGGATATTTTGATGCAACAAATCGACTTGATGTTGAAGGTGAGGACTTACCACACGTCTCTCACTACTATGACGAGCCATTCCGGTATGCACTGTGTGATGTTGTTGTAGTAGGTGGCAGGAATTCTGCTGTTGAGGCAGCTCTCGATCTGTGGCGGCATGGGGCGCGTGTAACACTCGTGCATCGCAAGCCAGAACTTGGGCTCTCAGTAAAGTACTGGATACGTCCCGATATAGAAAACCGTATAAAATATGGCGAGATTGCTGCGCGCTTTAACACTGTTGTGCAGCGCATAGAACCTCATGCTGTGCATGTGCAAAACCTTGAGACAAGAAAGCAAGAAGTGTTGGCAGCGGACTTCGTTTTTCTCTTGATAGGATACCGTCCTGACGAACGGCTTCTGCGCAGCGCAGGTGTAGAACTTTCCGGTAACCTTATTCCTGTATACAACCCTGAGACGTTCGAAACCAATGTTCCCGGTCTGTACGTTGCAGGTTCGGTGCTGTGCGGGTGTGAAACATGGAGTATTTTTATTGAGAATGGGCGTAATCATGCAAAGCCTATCATAGAGCACATACGCAAAACCTTGTAACGTGATGCCAGTAGGCAGTACTAAGAAAAAAAACGCTATGGTACGACTAAGAATTTGTGCAGAAGTGGAGGCTCATGCGAAAGAAGGCAGCGGAGAAAGTAGGTACCGGGCGATAAGTTCAGAGAATGCTGAAAGCTGTGTAGTCCACTGGAGGCAAAGCCATGATAGAGCGTCTGGACATGCTGTCCCAGAGTGTTGACAATCTCAAGTGTGATAATGCCTTGATAAGATACAACAAGGTTAGTATGGAGTGCATCACTCCGCTGCAGGGGCGATGGATAGACTTCAGCATATGCAGAGCTTGCCATACGGCGAGGTCCGACAGTTGGCATCTTTTGGCATAGCAGATTATCTGCTTCATCAATGACTACAGAGTCGGGAAAGAATGGCAGGATGACTGTAAAGCTCTCGCGCCGATGATGCATGATCACTGTTCGCTTGATGCGCTGTGTGTCGCCTGTAGCGGTGTCGTATTTCCAAAAGGAAAGTTCGACGGGAAGATGAAACACTTTAGGAATATTGATACCCTCTTGTATTTGCTGAAGGGTACCGTGTATGGTGTACGTAGTGTTCGACGTGGTAGAGTAAGCCTGTGGTGCTAGGCGCCAGGAAGCTGTCAATATCGGCTCTCCACTGCAGTAGACCCATTCATGTAGAAATGTGTCTATCGAAACGGGAACAGGTGTATTACCACCAAGAACATCCTTGAATGCTTGAGCAAAATCAGGTGTTGTTGCTGTACCAAAAGCATGACGTTGTAGGAAGAGGCGCATTGCGCGGAAGTACACACTATCACCATATATACGGCGGAGCATGTGATGAATCCATGCGCCCTTGCAGTATGTTGTGGCGTAATTGAAGATGATATCCATGCTTGTTGGCAAGTGTACGTACACGGTATGTAAGCGCGAAGCACTATTGAAATAATTTCTGCGAAATCCATACATTGCAACCATATTCCATGCACGCCCGCCCCACGATTCATACCATAATGCCTCGCTATATGTTGCTGTGCCTTCATTCAGCCAAATGTCGTGCCATGATGCGCATGTTACACTATTTCCGAACCATTGATGAGCAATTTCATGGGCTATTCCTGCCGATGATGAGCCCCGCAGCCATGCTCGATTAATAGTGGAAATGGTTTGGTGTTCCATACCGCCAGCCACAAACGGCTGAACAACAACATGCCCATAACTTTCGAAAGGATATTCACCGAAATATCGAGCGTATGCTGCTATTGCTCCTGTGGTTATCTGAAAAGAGCGACGAACGTTATAGTTATGGTTATTGAGGGGTAAATCCGTATCATCTTCTTGCCAGAAATAGTGCGTTATGGGGATACTATCATACGGAGCATTGCGTTTCCTGTACCATTCTCGATACATACTGTACCGTGAAGCTGTTACAGCTATCAGGTATGGAGCAATAGGGTGGATATGTTCCCAGATAAAGATTTCTCCACCTAGGGAGTCTTGGTAATGCTCGCGAAGAAGACCATTTGCAATGCCGAGAAATCCTCGCGGCACACGCACACTTATGCGAACAAACGCCTTGTCCGAAGGTGTGTCATTACATGGTATCCACCGGCGTGTTCCATAGGGCTGACTCATAGTGTACGCAAGGCGTTCTGGTAGAAAAACTGAATCGTTTCCCGTACGGATAGCTCCCAAGCGACCTTGCCGATACAATAGAAAGCCTGTTCCATCTTCAGGATTGTGTGTGGAGATGTGAGTGAAATATAAACGAACAGCAATTGTATCTCGTACTCTTATATTGCGTTGTGGAATAAGGGTAACTCTATCGTCGAACGTAGAGCTAAGAGCAATGTCAGCACGTGTGCTATCGATGTATGCAGAATCTATGCGTATATGACGGTGGTGAGCATCAAGCTCGATAAGAGGTTTAGGGGTTGTACGCAACGATGAGTCGAGAATAAGCTGTAGGTGCAGTGTTCCTGTGTACTGCCTATCTGCACCAGTTTCTAAAGTACTAGACAACGGGTGTACCCAGTCTAGTGATATGTTGTACTGTAGAACGTCGTATAAGCGGGGTGATATCCGTGCTGTTATGGAGGCACGAGAGTGTTTTTCAGCCGATTGGGTAAGTCTGCAGGCTTGTAGGCTGTAAGAATAGCACTTGCACTTGAATTCATGGTCAGGTTCTTGAAGATAAAGACTGGGGTGATACTGTGCATACACGTTTCCTAATGACAGGCAAAGTAACACTATGAAAACATACCGGCAAATCGAGGAGAAAACGTTCATGGCTAAAGAGCTCAAGCTTAGTTAGAATTAGGCAGAGGATGGCTGTTTGTGCATGGACACAGGTGATTCATGATGTGGACAGTCGAGACGGATATCTGAGGAGTGCAGCGAGACATCAAGCAGTGTACAGTACGATTGATAGGGCGGTAAAGAGTGCATAGGATGCTGAGTGTGAAATCGACAAGTAAAGCATGTCCGCTGGATAGTAAGGAATCCTTGTTTGTGCAAAGACCGAATGATGGTGATGAGGTACTCAAGTAATAGTTCTTGCTCTATGGGTGGCATTTCTGCAAGAGCATTGTGGAAGTACTGTGCGAAGACGGCAGTTGTGTTAGCAAGGCGCGTTCCATCTTCTGTGAGAAAGATTGTATAGCTGCGCGAATCTTGCAGCGACGATTCTTTACGTATCAACCCTTTTTCTTGTAGAGATTTGATTGCATCGCTAATAGTCGGCTTTGTCATATTAAACTCTTGTGCAAGATAGGAGACCGTACGCTGTTGTTGGGGTAAATGATACAAAAGGAATGTTAGTATCTGAATTTGTAGTGGCGATAAACCCGTTGTTTTGCTAGCTTGCCAGAGCATAACACGGAACGCTTCGGTAATACGCTCCAGAGCAAGGATAATTTTGCTAGCGGTATTCAGAGAGTTGTAATGTGGGTTGAATGTTGTTGCTGCGGGCTGAGTGCTTTTCATAAGACGTGTAGGGTAGAAGAGAGTGAGGAAGGACAGAGGAATGGTGTGGGATAATCTAGAGAATTTTTTACACTTGTGCAAAAGACTGCGCAAGAAACTACATGTACGACGACAGCGTCGAGGTAGACCTATCGCTCATTTTCTTGTGCAGAATTGCAATTCACTGTATTTTAAGGGCAAAAATGATAGCTTCCCAATATTAAGTTGCTGTCATGCCATTCACATCAAGCGGTATTGTGTGAAATAGCATACTGCACTTGTATGTCTCTACGTGAACAACCATCGCTGACCGAGTTAGGTACGCCGTCGCAGAACGACCTCTCACGACGTATTCTTTCTGGTGAAGCTGATATAATTGAGGAACATCTACGCACCGCACCAGAATACGTTCTTCATGAGCTTCAACGAGAGGAAGAGCACGAACGTCGCGGTAAACTTAAAATTTTTCTTGGCATGTGTGATGGTGTCGGTAAGACATATGCTATGCTCCATGAAGCACAAGAGCGACAACACGAAGGTAAAACTGTTGTTATAGGATATATTGAGCCGCACAATCAACCTGAAGTACTAGCACTTGCAGCACATCTAGATTCTGTTCCACTACGGCAGTTGCACGACAATGGGGCTTCAGAAATAGATATTGATGCTGTTATTGCAAAGAATCCTGACATCGTCATTATAGACAATCTCGCCCACCAAAATGCTACAGGGGCTCGACACACACACCGCTATGAAGATGTTCGTGAGCTCTTGGATCACGGTATCAATGTTTTTACAACGCTCAACGTCGGAAACCTCGAAAGCCGTGTTGATACTGTTCGTCAAATCACTGGGGTCAATATTACTGATACTGTTCCAGATTCTTTGCTTGAAGAGGCTGAAGAAGTAGAGCTTATTGATATCGCGCCCGATGAATTACTAAAGCGCCTTGCTGAAGGAAAAATTGCCTCAATTTCTGACCCTGAGGCGATTATGCATGCTGCAAACACCTGCTTTCGCAAGGAGAGTCTCATGGCATTGCGCGAGATGGCACTGCGTCTTGCGTCGGAGCGTGCAGACCAAGAACTGCGCGATTACATAGAAGAGCAATATATTGCTGAAACATGGAAATCGGGCGAGCGCTTGTTGGTTGCAGTTGGTCCTAGTCCGTATTCTCAAGCCTTAGTTCGTTGGACACGGCGTCTTGCGTATTCTATGGATGCACCATGGATTGCTGTGAGCGTCGAAACATCGGCGATACTGAGCGATGAAGCACGACAGCGGCTATCAGACAACTTAACACTTGCTCGTGAACTTGGTGCAGAAATCATTTCTACTGTTGATGATGATCTCGTCAGCGGCATTATTCGTGTTGCAAAGCAGTATAACGTCTCACAAATTATTGTTGGCAAACCGTTTACTGGAGAAACCTCATGGTGGCAGCGCTGCACGCGGCTTTTCCGTCGCTCGTCAAAAACGTTTATTGACCGGCTTATCGAAGAGAGTGGAACAATTGACGTGTATGTAATTCGTGTCGAAGAAGGAACCCCAGAGCAGCGGAGCACAGCAGCAAGTGAAGTCATGCAGGTACGCTCTACACCAAAAGAGTATGGCATTGCACTGACTACTGCAATCAGCGTTGCTATGCTTGCCTCGTTCCTAACGCAGTTTGTTGGGTATCAGAGTAATGGTATGATACTACTGTTCACAACAACACTTCTTGCCTTATATGTAGGGCGCGGACCTGTTTTATTAGCAGGATTTGTTAGTGGCTTATTGTGGAATTTTCTGTACATACCACCGCAGTACTCATTTGCCATTGAATCTACGACCGATGGTATCATGTTCGGTATGTACTTTGTTATTTCTATCGTCACAGCAATCCTGACAAACCGCGTCAAAACACAAGAGCGTGCTGTGCGATACCGTGAAGAGCGAACTACAGCACTATACCACCTAGCCAAAGAGCTTGCGGCAGCAGGCACAGACGACGAAGTACTCAAGCGATCAACTGTGCACATTGCCACGACATTCGTGGCTGATGTTGTTTGGTTTGTACAGCATGATGGAGAATTATTAGACAATGTGCTGCACGCAGCAAGCACAGTACAACTTGAGGAAGACATACAAGACAAAGAGTATACAAATGCTGCATGGGTATTTAGTAATCAGAAACCTGCTGGGCGCTTTACATCGACGCTCTCTCACTCTGAGTTCTACTTCACGCCCTTATCGTCTGCACGCGAGCGCTTTGGGGTGCTTGGAGTACGACCTCGAGCGTCAATATTTACTCTCGACCAGAAAACGCTACTAGAGAACTTTGTAAGCCAAATTGCGTCTGCACTAGAACGTGAAATGCTCAACGAAGAAGCGCAGCGTCAACATCTAAGCGAAGAGGCAGAGCGCTTGCATACAACCTTATTGAACTCGATTGCGTATGATATTCGACATCCACTTGCAGAAATAAGCCTTGCTGCGTCGGGACTTGCCGATGACGATATTGCTGAAGACAGGGATGCACGCTTGCGCCTTGCTGAAACACTGCGAAGATCCTCTGCGCGATTAACTCATCTCGTAGAAAACTTACTAGATATAACACGGATTGATGCACATGATATTTCTCTGCACAAGGAATTGTGTGATGTAAGCGACCTTGTGAGCGTTGTTACAGCACGCTTGCGCCGCGAACTATTCGATCATATCGTCAATATTGAAATTCCAAGTGATTTTCCCCTTGTAGAGATGGATTTTGTGCTAATGGAACAAGCACTCGTGAATGTTGTAAAAAGCACTGTACAGTATTCTCCAGAAGAAACACCGATAAAAATTGCTGTTTCTCGTCAACCCTACTCAGGTAAGATGAAAGGTGTGCGCGAGGAAATGCGCCTTGTTATTGCTGGTGGCGGACCGAGCCTACCAAGCGATGCACTCGGGCATATTTTTGATAAGTTCTATCGTGTCGCAAATACAGCCCGTCATCAAGCAAATCTTGGCCTTGCAGTGGCAAAGGGCATTATTGATGCACACAATGGAACAATCGTAGCAGAGAACAGGAAACAAGGTGGACTAAAGTTTATCATTACTTTACCGATATATGCTGCATAGTTATTGAAGCTTATTGTTGAGTGTAAAGAGCATATATAGCTGTTATTGCAAAATTACAAAAACACAAAAGCAAGACAAAAAAAACAACCAAAACAGTACTACACAAATAACCACATTCTCTGAAACCTGAAAAAAGTTGCAGCAAAGAAAAGTTTTTGCGTAATTTACTCTTTGTAAGTTTAAAGTTCACCCTCACCGCACTGACTTTTACTTTTACTGTTCCTGTTCATACCTTTTGCACACAGAGCATTATGATAAAACGCACACGAGTTCAAGAGTGGAGCAACGGCATCTTACTTCTAGGGCGCTTTGAATGGTTTGGAACAGGTTGCTGGTTACTTCATCATAACGGTATTGGAGCTATTCTAGAGCTTCCTCCATACAATCCCAACCATCAGGAATCACCGGCAACAAAGGCATATAACGTATGCCGCAAGCGAGCCATTCATGTTAAATACATCCTCTGCACTCATGCACACACCGACCATTTTAGCATAACAACAGCCCGCGATATGCACATTGCATTTCCTCATGCTCAATTCCTATTGCAACGAGGATTCGAACATCTTACCCACGAGCTGACTAACGTACAACTTTTTGACCACGAATGCACAGTATACCTGGAAACTGAACCACTATATCTGATTCACGCACCGAAACACAGCTGGACAGACACACATGTTATCTTCAAAGGAACAGCCATAACGGGAGACTGGGAACTAAACACGCTTCGCTCAGTACACGACAACAAACCTCAACATGCTGTCTCAACAGAAGTAAAACTTGCTTCTATCGAGAAAATGGCACGCTTCGAGCATGAATATCGCTACCATATCCATAAAGTTTTTTCAGCCCATGCGAATGACCGGCGCGAACAGGTGAATTTTACTGCATTGATGCACGACACAAAAATTGATAGAGCAAGCTTCTAGGTAGAAAAACCTCCGCAGCAATATGTAGCCAATAATCTCAGCGCGGCGCTTCTCACTCTACAACCTCCATGAAATCTATTATTGTACTTGGCTGTGGCATTGCTGGTTTATCGTGCGCGGTAGCCCTGCAAGATGCAGGGTTTTGCAGCATCCGAATTCTTGCTCGTGAGCTTCCTCCTTATACGACTTCTGATGTTGCTGGTGGACTTTGGTTTCCCTACAAAGCTGAGCCAATGCACCGAATTCTCGCGTGGTCTAAAGTGACATTTCAAGAAATGATGCGCCTACGAAACGTTCCAGAAGCAGGAATTACTATGACACGCTTCTTCCAGCTATTTCCCAAACAACTCTATCGCGATGCATGGTGGAGTGGGGCAGTTGAAGTCTATCGAGTACTAACGGAAGCTGAGATCGCTGCTGAGTTTCCCAACCTACCGAAAGGACAGTTCCCGAGCGGATTTTACGCTGAAGTACCGATTGCTGAGCCACACAAACACTTACCTTATCTGATGCAGCGCTTCCGCGCGCGGGGTGGTACCATCGAACATGCACACATTCATTCTCTTGAAGAAGTCGCTGAGCCTCATACAATCGTCATTAACTGCACAGGATTACAAGCAAAGTATCTTGTCGGAGACGACAACGTGTTCCCTATACGTGGTCAAATTATGGTTGTCAAGAATACTGGTATTAACCGCTCGATTACCATCGAGTCAAATGACGAGCGTAGTGAATATGCAACGTACACCATTGCGCGGTCAGAAGATGTGATCATGGGTGGTGTGGCTATGGAAAACAACTGGGAAACAAGCATCGATGAAGCTACAATACAGGGTATTATCGCGCGGTGTGCGTCGGTAGAGCCAGCACTTGCCCAACCAATCATTCTGCAGCATAAAGCAGGATTGCGACCCGGTCGTACAGAAGTACGTCTGGAAGCTGAAACTCTCAGCAACGGTGCTACAGTTATCCATAACTACGGGCATGGTGGCTCGGGATATACGGTCAATTGGGGCTGCGCTCATGAAGTTGTTCACCTTGTTCGTGTAGCTTGTTCATCATAAGCATCAATTTATCACAACCTAGTATGAACTGTCCCACGCTGTTACGCGTTGTTTACTCCGTTATTCGCCAATGCATTCCTATACTACTATGCGGAATAGCAGCACAGAGCTGTTCTACACTGCAACAGCACGCTTCGGCACACACTGAGTCTTCAGGCACAGTTTCGTCGGACAATGCCGCGAAAGCACGCAGAATTATGCGTGAAGCGGGATTACACTTTTCTAGTGACACAACCAAAGCATATAGCTACGATCCTCCCGGTTCGCTTGTTACAACCAACAAGCAAATAGAACTACCCAAACGCCGTGTCATACTGTTCAGCAAGGCAGGAGTTGGCTTTAGTACAGACTTCGACGGAGCACGCCTTAACGATGTAGTGATGCTTAACGATTCAACATTTCGTGCTACTGTTGCTCCAGAAAACGCTCCAATCAATTTTTCAGCATGGTACGCATTTAAAGTTTGGAGTACAATTCCTTCCAAGATTATTCGCCTGACGCTAACTTATACCGAAGCTCATCATCGCTATATTCCCAAGCTCTCCCGTACGCCAAGCGCTGACTGGCGCTCATGGCGTCCGATTGATTCTACCTCGTATATACCTCATTACGATAGCACAGGACGCACGATAACATCAGCGACTTTGCGTCTTGCTCTCACACCTGATACACTGTGGGTATCAGCACAAGAGCTTTTCACATCACGAGATTTCGAGGTGTGGAGTACTAGGCTTGCAGCACTACCATTTGTTCAAAAGACGGTGCTTGGTAAATCTGCTCTTGGCAAACCAATTATTCGCCTCGATATTTCAGAAGCTCGTCCTGATGCCCCTTGTGTAGTTGTAATTAGCCGCCAGCACCCACCCGAACACACAGGCACACTAGCATTGCTACCATTTGTCGAAGAGTTTACGAGCCAGACACCTCTTGCACAGGAATTTCGAAAAAAATTTCGTGTCTTTGTCGTACCGTGCGTAAATCCCGATGGTGTCGACGCCGGACACTGGAGGCATAATGCTCACGGCGTTGATTTGAATCGCGATTGGTACAACTTTAACCAACCCGAAACGCGTCTTGTACGCGACGCTCTTCTACACATGCGGGATTCACTCAAAACACGCTTTGTCTTTGGTGTTGATTTTCATACTACACAGCACGATATCTTTTACACGCTCAGCAATCCTCCTCTCGTAACAGCTCAAGACAGTATTGCATATGCCACTATTCCTGAATATTCAACGTACAACACCGAAGCAGCTCAACGCAGTGCATTTGTGGAGCAATGGTTAGAACGCTTACAGGAGCTTTTCCCAACGTACCAAGTAACAATTTCTGACTCACCCCGCACGCCTCATGGCGCAACATCAGGACGCTGGTTCGACCGCGAGCTTCGTGCTCCTGCTGTAACCTACGAAGCAGGAGACGAAACACCTCGTGAGCTTATTCAAAGCATCGGTGCTGCTAGCGCACGTATCTTAATGCAGATGCTCCTAGACCGTGAAAAGACCATCAACCGCTCACAAGAATAGCATAATTCGATACGCCAACGTTCCACAAACAGAAATATAGTAAGTTTCATCACGCTACAGGGTATCATTATGCCCAAAAAGTTTCCTCTTCCTTTCATCACATCTATTTACATGAGGTTATTGCATCATGAAATACGCACAACTTTGCTGCATCCGCTCACTCCTGAAACGCGTGTCACTAGGCGTACTTGTGTGCATTGTATTTCAGGCAGCACCAAGTATCCTCGCTCAAACCAAGCTGTACAAGCTTTCTGGTGTTGTCAAGGATACGAAAGGCGTTCTTCGAGGCATTGTCGTTCGGATTGACAAAACGAACGCTGGCGGTGTTTCTGACCTGCAAGGCAACTATACTATCAGTGCGACTCTTGCTCCAGGGCGATACACCGTTGTTGTTTCGGCAATCAACTACAAGCAATTTCGCCGTCAACTAGTCTTTGGTGAAGAAACAGCGTTATCACTCGACATTACGTTAGAGGAAGACGTAACGCGCATGGACGAGGTTGTGGTTACTGGCACATCGGTAGCATCAAGCCGCAAAACACTTGGAAATTCGATCGGCGCAGTAAATGCAAAAGATGTTCAGCTTACAGGAGCAAATGCTATTGATGCCGCGATGACAGGGAAAATAGCAGGTGTGCAAATTCAACAAAATTCAGGCAATCCCGCTGGGGGTGTTTCGGTGCGCCTTCGTGGCACGAACACCTTTTCGGGTAGTGCAGACCCGCTATATATCGTCGATGGTGTACTCATCAATAATGACTCACGCGAGCTTGTGGACTTAGGAGGATATGCTCAAAATCGTCTTGTGGATATCAATCCGAATGATATTGAGCGTATAGAGATTCTCAAAGGTGCAGCTGCAGCAGCTATTTACGGAGCACGCGCAAATAATGGTGTTGTGCAAATCTTCACTAAGCGTGGCTCATCGGGTGTACCAACCGTAACATTCTCGACACGCGTCAATACTGATGAGTTGCGGCAAAAAATCGCATGGAATCAAGAACCACGCCGCGTTATCAATAACCAAATCGTTACCCAAAATCCCGATGGTACACCCATTCGCCGTTATGACCTTCAGGACATGATTTTTCGCCGTGCGTGGGGCACAGACAATTATCTTTCGGTTGCTGGAGGCTCGCAGGGTACAAAATATTTCTTCTCGGGCAACTACACCGGTAATCAGGGAATCATCAACGGGTCAGATTTTACGCGAACAGGCACACGTATGCGCATTGAGCAAGTAATGAATGAGAATCTTACCGTGAGCGTCGGTGTCAACTACGCGTATAGTGCCAGCCGTGAACTTCCAAATGGCGGTCTCAACAATGCGTACGGAGCGCTCACAGGATTTATCTTTGCGCAGAACTGGATTGACCCGCGCCCCGTCGATGGCGTCTATCCACAGCTTAGCGGCTTAGCGGCTGTTCCACGCACTAATCCCCTCGAGGCAATAGAACGCTTCGTATTTACGCAAAACACCAGTCGTATTATCGGCGACGCTCAGCTTAATTATACACCACTTCCAGGACTAAACATTACCTATATCTTTGGCATCGACACCTATACACAAACAGCAACAGGCTTTATCCCGCGCAACACTACTGCTCCAAGTTATCCACTTGGCTGGTCGCGCAAGAGCGTATACAATGTTTTGCAAACCAACAACGACCTCACCATAAGCTACAGGACAGATCTTAGCGAAAATCTCACTTCCACAACGCTGATTGGTGGAACAATGCAGTACGAACGCCGCGAGCAGCTTACAGGCGAATCACAAGTCCTTGCTCCCGTAAGCCAAGCTGCATCAAGTGGCGCACAAGGCATCGCTATTGGTGACAACCGTGAGCAGCTTGCTCTGTATGGGGCATTCGTTCAGCAGTCCTTCGACATCAACAACATGCTCTTCCTCACAGGAGCGATACGGATGGATGCATCGTCTGTATTTGCTCCAGAAAGCCGCTTTCAATTCTTTCCTAAAGCCAGCGGGTCGTTTCTTATCTCTGAACTTTGGAAGGAATCAGACTTAGCAATGCTTCTACCGGTTGCCAAATTGCGTGCTGCATGGGGGCAGTCGGGAGGTCTGACAGCAATTGGGCCCTTTACTCGCTTTACAAACTATGCACCAACGAACTTTGCAGGGCTATCAGGATTGATTCCTTCTACAGTACTTGGCTCTGTTGGGGTTCGTCCTGAGCGTCAAACCGAACTCGAGGTTGGCACTGACCTCGCACTTGTCAACAATCGACTTGGTTTTGAATTCTCGTGGTACAACAAAGTAACAACTGACCTATTGCTAACACGCACACTTGCCCCGACAACGGGCTTTAGTACGTTACTGGCAAATGTTGGGACACTGACTTCTACCGGCGTAGAGATCCTTATCCGTGCCGTGCCTGTCGACATAGAGGGATTTAAGTGGACGGTTACTGGTATCTACAACCAAAACCGTAGCATTATTGATGGTATTGAGGGAGGATTCCTGCAGATTGCTGATGGATTTGGTCAAGTTGCTGTTGTGAATGGGCGTCAGCTTGGTGTCTTCCGCACATTCTTTGGCGCACGTAACCCTGATGGTTCATATCTGCTCACACCGGCAGGCTTACCACAACGTGAGCGTGGCATTTCGAACCCTGACGGTACAGCAACCCCTCTGCGGGATGCAAACGGACAACCACTTGCTAGTGCCCCGCAGGTGCAGAAGGTTGTTGGCGACCCTAACCCCGATTTCACTGCTTCTCTCATCAATGAATTCGTTATAGACAAGCTCTCGGTCCGCATTCAGATTGATGGTATGTATGGCCAAGACGTATTCAACTTCACTCGCCGTGTTGGAGCAAGCCCATTTTATGGTGGTCTTGCCGACTATGCACGAGAATTACGTGGGGAAGTGCCAATCGGATGGAATAATGCACTTTTTGCCCTTCTAGGTGATTGGGTTGAAGATGGCTCGTTTACGCGCTTGCGCGAAGTAGCAATATCATACGAACTCACACCGCAGGATTTTTTCAACATCCGCACACTCCGCATTACAGCAACAGGACGAAATCTGTTTCTACTCACAAATTACTCTGGCTGGGACCCTGAGGTCAACACTGGTGGTCAGCGCACAGCTGTGCGTGGATTCGACTTCGTTGAAGTTCCGCTTCCACGTAGCATAGCACTTGGTCTCCAGCTCACGTTCTAACGCTGCACAGCGTATGTTCTTGCATTCACGACATTCTTCACTTTTTCCCGAATATCACCATGAACCGACGAACATCCATTTCATGCACTGTAGCAGCCGTAGTTCTCGTACTGACGATAGTTGTCAATGGCTGCTCCTTGGACTATATCAACCCTAATGCTCCGGCAGAAAACCAAGTGCTGACAACCCGCGAAGGCGTTATTGCTCTTGCTATTGGCATGCAGCAGTTTTTTGCTACATCAACAATCGAGGCGTATATTACTACTTCCGGAACATCAGCACGGGAATTAGCAGTTGTAAGCACGTTCCAGGACCCGCTTGATTTGGAAGTGGGCGGTGCAGAGCTTCCTGCAGAGAACAGCCGTGTTCTAGCGATCTGGCAACGGTCGTATCGTACTATTGGTATGGCAGAAAACCTTATCAATTCTGCACCGAATGTTCCTTTGTCGGCAGCTACACGCGGCGGCATCATTGCATTAGCCTCACTCTACAAAGCAATGTGCTTAGGGCATTTAGCAATGTACTTCGAACAAGCGCCAATATCGCTTGGGCGTGTGGGGCAGCCAGCACAGTTTCGTCCACGTGCCGATGTCCTTGCTGAAGCAATTCGTCTGCTTGAAACGGCTGCACAGCAAGTACCAACTGGTACAGCTGCTCAGGAATTTACGACACAGGTGCTCGCGCGTGGTATGAATCTTGCCAATACCATTCAAGCAATGCGCGCACGCTTCCTGAACATGGCAGGTCGGCATGCAGAAGCAATTGCAGCAGCAAATCAAGTCGTAACAGGCACAGCAGGAGTATCCGTGTTCACGTACGATGCACAGCAAAATCGTAATCCTGTCTTTGTAAACGTTATCTTAGCAGGAGCAGTGTTCGCTCCACGCGACAACTTCGGCGTTTCAACGGGATTTGTTGATACCGCTGATGCACGCATTCGCTTCTTTATGTCTCCTAATGCAGGGGTTGGGAATACGTCGCGACTACCGATTGAAACGCTCGTTGCGCCATTTTTTGCTACACCTGATGCAGCCATGCCGGTTTTTCGCATGGGCGAAATGGCGCTTATTCGCGCTGAAGCACATGCACGACAAAATAATCTCACTGCGGCCGTTGAAGAAATCAATCGCATTCGCACTAAAACCCGTACCCAAGACCCTCACGGGATTGGAGCAGGGCTACCGCCATATTCAGGAGCGATGACGCAGCAAGCTATTTTGAATGAAATCTATGCGCAACGCTGCGCCGAACTTTTTCTGACAGGGCAGCGCTTCGAAGACGCTCGGCGTTTCGGACGCCCACTACCACCAACGCCAACCCCAACAATGCTCCCAGCACGCTATGCATCAGAGCGCAACCGTAACTTTTATCCATATCCTGCCCTAGAGCGGGATAACAATCCCAATACGCCACAAAATCCGCCTATCTAGAAAATACGACGCTGTAGAACGCCGCTTTACAGCTTCGTTTGTTGTAGAGCGGCGTTCCTGTATCTTGTGTTGCCATCTTTCGTCTACCGCATACTTCATAGTGCACTATAAATTCCATGACGCCACTCATTAACCACTGGGGTGATATGCCACCCGATGAATTCCGTCGCCATGCATATGCAGTCTCTGACTGGATAGCAGAGTATTTGTCTCGCTTGGAACGCATGAATGTTTTGCCCGACACTCAACCGGGTGCTGTACGCGCTCTATTACCCTCATCGCCCCCACAGAATGGTGAGCCAGTAGAGCGTATCCTTCAAGATTTCGAACGCCTCATCGTGCCAAACCTTACACAATGGAACAACCCAAACTTCTTCGCATATTTTGCTAATACTCCAAGCGCCATTGCAATTCTCGCCGAATTTCTTGCCGCTGCTCTCAACAACAATGCTATGGTGTGGAAGAGTGGTCAGGCTGCAACAGAGCTTGAAAGCGTTGTGCTGCGCTGGATAGCTGAAGCAGTAGGTCTTCAACAGCACACTTGGGGAATGATTGTGGACACAGCATCAATAGCAACGATGCACGCTTTAGCATGTGCGCGGGAATGCGCCGGGATCAATGCTCGTACAGAAGGACTTGCCGGACGAAGCAGCGCCGCAGTGCCGCGCCTTCGTGTCTATGCGTCGGAGCTTGTTCACTCTTCAATTGATAAAGCGTGTATAACGCTCGGACTTGGAACAGAAAACCTTGTCAAGATTCCTGTGAATCAGCAGTTTCAAATGAACACAGAGGCATTGCAAGCAGCTGTACAGCACGATCGTCAACAGGGCTTCTTGCCTATTGCTGTTGTGGGCGTTATCGGCACAACATCTGCAGGGAGCAGTGACCCCATTGTGGACATCGTGGAGGTATGCACACGCGAGCGCCTCTGGCTACACATTGATGCTGCGTGGGCTGGTGCGGCAGCAATGCTTGAAGAATGGCGCGACCGCTTCGTAGGATGGGAATACGCAGACTCCGTGGTTATCAATCCCCATAAGTGGCTGTTTGTACCAATGGATTTAAGCATCCTGTACACACGCCGACCCAACATACTCAAGCAAACATTCTCTCTTACCCCAGAGTACCTGAAAACACGTGAGGATAGCTATGGTGAAAATTTGATGGACTATGGTCTTCAGCTTGGCCGGCGCTTTCGCTCACTAAAATTATGGTTCGTTGTACGGTACTTCGGTATAGATGGCATACGAGCCCGCCTCCGCGAGCACATCGCTTTAGCCCAGCTGTTCGCACACCTTGTCGACGAACACCCAGATTTTGAGCTTGTAGCACCCGTAGAATTTGCTCTTGTCTGCTTCCGCTATAAGCCGCAAGGGTGCACAGCATCAGAATCTGAGTTAGCGCGCCTTAATGCTGAGCTCGAGGAACGCATCAATACAACACGTGAGATTTTTCTTGTACACACAATGTTGCACGGCATATATACACTGCGGTTTACTGTTGGCAATCTTCATACGACAGAGGCACACGTGCGTAAGGCATTCAGCACTATTGCTACTCTTGCAGCAGAACAGAAAATAAATACACGATTAACGCCAGCCACCACCAAGTGCGCGATATAAGTTGACAAAGGCTATACATTGCCGTTTCTGTATGCTCACCAGTTGAAGTTGTGCACTCAGCCACTGCGTTTGAGCAATCAACACTTCTAAATATGTTGCTTTTGCAGATTTATAGAGTTCTGCAGCAATGTCTACAGATTCTTTCAGTACTGCGGTTTCCTGTGTCTTGAGGGTATTCATAGTGTCGAGAGCCTGCAGTATTGTAAGTTCGTTTACTACCTCTGCATACGCCTGCACGACAGTTTTGCGATAGTGCTGGAGCGCTTGCATTTGGCTTGCTTGGGCTGTTTGGAGCTGAGCTTGAAGAGCTTGCCAATTTAGAATTGGGGCAGCAAGCCCTCCGATAATGTTATACGCTAGCGAGGCGGGGAAGAGCCATAGCAGCTGTGGGTCGAATGCTTGAAAGCCGATACCCGCACTGAGAGTAAGCGTAGGGAAGAATGCCGCTTGTGCTGCTCGAAGGTCGAAGTGTGCAGCACGTACAAGCTGCTCAGCTTCGCGGACATCGGGGCGATTGCTCAGCATCTGGATTGGTGTACCTATCACGCTGTACGATGGGATAGGTTGTACAAGGAGCGTTGTTCTGCGTTGAATTGGTTGCGGGAATCGCCCAAGCAGCATATTAAGCGCATTTTCACGCAGAACTGTTTGTTGCCGTATTTCTTTTTCTTGTGCTTGCAGATTCAACACTTGTGCTTCGAACTGTTGTACAGCAAGCTCGTTAACACGCCCTGCCTCTTTCTGAAGCTCGATAGTACGCAACGCCTCGCGCTGCTTTTGCAGTGTCCGCCGTATGATGTCGAGCTCATTATCTAGCTCGATAAGTTCGTAGTAGATTGTTGCTACCTGTGCAACAAGTGCAGTAACGACAAACCGTGCTGCTTCGATACTTGCTCCATACTCTGCCCATGCTGCCTGGTTTTTCTGGCGAAGCTTGCCCCAAATATCTATTTCCCACGACATTTGCATGCTCACATTCACATCGGGTAAATCTATCGGCACAATTTTTCCGGGAAGAATCTCTGTTACAATGTTTCCGGCACCGTCCATAGTGTACAAGCCAAACTTTCTCAAGCTTGCACCTGCTGCAAGTTGAGGTTTAGGGAAAAGCTCTCCCTGTGTAAAGCGCGTTGCTGCCTGCGCCCGCTCAATGCGTTGAAGCGCTATTTGAAGATCAAAATTTCGCTGCAGCGCAGTGTCAATGAGAGCAGTAAGCAGCGTGTCTTGAAAAAGCTGCCGCCATGGCAGCATGGCAAACGTGTTCGAGTCTGCCGTTGCTTGTTCGAGTGCTAGCGTCTGCAATGCGTTGCGCTGGAACGCTGTTGGGATAGTATCATAGCGCAGCATGCTCGCATCGAATGTCGAACACGATGATAGTGTAATAATGAGCCAATGTACAAGACAGAGCAAGCAAATGTGAATACACAGTGCGGACTGTTGGAGCATTATCGGGTAGCAGACTCTACTATATTTGTACTTTCCCATGGTGATGCATGCTGCTGTGAATGATGTATATTTCTATGCTTACGGCGATGCTGGAAGGTAGCAAAAGCATAATATAATCCGGGGATAATCAGTACGCCAAAGACTGTTCCAAAGAGCATACCTCCTGCGGTGGCGCTTCCTATTGTGCGGTTGCCTATCGCTCCTGCACCTGAAGCTAGCATCAAGGGAATTAAGCCTGCAATGAAAGCAAAGGAAGTCATCAGAATAGGGCGCAGTCGATCGCGTGCAGCTTGGATTGCTGCTTGTACTGGTAGCATGCCCTGCCGCTGTTTTTGCGCTGCAAACTCGACGATAAGAATTGCATTCTTTCCTAACATACCAATCAGCAAAATCATCGCAATTTGCGCATAAATGTTATTTTCTAAGCCAAGAAGAGCAAGAAAGGCAAATGCTCCGAATATACCTGGCGGAAGCGACAGCAGCACAGGAAGTGGCAAAAGGAAGCTCTCATACTGTGCTGAGAGTAACAAATACACAAAAAGTAGGCAAATAACAAAAATGATCACTGCTTGATTGCCAGACTGTGCTTGATCGCGTGATACTCCCGCCCAGTCATATCCAAACCCGCGTGGAAGTTTTTGTGCTGCTACTTCTTTGATTGCCTGAATAACTTGACCACTGGAGTATCCCGGTGCTGGCTGCCCATTAATCATAGCAGAGGTGTACATGTTATATCGTGTAATTTGCTCAGGGCCGTACACTTTGTCTATGCGCAGAAACGTTGAATACGGAACAAGCTCGCCCTGATCATTTTTGACGGTAAGCTTGAGAATATCCTCAGGTTCAGCACGATATTCCGGTAGCGCTTGCACCATCACTTTATACATTTGTGCAAACCGAATGAAGTTCGTTGCATACTCACTACCAATGAGTGCCTGAAGAGTGCTCATAGCATTGTCGGCATCAATTCCTTTTTGTGCGGCTTTGTCGGGGTCAATAGTAAGCAGCAGCTGGGGAAAACGTGCGTTGAATGTGGTAAAGACGTTCCCAATTTCTGGGCGCTTCTGTAGTTCCTCGACAAACATATCAGCCACTTCTTGCATCGTTGCGAGGCTTCCTGTGCCAGATTTGTCAAGCAGCCGTAGCTCAAAGCCACCAGACGTCCCGTAGCCGGGTACAGGTGGGGGCACAAACAATTCAATTGTTGCATCCTTGATATGGCGTGTTTGCTGCTCGAGCACGCGTATAACATCTCTATCGGATTCTGAACGCTCGTTCCAGTCATAAAGGCTGATAATGCTCATACCGTAGATAGAGCCTGTAGATTCCGACAGAAGGCTGTACCCAGAAAGGCTCGACACTGAGCACACAGAAGGCAAGCGCAGAGCAGTGCGTTCAACTTCTGCAACGGCTCTATCGGTACGTTCCAGCGTTGCACCAACAGGAGCAGTAATGTTAACATATATAACCCCTTGATCTTCTTCGGGAATGAAACCCGACGGTACAATGTAGCTCAGTAGTCCTGTTGTTGCGCTAAACGCGAGCAGAGCGCCAAATGTTACTGTGCGCCTATTGATAATGCGCTCTACAAACAACGTACAACGACACGAAAGGCATTCATACCATCTATTGAACCCTACAAAAAATCGCTGCTGTAAGAAGAGCAATAGAGGATGATGAACTTGGACAACATGCGCATGCTCAATAAACAGCGCGCAGAGTGCAGGAGTAAGCGTGAGAGCAGTAATTCCCGACAGTACAATAGCAGTCGCCATTGTCAATGAGAACTGACGATAGAATATGCCTGTTGGTCCTTCCAAAAAAGCGACCGGAATGAAGACGGCAGACATAACGAGAGTAATGGCAATAACAGCGCTGGTGATTTCGCTCATTGCTTCTTCTGTTGCTGTTCGTGCATCCATCGTCGAACGCTCCATTGTTGCATGAACAGCTTCTACAACAACAATTGCATTATCGACAACAATACCAATCGCAAGCACAAGAGCAAACAATGTGATGAGATTGAGGGAAAATCCAAGAAGCTGTATAAAAAACAGCGTCCCAATAAGGGATACAGGCACGGTCAGAATAGGAATGAGCGTTGACCGCAAATTTTGTAGGAAGAGGAATACAACAAGTGCAACAAGAATAAACGCTTCTATTAAGGTTTTCATGACCTCTTTGATAGAAGCATCCAGAAATGCCGAGACGTCGTAGCTAATTGTATAGTCCATACCGGGCAGAAACGATGAAGCTTTAATCTCCTGCATTTTCGCTTTGAGCGCGCGAATCACCTCACGAGCATTTGAGCCGGGGCGCTGCTTGAGTAGAATTGCAGCCGAAGGCTTCCCGTTTTCCCTTGAAACAACACTATAAGTTTGCGCATCGAAGTCAATATCTGCTATATCTTCTAGGCGCAGAATATCACCACTTTCGAACCCACGAATAACGATGGAGCGATATTCTTCTTCGGTTGTAAATTTCCCTTTGTAGCGTACAACATACTGTAGCGCCTGCGCAGATTTCCCCGAACTTTCTCCTATTTTTCCGGGCGCGGCTTCAACATTCTGTTTGCGCAACGCATCAACAACCTCGCGTGCTGAAATATTGTACATGAGCATTTTGTCGGGCTTGAGCCATACGCGCATTGCATATTCCTTCGAGCCGACAATCTCAGCAAAGCCCACACCATCGATGCGCTTGAGCTCCTTGAGAACATTGATATCTGTGAAGTTAAAAAGAAATTTTTCATCCATCAGCGAATCGTTACTCAGGATGTTGATATACATTAGCATGCTATTTTGTACTTTCTCAACTTGCACGCCTGCCTTAACAACTTCCTGAGGCAGTTCGTCAAGCACTGTTGCAACACGGTTCTGTACGTTCACCGCAGCAATGTCTGGGTCGGTGCCAGATTTAAAGATAATTTGAATAATGCTTGTTCCGTCGTTGCTCGACACCGACGTCATATACGACATTCCCGACACCCCATTGATAGCTCGCTCAAGCGTTGTCACAACAGCCTTCACACACGTTTCAGCGTTTGCTCCTATATAGCGCGCTGTCACATTTACCTCTGGTGGTGCAATTTCAGGAAATTGGGTTACCGGAAGACGTCCTAAAGCAATAATTCCCAGAAGCACAATAATAAGAGAAATGACTGTGGAAAGAACAGGACGGCGAATAAAGAGAGAAACCATGTGGCTTTGGGAATTAAGTGTTCAAGAGTGTTGTAAGGATACTCAATACGGTTGGTTACTACTAAGTAGGACGGCGACGGAATCTGGCGGAAGAAGGTATGGAGAAACCTTATCGCCACTTTTCACATTTTGCACTCCTTCGTAGAGGATTATGTCATCTACATTCAGACCTGATTGTACAACAAAGTAGTGGGGAAGACGAAACAAGATGCGAATATTACGCTGTTCGAGTGTGCTATCGGGCTTGACAACAAAAACGAAGAGCTGGTCTTGAACTTCAAATGTAGATTTCTGAGGAATC
The DNA here is from genome assembly GCA_025055035.1 of Candidatus Kapaibacterium sp. Taxonomy (GTDB): domain Bacteria; phylum Bacteroidota; class Ignavibacteria; order Kapaibacteriales; family UBA4661; genus PH2015. The sequence goes on from JANWZB010000006.1 coordinate 37,045, forward strand.
AGCATAGCATTGTTGATATGCTCTCGGACAATGACCTTACCGTTTGCTCCATGCTTGAGAATTCTCTCGGGATTTGGAAATCGTGCACGAAAGGCAATGTTGCCCGTTGAGCGGTCAAACTCGCTCTCGATAATTTCGATGCGTCCTTCGTATCGATAGGGTGTATTGTTTGCAAGGATAAGGTTAACACGCTGCACTGCGTCCGTGTCGTTGGATTGTATGTAGTTGAGATAATCGCTTTCCGACAGATGGAAGTATGCAAATACTTCTCTATTGTCGGAGATTGATGTGAGCATTGTGCCTTCCTCAATAAGGCTTCCTACCTTGTGGAGAATGCGATTGATGACGCCCGTGTATGGCGCAGTAATTTTTGAGTATGAGAGACGAATAGCAGCCTGTTCACGGTTTGCTTCCTCCTCATCGATTTTCGCTTTCAGCGCCTCAGCTTTTGCCTCAATCATTTTCAGCTCGGCTTTCGAGACAATGTTCTTCTCGGCAAGGCTACGCACATTTGCAAGTTCTACTTCTACCGACTTGAATTCGGCAATTGCGTTTTTGAGTGCTGCTTCGGCTTTATGCAGTTCCTGCTGATACACGCGGTTCGATACAGTAAACAGAAGTTGTCCTTCACGCACAAACTGTCCTTCGTCCACGTGCACTTTTTCGATATACCCCTTTACACGGCTGCGCACCTCGACGTACTGTATGGAAACAATCTCTGCAACATACTCGTTTTCAATAGGCACTGTTTTTACTATTGGCTTGATAACGTAGTAGCGTTCTGGTGAGAGATACTGTTCTTGCCTGGAACATGCTGCTAGTGCGATAACTATAACTATTCCGATGATAATGCACAATAGCATAACAGTTTGTACTGTTCGGCGTAAGCAGGGCGTGATCAATAGAATACCTCGTTATACGTAGTAGTCAGAACGAAAAACGAAATTTATTAGCATTATTCAATAGGCCAGGACGTATCATTGTTGCGAAAATTGTTGCGACGAGGATACGGATACTCCACGACGAAGGTATTCTTGCCACGCAGTAAGACCACCACGTAAATGCTTCGCCGGTATATTCGCATCGTGCATGAGAGAAAGCGCTATGCTACTTCGCTCTCCCGACTGACAGTATAGAACAAGAGGCGGCGACAGCGTGCGAATCTCAGCAATACGCGCAGAAAATTCGCCAAGTGGAATGTGAATACTCCCTTCGATGAAGAAGCGCTCACGTTCATGCGCCTCACGAACATCTATAAGCGTAACAGTGCGTATTGTCGTGTACAGCTCTGCCACCGATATTTCAGCATCGGAATAACCGCTATTGTGGAGCATACGAGAACACATGCTTCCATGATCCTCTTGTAGAGACAACAATGAAGGATGTGTACCACACAGTACACAGGCAGGATTCGGCAAAGGAAGTGTTAGCGTGCTACACTGCATTGTGAGCGCATCAATCACAAGAAGACGACGATACAGGGGTGTTCCAAGATGGAGTAACAATTTCAAGGTTTCTGCTGCTTGGAGAGTCCCGACAAGTCCCGGTAGTACTCCAAGAACACCGCTATCGGCGCAGTTGGGAACAAGGTGTAGTGGAGGGGGTGCAGGGTACAGACACCGATAGCATCCCTGTTGACGACCAACATCAAAAATGCTCACATAGCCAGTGTAGCGGGAAACACTGCCATGCACAAGCGGCTTGTGCAGTATGCCAGCAGCATCGTTGATAAGATATCGAGTAGCAAAATTGTCTGTTCCATCGATAACAACATCGTAGGTTGCGAGAATATCACATACATTAGCGGGGGAAAGGTAAGTGGGGTGTGTCTCAATGTGCACATGAGGATTCAGAGCACGCAGGCGTAGACGAGCAGACTCTACTTTACTTATACCGAGTGTTTCTGTAGAATGCAGTATCTGCCGCTGAAGATTAGAGCACTCAACGACGTCGCCATCTGCTATGCCCAGTGTGCCTACTCCTGCTGCAGCGAGGTAGAGAGCCGCAGAGCTACCTAAACCACCAGCACCAATAATAAGCACACGCGCACGCTTCAGCCGTTCTTGCCCCTGAACACCAACCTCTGGAAGCAGAATGTGCCTGCTATATCGTTCCTGCTCTTCACAGGAAAGAGTTCTCACATGCATAAAGAATGCGTACAATTATGATTAGAGCAACTGTGTTTTTTTTACTATATTACCTCGTTCGATACCATAATCCAAAAAATTATGTAATCTCTCGTCCGCTTACGGAGTACTCATCAGCCCGATACGCTATGCAGCCAGCACTTATAGATCCATATGGTCGCCACATCACGTATCTGCGCTTGTCAGTAACAGACCGATGTAATCTTCGTTGCACATACTGCATGGGGGAATCTATACGGTTTTTGCCCAAGAGTAAGCTTCTTACGCTAGAAGAAATCGTGCGGGTTGTTCAAATATGTGCCCAGCTTGGCATACGCAAGGTCCGCATTACAGGCGGTGAGCCATTTATGCGAAACGAGATTCTTGCTATACTCTGTGCTCTACGCTCGGTTGAGGGAATAAACGAAGTGCATATCACAACAAATGGTGTGCGCATCACCGAGTACATCCGTGCACTAGAAGAGCTAGGTATTGCTTCGGTCAATTTGAGTCTCGATACATTCGGTGCGGAGCAGTTTGCTACACTCACAAGGCGACCCGTATTCGGGACTGTTATGCAGGCTTTCGAAGCATTACTGGCTAGTAGCATTCCACTCAATGTGAACGCTGTTCTGACACATCACCACACTGCCGATGACATCTACGCAATGTGCGAGCAGACACGTGATAATCCACTGTGCCTGCGGTTCATCGAGGAAATGCCATTTAATGGCAACATACGAGAGTCGCCTGCAGCACCATATTGGACGCATACAAAGATTCTATCAACCATGCGCGACCGATATCCGCAATTACAAGAGCTCGGGCGTAGCCATCACGCTGCAACAGCAGAACTCTACAAGGTTCCAGTATATCAAGGCACACTTGGTATTATTGCAGGATTCTCGCGCACGTTTTGCCATGCATGTAATCGCCTCCGCATCACCGCACAAGGAATGCTTAAAACATGCCTCTATGATAGCGGGGCTGTCAATCTTCGCATGCTTCTACGTTCAGGAGCATCGGACTCCGACATTTCATCAGCGCTCATTAGTGCTGTGCGCCAACGCTTTCGTAATGGTTTCGAGGCAGAGCAGGCTTCCCAGCGAGCATCAGGCTTCGAAACGATGTCTACAATTGGAGGATAGATATGGGTAACTTATGGAATAAGTAAGTTTACATAATATTGATTCTTTACTTCCGAACAGCGATCGTATGCGCCTGTATCGTACCATCAGGACACACTATCATGCACATATAAGCACCAGATGGTAGATTCTGCAGAGCGATATCATGGATGTAGTCCTCGCCGGATACGCCGTAGAATCTATGTTCATACACTGATACGCCAACAGTATTATACACGCGCACGATATATAAACCCGACTGTGGAACGCTATAGCGAACATATACCATATCGTATGCAGGAGTAGGAAATACTCGCACTGTGTGCCACGACGACTGGTGCTGCGCTACAGTGCGCGTGATGCGGTCAAGAAACAATCGTGCTGTTACAGGAAAATGGTCTGTTGTTGTAGTAGTAAAGTTTGTAATATACGCAAATGGCGCTTCGACGCGTTCCCCGCCAGCAAGCACAGCAGGAGCAAGCTCATCGCTCACAACAATGTGATCAATCATACCACCACTTGCAAACGAAGATAACCCCTGACGCGCAAGGCTTGCTGTGACAAACCTGTAGCGAGCCGTATCGCGCACAAATGGTAGATATGGTGTAGGAAGACCTTGAACAATCGATGCAACAGGACTATCATTAAAATCACCCATCAGAAGAATGTTTTGTGTTGGATAGTTTGTTGTAAGGAAATCGTAGAGATTTTGGGCGTCCGTTGTACGAAGGTCGTAATCGCGCTGTGTTGATCCTGCTTTTGCGTGAATATTGAAAGCGTGAATTCGTCGGCGTGCTCCCTGCACCGTCGCATCGAATTCCAAGTGTAACGGGAAACGCCCCGACGCAAATTGTGTAGATGTGAGCACCATTGCCGAGCGTATCGTGTCAATGATAGAGCGCTTAAACAGATATGCGGTACGCTGGGGCACAAACTCTGGTCGTGGTGGATTGAATCCTGCAATCAGTGCGCCATAGCGTGGCAGAGAATCCAGAATGCGCAGAAAGAGTGGTGTATTCGAAATCTCCTGCAGTGCATACAAATCAGCGTCAATGCTGTCAAGCACACGAAGAACATTACGAAACTGCAGAAGGGAGTCGGCAGGACCGAGTCTTGTTATACCATCATTGTCGAACGGGCGCCCAAACCAACGGAGATTCCACGTCGTTACATCGAATGTTCGCTCCTTTGCAATTGTATCAGCAGGATGTACCGTCAGTCGCAGTCCAAGGTCAGCAAGTGAGCGCGGAAACAGCTGATACGTTCCCTGAAATTGTCCCAAAACACTAACGAGAGATAGTGTACCACGAGGGATGCGTTGGTTTATTAGGTTCGTTGAGGCATGAATACGTACTTGTGCGGTTGTTGAGCCATCGGTGATAAGGTAGTTTGTCGAACCACGAAACGTTGTTGTATCAAGAAACCGCACCCCAGAAATCCTTAGAATTTCTCCTTCTAGTACTTCTGCTGCTGCCCCGTGTACGTTCGATAGTGGAACTTCGCGCGGAACAGGAATAACACGTGCACTAGGAATAATGCGAAAGAGAACCCGTGCAAGTGCTGTGCCCGAAATTTGTAGTAATCCTGTTCCCGGTGCACCTGCGCTTGCCCCGAATTCTGCAAGCGGACCGCTGACTTCCACAGAATCCCCCAACGCAACTCCACGACTGAACGCTTGGTCGAAGACTGCAATTCCGGCAGTCCCATCTTGAATGTGTACTTGCGAACCAAGCTCTCCAGCAACGGTTACGCGACCAGCAACATATACAATTGTTCCTAAGGACTGCTGACGTACCTCGCGAATACTACGCAAGGTTGCTGTTGTGAACGGCATAGTCTGAGCAAAGCTTGTCGTAGTATAGCTTAGTGCAGCCATAAGCAGCACACTGTGAACAAAGAAATGGTAGCTCATGGTAGTAGTCTGCAGAAATACGGAAAAAACAATAGAGTATAGTGCGTTATCCACATGCCGTGCCCTGCGTATGCGACCGTATGCGAGGAGTACTTCCCTTCTACAAAGGGGAACGAAACGTTCTCATTTCTTCTTGTAGTTCAATGTGCGCTGCACCGATAAGGGTCAAGCAAGACGGGATTGCCGGCAACACAGCACATAGGCATTCTCGAACAGCTTGAGGCTTTCCGGGAAGATTGACAATCAGCGTCTTCCCGCGGATACCAGCGGTTTGGCGCGATAGCATTGCTGTTGGCACAGAGTGCAGAGATACCCGACGCATTTGCTCTCCAAACCCCGGTAGTATTTTCTCGCATACTGCGCAAGTTGCTTCGGGTGTAACATCGCGTGGTGCTGGTCCTGTCCCACCCGTTGTGATAATCAAGCAGCATGCTTCGTCATCTGCAAGCTGCATTAGTGTGCGTTCAATAGAGGCACGGTTGTCGGGAACAACTCTATAGACGGCTGTCCATGAAGTTATCAGGCACTCATTCAGTACATCAATAATCACTTTTCCTGAAACGTCTTCGTATATTCCTTGCGAAGCACGGTCGGAGCATGTAAGAATACCGATTTTTGCGCTATGCTCTGGAGAACGGTTCCTCATGTGCTTGTTCTTGTTAGACATTGCCCATCATCACGCGGGGATTCAAATAAACAAAGACTGTTGTAGAGTACTACGAACGAACAGCGAGCGGTGCAACGGGCATGTACCATAATGCCGAATCGCTTCGCGATGCTGGCGCGTTCCATACCCCTTATGCTGCTTGAAGCCGTAGACGGGGAACGCTGGGTCTGCCTCGTGTTGCATCCACCTGTCGCGCGTTACTTTGGCAACAATCGAAGCGGCAGCGATACAATCAACAAGCTCATCACCATGCACAATAGCTCTATAGTGTGTATAGGTTGTGCTGTGAAAGTAATTTCCATCAACAAGGACTGTGGGTTTACAAGATACACGGTTCAAGATTGTATACGCAGAGTGTGCAGCATCGAGAGCAGTGTGCATTGCGCAGATAGTTGCTTGGAGGATATTCTGCTGCTCAATAATGTCCACAGAAGCAAAGCCGATTCCCACACATACCTTTCCCTGCTCGTGTGCACTCATAATCCGCTCAAAAAGACGCTGGCGCTCGGCTGATGTGAGTTTTTTGGAATCTTGTATCCCTGCCCTATCAAACTCTTCGCTGAGAAGCACTGCTGCAGCAACTACCGGACCAGCAAGTGCTCCACGCCCAGCTTCATCAACACCAATAGCGAGGCTTGCACGAGTATAATCGGAAAGGGTGTGCATTGTTTTCGTCGTTTTCGTCTTATTATCGCTGTGGCTGTGTGGCAGTAGCAAGACGGTGACTGCACAAACTTACAGATTTCTCGCAATTTCCCCACACTGTTTTTAGCGAGATGAGGAGGCAATGAGTGTAAAAAATTCATTACGCAGGGCTTCTTTGTGCACGATGCTACCTCGCATAGCAGTAGTTGTCATGTACGCTTTGTCCTCTTCGCTACTCACTCCACGAGCAATCATACAGTAGTGCCGCGACGTAATCGTTACAATCACTGCCTCTGGCTGAAGAAGTTGATACAGGTATTCTGCAATTTGCTCACCAAGTTCCTCTTGAATTTGACCACGCCGTGCGAACCAATCCACAATCCGCGTGATTTTGGACAAGCCGATTACATAATCGCCTGGAATATAGCCAATAGCACATGTCCCCGCTATAGTTTGCCAATGATGAGAGCATACAGACATCACAGCAATACCTTTGCTGATAACAAGCTCGTGTACTCCCCTGCGATTAGGAAAGACTGTGCATTGAGGTGGAGCTTCGTATCGTCCCCGAAATAATTCATCCACCCACATTCTAGCAAGCCGTCGAGGCGTATCGCGTGAGTTTGGGTCGTTCCTGTCAATCCTTAAGATATCGAAGAGTTCTTGAATCTTCAATTCCGCTAAGCGTTTCATTTCTTCGCGTTCAGCACTACTGAGCACCATATTTTCATTTGCATCGAATAAGCGGTAGCCGAGCGCTGAATACTGGGGAAAACGTTCTTTGCCTGGTAAAAGCGTGGGTATGTGATCTTCCGTATCAAGCTTGGCATGTTCATCATCTGTGTACTGCGTGTTGTGGGCGTGCATGTAGCCATTGCTTACAGTATCCGGCATGGAGCTACCAATACTTTTCCCATTTCTCGCGTGTGGCACTGTACTCATACAAGCTCCGCAGAGGCATAATTCGAAACAAAGCGTTTAATCGACACCGGTTCGCCGAAGTATTCCACAAGATTATTGTCGGATTCAAACAGTTTCACCGAATAGAGCTTGCCCGAAGGAATCTTAGATTCAAGAATATTCCAGAACACAACGGCAATATTTTCAGCTGTTGGAATAATCCCTTGTAAAAAATCTACGTCGTAGTTCAGATGCTTATGGTCAACTTTTTCAACAATTTCTTTCTCGATGATGTCACGTAGTTTTTTGAGGTCAATCACGTAACCAGTTTCAGGGTCGGGATGCCCAGCTACTGTTACTTCGAGAACGTAATTATGTCCATGCCCATAGAGATTATTGCATTTGTCGAATACAGCATCGTTTTGCTCGTCTGTCCATTCAGGGTTGTAGAGTCGGTGCGATGCAGAAAAATGGCATCTCCGTGTTACATACAGCATACATTGTCCCTTCTTGTGAGAATTACATTACAGTGAGTGCAAGTTTCTGCTTTGTTTTCTGTGCGAAGTAGGCTCTAAAAAAAACGAAGAAACTTAGCCTCTATTGTAAAAAAAAGCCTGCGCATGCTTACAAAGAGTTTCTTGCAAGAGCGCAGGCTGCTTAAGATATGTAGTCGCTTAAAGTTCTGGGCAGGCAGAGGCATCAGAAATTATATCCAAATCCAATCGTTAGTCGGGGCTGCATCAATCCAGACTGCAAGTTCTGCCAAGCCATATCTACGCGCACAGGAAACGAGCCAAACGCATACGTACGTATTCCTACGCCAAGCGACATAAGCAAATCCCCACCTGCAAGACCAACGTAGCGGTCGAATGTATCGAAGACTGCGCGTGGAAGATTCAATCGCAAAGGATTTGTCCATGCACTTGCGATATCTACAAAGCACACAGCCTGTACCCCATACAAAATACTGCTGAGGAATGACGAGGTATGCTCTGGCCGCAGGAGCATAACACGCGCTTCTACATTGACACTGAAGAAGTTTCTACCTTGTGCATCGGCGATAGAGAAGCCCCGCAAGGGCATCACAGGGTGTACGAAGTATATGTCTTCTGCTCGATTGAATGGTAGTATTTCTGGTGCCACTGAGCGTCCGAGCACAGCATTTTCCTGCCCACCAGCAAGAAAGTTTTGTGGAGTATCACCAAGATTCGTTCCTGCCGCAATGCGTGCAACAAGCGTTCCAATATTGTGTATCGAGACATACTGCCTATAATCCCCAATACCGCGAACAAAGCCTAATCCAGCCATGCCGGGCACAGCATCAATCTGTACCGATGCTCGTATGCCTGATATCGGACCAAAAAATCCTATCTCAGCATTATCGATGACAAACCGTGCCTCAGGCGCAAGAATAATATCCGAACGATTCACGCGTGGCGTGCGGTCACTGCTGCGCAGCGTATTCAAGATAGCAAGCTTACCTTCGATACGCATATCGGAAGATAGAGGCAATATTGCTTTGCCAGAAGCTCCCCAGTACGCTAGTAACACTCGCACTGGCTCGCGTTGGTCAATAATAATATTCTCGCGCCCTGAGCGGAACAGCTGCACCTCGTAGTCTATAATTTGGGGTAAATACGTGTAGGACAGAAGCACATCATTGTTGTTCAGATTCAAGAGAACACTTGCAAGATTTGCCATAGCAAACAGGCGATGGTCGCCAAGCGCGTCCATCCATAGCCCTTGTACCACCATACCAAGATTGCTCAGAAGTGTTTCTTGAAATACACTTGGACTTGAAGAAAAGAACGTGTCAAACGTAGGGGTTGCTGACCATGTTACGAGCCCAAGTTGATACTCTACAGGCACAGTGGGATACTTGCCGGGAATGGCAAAGGTATTATCGTCTCGGGATTGCTGAAGAGCAGCCTGCGATAGAATCTCGGAATTCGGAATAACCATTTTTTGGTTTTCAAATGTCAGCGCCACGCGTCCGTATCCCCGCAATGTATCTGGAGCATATTGAACAATAAGGCCATGAGATTGCTGCACTTTTGTATCTTCGGAGAAAGCACTTGTACCTGCAAGTACCTTTTCTGCTGCAGATTCTCGCTCCATACTTTGCTTGCGGAGTTGCGTTGGTTCGGGTTCAGACACCTTGCGCTCAAAGGGTGCGGAAAGCGAAAAGATGTTCAGCCCGCTTTTGGTCATTGCAGAGAATGTGAGTAAGGAACTACTTCTGCTCAGCTCCACATCCCATGCGCCATACTGAAGATTACTGCGTGCAGTACTCGTGTAGGTCGTAAGATTTAACTCGTATACGTTATAGATACCACTGCGGTCGGATACATAGAGCAAGCGTTTACCATCATGCGCTAGAGCAAGAGAAATTTTGCGCTCATTGGGTGTTGATGTCAAACGGGTAATTTGTTTTGTTGCTAGCGTGTAGCTGTAAATATCAGAATGATGCACAGGATACTCCCACAATTGCACACTCGCCGAGGAGGATGCTACTGTGAGATTTGCTCCTCTATCTGACAGGAAGTATAGCACTTTCCCGTCAGGAGACCACGTTGGCTCGAGCTCTGTGAATACATCGTTGGTTAATTTGCTGAGTCTCTTCGTTGCAATATCGTATAGATAGAGGTTGGTCGCTTCATTTTCTGTTGCGGCGAGTGCAAGGAGTTTACTATCGGGCGACCACGCGATACCTTTGATAATTCTGAATCGTACATCAAGCCGCTGCTGCGCTCCTGTAGTTGGATTAACAAGCATGACACCATCTGCTCCGTCGGTGCTGACAACGGCAGCGATTTGTGTTCCATCAGGTCTCCATGCCAGTAGCGACGTGCTACTCCAGAACAGCGCTCGCAGAGGCTCAAACGTCTTCCCCGTGCTCAACACACGTTCAAGACGCTTTTGTTTTCCATCGGTGTACAGCATAACATGCCATGTGTTTGCTTGTGCAGATAGATATGCTAAGCGTTCCGCACCTGATTTGTCCCGTACAGGAGACCAGACAGGATGTACGTTAGCCTGCGAGCCATCTTTGTCCGTATCGGTGATACGCGTAGCGATTTTTTCTATATTATCACTCCGTGCTGCGTCGGGCGCGTATAACTCTTTGAGCTCACGTTTCCATACCGCAGAGAAAGCGTCAATTGAGAGGCCAAATGTTGTACGGAAAGCGTTCTCCATAGAGCGAAGCCCACGTACACGCGTGATAAACTCGGCAATACGCCCCGCGCCAAACTTCTCGCTGATGTACCAGAAGAGCGCATGACCTATTGGTACAATGCTGGAGCGCTCTACGGCATTGAGCGTAGCAAATCGCTCGTTGCTCACAATAGCACGAAGTGCCATATCAGTTTCATACGTCACCGTTCCATCGTTTGCGCAGAACTCAGCTAGGCCCTCAATACACCACTCTGGCACTTCAAACTGCCCTCCTACTGCAGGAGGCAGTACTGCACCATACAAGACAAGATGTATAATGCCCCGCGTCAGCTCGCGCACAATATCGCGCTTAAACTCATACCAATCTCCCTTGAATGCAACCACCATGCGGCTGCGGCGAAGTATATTAATATCTGAGAGTGCAAACGGTATGAGTGCTTCTTTCACATTCGATTGCTCAGCTTCGTAGGGCGAAGTATAAACAACAACGGGCAGCCTGTCTGTTAGCGCTGTACCTAGTATCCGTTGGACACTTTTAAAAGACTCCTCAAGCACTGCTGCTGCATATTGACCAAGATATTCACCACCTTGATGGTAATACACATCAAAGCTTCGTGCTTCTATCATTCTCCATTCAAGTGTTTGATATTGCGTACGCATAGACCCAAATTGTGGAGCTTGAGCGTACAGATAGTTATTGTTCCACACTAGACTACACGCAAGAGCTGCTAAAAGCATCACACGAGAGATGTCATGCAGAGCAGCTGTCGACAAATACTGAAGGCAATTCATAGTTGCAACGCTCTATCTATGAAATGGAGGAGACACATATATAGACTGGTAGGCGCACTTATGCCCGTTTCGCGCACTACAGCGCTCAGCAGCAAGAGCTTAGTAAGAAAAACGGCTCAATGGGCAAAAAGTTACACCACTCATTGACAGTGATATGCCTTTAGCGTGTGCGCTTCCTGTGCACGAGTTTAAGAAAAAAACAAACATTCCCAACAGAAAATTTCTTCCTTCCGTGAAATCGTTTGTCTGCTCAGACATTTTTTTGTACATTTGCTTGCTCAACTGTTTATACATCAACTACTCAACTACATTGTGAGTGTTTACTGAGTATTTTTTCACTTTTTCAGGAGATGCAGTACGATTATGAATATTCTTGTTGGCCTTTCGCATGTTCCCGATACAACAACGAAGATTGTTATCGGGGCAGACGGCAAATCTATTGATAATAAAGGCGTAAAGTATATTATGAATCCCTATGATGAGTTCGCTCTCGAAGAGGCGCTTCGCCTGCGCGAGAAGCACGGTGGAACTGTGACAGCAGTAACGGTTGGAGGCGATACTGCTAAAGAAGTTCTCCGCACTGCTCTAGCATTGCAGGTTGATAAAGCAATACTGATTAAGGGAAACAGTACAGATTCATTTGTCGTAGCACAGAATCTTGCAGCACTAGCAAAGGAGCTTCGGCCCGATGTCCTGTTGTTTGGGCGTCAGAGTATTGATTTTGACTCATTCCAGATCGCTCCTATGGTCGCGGAATTACTCGATATGCCATCAGTAACTATTACATCGAAGCTCGAAATAAACGGCTCTACTGTTACAGCTGAACGTGATATCGAAGGCGGAAAAGAAACTCTTGTAACGAGCCTACCTGTTGTCATTTCTGCACAAAAGGGTTTGAATGAACCGCGATACCCAAAGCTTCCAGATATTATGAAAGCAAAGTCGAAACCAATTGAAGAGCGCTCAGCACTAGAAGTCCAAGCTCGCACTGAAGTTGTTGCTCTTGAGCTTCCACCAGCAAAAGCCAAAGGAAAAATTCTGGGTGATAGCGACAACGACATTGCTGAGCTTGTCAGACTGCTACATGAAGAAGCGAAAGTTATCTAGGTATTTATACAGCGCATATAACCCATATAACACAGCGCATATAACATAGTATTTTTCACCTTTGAACTATCCAGCTATGAACATTCTTGTATATCTCGAAGCCATCGATGGAAAGCTTAAAAAAACGGCATTTGAGGCTATTACCGCTGCTCATGCTCTTGCCCAGCAGTTGAGTGGCTCAGTCGTTGGTATTGCTATTGGCTCTGTTGATACCAGCCCAGCAGGGTTATACGGTCTCACATCGTGCCTTAGTGCTCAGCATCCTCTCCTCGATAAGAAGTCTACTTCTGCATATGCAGAAACCCTTGCTCAGGCGGCCCAAGCAGAACAAGCACATATTGTGCTACTGCCAGCATCTGCTACAGGTAAGGAAATTGCTGCCCGTCTTGCTATAAAGCTTCAGGCAGGGCTTGCAGCTGATACAATCGCCCATGAGGTTGTAGATGGGAAACTGATTGTTACACGTCCAGTGTATGCCGGCAAAGCGCGGCTAAAAATCACAATAACAACAGCACAGAAGGTCATCACAATTCGCCCAAATGTTTTTACAGCAAAAAAAGTAGATTCCCCCGTAGAATGCACAATACGCACCTTTTCACCATCACTGACGGAAGCTCATGTCAAAGCTGTGGTAACAAGTGTTAGCAGAAATACAGGCAAACTTGATGTCGCTGAGGCAGACATTATCGTATCGGGTGGTCGCGGTTTGAAAGGTCCTGAGAATTTCTACCTTGTTGAAAATCTTGCAAGTACACTTGGTGGTGCTGTTGGTGCTTCTCGTGCTGTCGTTGATGCAGGATGGCGTCCTCACAGCGAGCAAGTTGGTCAAACGGGCAAAACTGTTTCCCCTTCGCTCTACGTTGCAGCTGGTATTTCTGGAGCAATTCAACATCTGGCTGGTATGTCGTCGTCAAAAGTTATTGTTGCGATTAACAAAGACAAAGATGCACCAATTTTTCAGATTGCCGATTATGGTATCGTGGGTGATGTGTTTGACGTACTTCCGAAGTTGAACGAGCATATCAAACGTGCTGTAGGAAAATAAGCACACGCTTCTTCGACGCGCCGTTCTTATGAAAAGTTTCCCGCTTGCCTGCTTGTTACACAAGCAGGCACAATCTTTTACCTTATATACAACGCGCTTTCTGGTGCTTTAGACTTCCGAAGGGATTCATTAAATGCCTGTGATGCTTTTCCAAGCGCCCGTACTGTTCGTGCAATTGTCCCCAAAGGCTCAACAATTCCTGTTTGAAGGAACTCTCGCAACCGTCGCAGTTGTAGGCTTAGTGCCTCAACTTCCCCGAAAATGCCTGTTGAGAACTGCATATCTTGGTGCAACTGTTGCATAAGAAGCGCTGCTGCTCTAGTAAGGCTTTCAAGATTATCCAAAATTCCCGCTATTCGGCGCTCTGCTTCTCGTATGTTAGCAGGAACACCATTCAGTGCTTGCTCAAGACTCTGAATACTACGTAACGCACGACGCAGGCGTTGCAGTGTAGCAATCGCATAGAGGCACAGCGCTGAAAATGATGTGAGCGCAAGGATAAGAGATAGCTGTATCCAAACTTCCATACGGCAATAATAAA